>NZ_JBEOSB010000006.1:0-391761 GCF_040302705.1 Streptomyces sp. NPDC097640
CACACCATCACACCAGGTGGCTCTCATTCCCACCGCCGAACCAGTGGTCTCCAAAACCACCGCCCTACCGGCTCTACTTCACCCCGCTAGAAACAGACCGGGTTAGGCGAGCTGGGCACGGAGGGCGCGCAGGTCACCCATGGTGAGACCGGTACGGACACCGTCGCCGTAGATGCCATTGGTGGCCTCCAGGACCATGCGGCTGTCGGGCGCGTCGGCGAAGACAGCGAGGACGTGGTTCAGCGCCTCGATCGCGGTTGCGGGGGCGTCTCCGTACTCCTCCATCGCCTCGCGGCGGATGCGGTCCATGGCTCGGCTCATTGCAATCTCCTATGCGGGTTGGCGGTGCGGTTGGCCGGTGGTGAAGGAGTTTCAGCTTGGCTCGGCGGAGGCTGGTGCTTGCCCCCGCTCGGTGTCGCACAAAAGGCCGGGCAGGGTCAGGAGGTGGGGGTCCAGCGGGTGACGCCGTTCCCGTCACAGATGGTGACGATGGGGCCGTTCACCTCGACGGGAAGGCCGAGCTCGTCGGCGTGAAGGACTTCGGCGACGACCATCGCGGAGCAGTGACCGGAGCTTTCAGCGACCCAAGTTCGACCACCATCGGTGGAGTAGTCGGTCGCATACTGCTTGCTCTCGTCGAGGTTGAGCACGGCCACGTCGGTCTCCCTGTGTTGCGGTTGGCGGTGGTGGGTGAAGGCCCGGCCCGAAGGCCGGACGCGGTAGGTGGGTGGGGGTCAGTCACCCTCGAAGGGGTTCGGCCGAGTCGGGCGCGGCGCTTCCGGCCGCTCCCCTCGGCGTCGGGCTTCGATCCAGCGGCAGTACCAGCAGATGCGTTCGACGTCTCGGCACGTCCGGTGCACCTGTCCGCCGCAGCGCGTGCAGCGGACCCGACGCTCGAATGCCGTGTCGCCGCTGCACGAGTCACAGGCGCGCGGGCCACTCATGGTCAGCTCTGTCCGGTGCAGTCAGAGCACTCGCCGCACGCGTCCAGGTCCTCGGGGTCGATCGCTCCACAGCCCTCGTCGGCGCACTCCTCGCAGCTGTCCTTCGGCTGCTCCTCGTGGTCCAAGCACAGTTCGCGCACGGTCAGGTCGTCGGCGTCCTCGCCGTCCACAGTGATCAGGCGCTGCCGCTCGGCCTCCGCCTCCTGGGGGGAGTAGCACGGGGCGTAGATGCAGCCGCCGCCCTCTTCGCTGAAGATGCCGTATTCGCGCATGGCCGGTTCCTCGTTCCTGGGTCAGCGGGTGAAGTAGTCGGCGATGGTGATGTCCAGGGCTTTGCGCATGTCGCGCTTGTTGGGGTATCCCTCGCTGCCGTAGTCGTTGCCGCTGGCGATGACCCACCCAGATACGGCCGCACCCTCGCTCTTGAAGTGCCGCGTGGCCGTGGCGACCACCTCAACGTTCTCGTACCGGCAGTCCAGGATGTTCTCCAACACGTGCGCCGGGTCCTTGGCCTGCTCCGGGTCGGGGATGTACAGCGCGGTCATGACGAGGCCCTGGTCCACGATCTGCACGTGCTCGGCGTTGTACGGCCGACGGGCGGGCCGCTCGGTGACGACCCTGCGGACGTCGCGGGAGTGCCAGTCGGCTCGGCGCAGGACGGCGGTCCTCTTCCAACTGTCCCGGCCACAGTCGACCTGGACCGTCTTCGCGGTGACCTTGGTGACCGTGCCGGTGCGCGAGTACAGGCCGCGTCCGTTGAACCCGGTCTCTCGGGTGATGAACTGGAGCCGGTCGCCCTCGTGCACGTTGCTGAAGTCGACGCCCTCGAACGTCTCGGTCTTGTTCTCGGTCATCACACTCACGGTCTCTCCCTGCTTGCCTCGGGGTGTAGCTACACCTTACGGTGGGTGTAGCTACACCGCAAGTCGCCGAGACAAGATTTTGTAGCTACACCCACCAGGGATCCGTAGCTACACGTAGAGAGGGGCCCACTTTGAAGCCTGTAGCTACAGCCCGATACGGTTCACGCATGCCGAACGCGCCGAAGACACCCGCTCGCCAGATCCGCATCGGCGACACCTGGTACGACTTCGACGCCGCCGCGAAGGCCATGGGAACGGAGCGCGCCACGGTCATCCGCGAGTTGATCGACTGGTACATCCGCGAGCCCGGCGCCAAACTGCCCACCCGCCCGGACCGTGACATCGTCATCGCAGCCCGCGAGCAGCGAGAACGCGAAGAGCGAGAGCGCCCCACCCAGCCGGACGCCTGACCCCCACCGGAGCCGCACCCCACCAGGTGCGGCTCACGCACGTCCGGGGTCAGGCGGGTGGGATGTCGAGCGGGTTGTTCTCCGTCTCCAGCTCGATGGCGGTGTGCAGGCGCATGGTGTCGCCGTGTTCGGCGTGGACCAGATCGCGGAGGATCCCAGCCCAACGGACGGCGTGCGCATCGTCGGGGGCGTCCACGGTGACGAACAGAACCGCACGGCCAGGGCGGGCCTCGCCGGCCGGTGTTGCGGCGTCTGCAACACCGGCTGCGGCCAGTTCCACAGCCTCGCCCCGCATGTACGCTGCCGCCGCCTCCGGCCCCTCGAACACGGCGAGCACGTGGACGGCGTCGATGCGGTGGGCGGCGGCCATGCCCTCGTTGACGAGCCGCGCCTCGGGCGCGGTGCACAGCGGGGCGTTGCGGAGGCTCTTGGCCCGCTCCTCCTCCAGGCGGGCCAGCAAGGCGCGGTACGGGGGCTGTCCGGTCACTGGTCGCCTCCGTCCTGGCCGACGTACCTGTAGCCGGTGCTGGTGGGCCGGAACCGGTCGAGGCGGATACGGGTCCGGCGGCCGGGCTTGGCGCTGCTCACGGGCAGGCGGGGCTGGTGCAGCACGACGACGGCGTGCGTGTCGCCGACCTCGACGATCCGGATGCGACGGCCGTGGCCACGCGGGTCGTTGTCCTGCCAGATCTGCCCGACCGCGGGGGCCGGGGTGGTGTCGGTCATCGGTTCTCCTGGTCGGTGATGCTACGGAAGCGGAGGGGTGCACTACGGGGCGGGAGCGCGTCGTGACGGTGCCGCCAGGCGCGGGAGCCCTGGATCGGGTGAGTGATCAGCCACGCGATGTTCTCGGCCGAGAGGACGAGCCAGACGGCCCACCAGACGGGCCCGTGGCGGCGCGCGGATGGGCGGTTGTCTCCGCCGGGTTCACCAGGCCCCACCCCGCCGAGTTGTTTTGGCTCCGCCAGGTGTTCGACTGGCGGGCCGTCGGTGGTCCGCGCACAAGCGCAGCCAGCGAGAAGAGGCCGTCCGAGGCGCGGGTGAACGGTCGTCTGGCCGTTCGAGGGGGTGGGGCCACTGGCTCCGTTCCCCCGGGGCCAACGAACCCCGTTCAAGACAGGGCGGTACTTCTTCCAGTTAGCCCAGTCGGAGGCGCGGCGGGCGGGGCGCCAGCGGCCGAGGGCGTACCCGGCGGCGAGCAGCACGGCAGCCGCGGCGAGTTCACGCACGGCCGGACTCCTCGCCCAGCAGCTGGCGGGCAACGGCGAGCGCGTGCGGAT
Organism: Streptomyces sp. NPDC097640; assembly: GCF_040302705.1. Taxonomy (NCBI): domain Bacteria; kingdom Bacillati; phylum Actinomycetota; class Actinomycetes; order Kitasatosporales; family Streptomycetaceae; genus Streptomyces; species Streptomyces sp. NPDC097640. Next base: position 3,498 of record NZ_JBEOSB010000006.1, read on the forward strand.
CGGCGCCGATCTGCTCGGCGTCCTCGGCTGCGCTGTCGAGCCAGGCGGCGATGGCGAGGCCGGCGGTCGGGCCCATGGCGGCGATGTAGTCGCCGACCGGGGCATGGACGTAGGGCGCCCGGTGCCTGCCGCCTCCGCGCATGAGGACGGTGTGGCTGTCGGTCCAGAGGGTGGTGAAGGTGGCGTCGGGCTGGTCGGGGAAGTGGCGGGTGGCGATCCAGTCGGGGCTGCCGCTGTCCTTGGCTGCGGCGGTGGCGAGGGCGCGCAGTTTCTCGGCGGCGGCGCGGATCTGGTCGGCGGGGCTGGTGTCAGTCATCGGGTGGTCTCCGGTGGTTGGGGCCCGGCCACGTGGACGGCGGCCGGGCCGTGGTGGTTACGGCTGGACTGTGGGGCGGGGTGCGCCGCAGTGGATGCACCTCTGACTGGTGAGAAAGTTGAAGGAGCCCTTCCAGGGGCAGCCGCGGTGGGCCCACAGGTATCCGGCGCGCTTGCCGATGCGGATGAGGGCCCGCTCGTCGGTGTGGGCCTTGACGCTTCGGGCGGCCTTGAGGAGCTGCATCATGATCAGCTCAATCTGGTCGGGTGTCGGCTCGGGCACTGGCGACTTCATCGGGCTCATCGGTGGGTCTCCCTCGGCGTGTAGTTGGCGATGTCGGGCAGGTCGTGGACGCGTCGGCCGCGCCGGCGGCGGGATGGGATCGGGACGGGCAAGGTCACGGCGGCGAGGGTGAGCTGCACGGGGGCAGTTGGAGGGGCTGTGCGGGCGCCCGCGGGCCGTTGAGGGTGTCGCGGACCCTGGGCGGCGTCCGGGTGCCGCGAGTCGCCCAGAGGGGCCGTGGAGCCCCGCAACGGGGCTCGGGAGCCTTCACGGCGGGAACGGGCCGCAGACGGGCGCTGAGGGGCTCGGGATCCGGTACGGCCCGCAACGCCAGCCGCGGCTCGCTCACCGTCCAGCCGTCGAGTTGCAGCACCTCCATCAACAACTCGGCCGCCTTAGCCCGAGTGATCGGCGACTGGTCGCCCGACCACTCCTCAGCCAGAGCGTGCGCCCGGTCCAGTGCGCGGACGTGGCGGTCATCCATCACGCCGCCTCCCGCCCGGCCCGCTGGGCGTTGCGGTACGCCCGCTCCCCCAGCCGGCACGGCCCGCACGGCCGCTCCCCGCGACGAAGATGCGCCGTGTAGCCCGCGTGATCCCCGTGCCGCTCCCTCCGCAGCAGGCCCGCCTGGTGGGCGAGATGCACGGCCTGGGCCATGGTCTTGGCGTCGAGCTTCCGCATGACGCGGATCGCCACGTTGGACACAGACTTCTCGGTGAGGAAGATCCGGCGGGCTGTCTCGGCGTAGGTCTCGCCATCCGCCGCGCCCCGCAGGACTGCCAGCTCGTTGTCGGTCAGCGACACTTCGGCGTCCGGCTTCTCGGCGGCGGCCCGCAGCAGGGCGGCCGGGGACTGGTCGGCCATCGGGTTCTCCTGTCCGTCATTCAGCGTGCGAGGGGATGTGGTGGGATCTGGGGCTGACGGCCGCCCGCACTGCCCGCGGGCGGCCGTCGTGCGGGTCATGCGGTGAGCCACTGGCCCCACTTGCAGCCGGTACACAGCCACGCCGCACCCTCACGGAAGTCGTCGCTGTAGCGAGGCTCGTACTCGACGGGGGCGCCGCATTCGGGGCACTTCTCGGGCCGGCCGTGCGGCTCGGGGTCGTCGTCCTCCAGCACGTCGTCGCGTGGCTCGGGGTCGTTGACCGCGTAGTTCCGCTCGATCCGGTAGCCGGCCGCGGTGTACTTCTCCAGCAGCTCCTCGACGCTCTTGTGGCCGGCCTCGCATGCTTCGCCGTCACCGCCGTCGACACGGACGCTGTATCCGTCGGTCCACAGGTCGATGCTGATCTCGTCGCCGTCGTCGCGGGTGAGGAGCCAGGTGTGCTGAACGTGGTCACTCATGGTCGTTTCCTCCAAGGTGTGGTGGGATCGGGCCGTGTCGCCCCCGCTAGCCCCGGGGGCGACACGTCCGTCAGGCGGCGGGGTGTTCGGGGCAGATGTCCCGCCCGTCCCGGGTCCGCCGCCAGCCGCGGTGCTTCTTGAGCAGGCGGCGGAGTTCGCGGTGGGTGTGCGGCTCGAACCGGACCGGCCAATGCGCTTCGGGGCACTCGCAGCCCGGGTGGTCGCACAGGATGATCAGGTACGCGTCGGAGGTCACGCGGCCACACCCAACTCCGGGGATGGCTCGGCGTACCGACTGATCTCCTCGCCGGTGATGGCTTCGACGAGGGCGCACAGCAGGACCTCGGCGGCGTTCGGGGTGACCGCGTTTCCGTACTGGCGGACCCGCTCCCGCTTGCTGCCCAGGACCGTGTAGTCGTCGGCGAAGCTCATGGCGCGGCCGATCTCGTGCGGCTCGAGCATCCTGAAGCACACGTCCTCGATGGCGGGCTTGCCGTGGACCAGGGCGTACCGGTCCCGGGTGGTCAGGGCCCCGATCGGCTCCGTGACAGGACGGGCGGTGCCGTTGCCGTAGTACGGGACGAGGAGGTGCTCCCAGGTGATGAGGGACTGGTGCCCGGTCGTCGTCATGGTGCGAAATGGCTCGGCGGCAGGGGTGCAGTGCTCGCCGCCGTTGCCCTTGGACCCGTTGTTCCGCATGACGAACGCGGGGACGTCAGGGGTGACGAGCCCGTGGTGGTTGCCGGACGCGGTGACCGTGGCGAGGGCCTCCGACACCGAGCGGGCCACCGACCCGCCGCCGCGCAACTCGGCGATGAACGGCAGCCACGCCAGGCCGGTCTCGTTGCGTGTGGTCTGGGTGCGCAGCGGCAGGTTCGCCGACAGCGCCTCTTTCCCGTCCCGCCCTTCAACGGGGATCATCAGCGGCGGGATCGCGAGCGCGTCGTTCTCACGGGTGGTGCGGGTCGGCATCGGGTCGAGGGCGCTGGTTGCGTCGTTCCGCCACGTGCCGCCGGCCGGGACCATCATCGGCACCGGGCGGGCGAACCGCTCCAGCCCAGCCTGGATCCGGGCCAGAGTCTTGGCGGCGAGCGGTTTGGCGCGGTCACCGATGCGCTGCCCGGGGATGGACCAGTCGATCGCCGCCAGCGCGGGCAGCGCCTCCGGCTCGACCACGTTGTTGCGGCACGCGGTGCTCGGGCACCGGTACACGTACTGCTGGCGATACCGGCCCATGTCGACACCGGGGCGCTTCCATGCCTGGACGGCCTGCACCCATTCACCGCACGGATCGCACCAGGCGCGGGGCCGCAGCCACTTGTCCCAGTCCGGGGTGCGGCCGATGGACTCGTGCCAGTAGCCGACGTACAGCCGGTCGCGGGACTGCGGCGCCTTGTGCACGCTGCGCGGGTTGGCGTGCATGCTGTTCAGGGCGATGATCCGGGTCCGATAGCCCATCTTGTGGATCTCTCCGATCCACCGGTCCCACTCGTCCCAGGCTCGGACGTCGACCACGTTCTCGACCACCCCAGCCTTGACGAGGCCGCCGCGCTCTATGACGCCGCGCAGGTACAGCGGCACCTCCTCCATGAGCGCCCGGGACTCCTCTTCGAGGGACGGTCCGCCGTCGTCATCCGCCTCGAACTTTTGCTGCTCCATCTCCGCGTACAGGTCGAGCAGGTCGCCCTGCATGGCGTTGATGAAGTCCCGCTTCTTGCCCTTCGCCACCGACCAGTTGGTGCACTCCGGGGAGGCCCAGAAGATGTCGGTGACGGGCCACGCCCACACGGGGGCCTGGCGGATGTCGCCGCGGTAGTGGTCAGTCTCGGGGAAGTTCGCGGCGTGGGACTCGATCGCGCGCTCCCAGTGGTTGGCGGCGCGGGTGACCCGCACGCCCGGAACTGCGTGGGCTCCCTGGCTGGAGCCTCCGGCCCCGCAGAACCAGTCCATGACGGTCAAAGCGTCGTTGTCGTGCTGGTACATCAGGCGGCCTTCCTGTCGTGCCGCTGGGCGCGGCGGGCGTGAATGTCGGAGTAGGCGGTGAGGTGGCGGGTGGTGGTCACGCGGCCTCCTCGGCGGCTGCGGGCACGGCGTGGAGGTGGCGCCGAACCTTCCGGGACCCGCTGAGGGCGGCGAGGAGCTCAGCACAGTGCTGGGCGGCGAGCGGGTCCGGGCCGCGCGGTGCCGGGGCCTTCTGGCGGGACACTGGCTGCGTCTTCGCGGGCCGCGCGTCGCCGAACGTCCCAGTCGGCAACTCCTCCGCCAGCAGGCGCTCCAGCGGGCTCACGCGGCCACCTCCCGCGCCTCAACCTCACGCCGCGGGTGCACAGCCCCATCGCGGAGCTCCCGCCCGTCGAGGTGGCACGGCACACCCGGCTCGACCTGGCACTCCGGACAGACAGCGACAGTGCGCACCCAGGCCGAGACGCGGGCAGGATGCGGCTGCGGCATACGACGCCGACCGGAGACCGTCGTGCACGGCCGGTGCTCGTGCGCCCCGCAGTGCGGACACTCCACGGCTCGGGCCGGATGCTGAACAGCGCGCAGGCCATGACGGATCTCGTTGGGCATCGGGGCGGCAGGGATACGGGTCATCGGGTCTCCTTGCGGGTCTTGTTGGGTGGCGGGCAGGTGCCGCATTCGCACGGGTCGTTGTCGGATCCGCGGCCAGCCCGGTAGTCGTCCACGGCCTGCGCCCACTGGGCGTCAGTCGCAACCTGTGGCCGGGGGCTCGGCGGGCTGGTGCCGACAGGCCATGCGCCGGGTCTGTGACCGGGAGGCCGCGACGGTTCAGCCGGTTTCGGCGATCCGCGGCGGGCTTGGCCTTCGGCAATCTGCTGCCGCAGAAACGCCCGCATGTCCCGGCCACCGTTCTCCCGCCGCATCGCCGCGATGTCGTCGACCCCGGGCTCCCAGTCACCAGTCACGACGCATCACCCGGCCCGACGATCTCCGCTCCGCCCTCCAGTCGAGCCAGGTGGCGGCGCGACACCTCACGGCGGCGCTCGACCTCCAGCGCCTCAGCCTCCGCATCGGTCGGGGGCTTACCGCGCGCCGGATGCGTCGCCCGCTCCTTGCCGCCCGGCGTTCGGCACGGTCGGCCTATCGCCGCCGAACACTTCGGGCACTTCACGCCCAGCGGGCCAGGCCGGCGAACCTCCGCCACCTCCGGATCCTCGCCAGGCACCTCACGACCGACGCGCCCCAACATCTCGTTCAGGCGCTTGGCCACCGACGGATGCGGGCCGCCCTCCAGCTCGCCGACCGGCGCGCCAGACATTCGGCCCGTGGCGACCGCCTCAAGCTGGGCTCGGCGGCGGGAGATGAAGTCGGATCCCGTCTCAAGCCCCGGCGGCGGTTCGTAAGCAGGCAGCGTCGCCCCGAGACGCTCTCGACGCAGTGCCAGCCGGTGAGCCTTGACGTTGTGCGGCTGGATCCACAGGCGCTCGCCCGGCTTCTCGGACGGCGTGCCGTAGAAGCGAGCGACAGCGGCCAGGGCGTCAGCGTCGAGCGGCACGTCGTGCAGTGCCGCGGCCCAAGCCCGAGAGTCGGCCTTGCCAACGGTTCGGTTGTCGAATGCGGCGCAGTGCGCCAGGAGTTGGGCAGCTTCGGACGGGTTCACTGGTTCTCCTCTGCGGCAAGTTCGGCGGCCACGGCGAGGGCGGCGGTGGCCCGCTGGTCGGCGGTCGAGGGGCGGCGGGCGGCGAAGTCCACGACGTTCTCCGCGCCAGCAGCAACGGGGAGGGCGGTGGGCTGGCCGTGCTTGATCAGGTACGCGTTGCCGTCGGCGATCCACCGCTTCCATGCCTCGTACCAGTTGCGCTTGCGGGTCTCTTCGCCGCGGTGGTGCGAGATGAACTTCCGGGTCTCGTGGTCGACGTCGACGCGCGGATAGGTGTTGCGGGCCCAGCTGCGCATGGTGTCGGTGAGAGCGAAGTCGTCGGGCAGTCCGGTGAGAGGGGGTCGGCCGTCAGGCCGGGAGGCCGGCGGAGTTGACGACCGCTCGATGGCTCGAGGGCCGTTTCCCCCCACACCCCCCTCTCCCTTGCTCCCTTGCTCCCTAGCTCCCTTGCTCCCTAGCTCAGGGACGAAATGCTCCGGAACGTCTCCGGAGGGATTCGGGAGGGATTCGGGAGCGTCACAAAAGCTGCCCTGACCTGTGGTTTCTTCGCGGGCGGCCGGACTGACCGTGCCTCCGTCCGCTGCGCGTTCCTTGTCATGTACCGAGTCACTGAATGTGGCTCCGGAAGGGCCTCCGGAGAGGCTCCCGGAGGGTCCTGCGGGAGCCTCGGGGATCTTCTGGAATCCCTCACGAGACTTTCGCGAGCGTTTCGGGAGGCGCTGGGGATTGATCTCCCGCCACTTCTTGAAGTCGTCCGGCTCGTCCTCGGGACATGGCGGGACCTTCGACCGCGTTGGGTGTGACGGCTTCTGGTGCTCACGCCAGTTCGGTGCGTGCAGGTAGTTGCGACCGTCGACCTCGTAGCGGCACAGCGGGCCTGAATCGGCGATCAGCTCGAGCCAGTCGTCGACTCGCTCCGGGGTGATGTCGCGGTCCCTCGGGAAGCAGTCGGAGGCGATGAGCATCTCGTCGTCGACACCGCGGCCGTAGTCGTCGAGGTAGCCCCAGATGAGGACGAAGAAGTAGCGGACCTCACGCGGCCACATGGACACCGTGATGGAGGTGCGGAGCTCGGGCTTGATCGAGCGGATGCGGGCCATCAGTTTTCACCGCCCGGCAGCACGGGCTTGCTGGCCGCGAAGAGGGCAGACAGTTGTCGAGGGATGTTCCAGTAGAGATCCGCTTCTTGAGCGGCGCCTGCTGCTACGGCAGCGGCGTTGGCGTCAAAGATGAGGTAGCCACCGTCGTCGGTGAGACGGTCGAGTTGCGCATTGAACTTCCGTCGCTCTTCGGTTGTGGGCCATCGGGCCGCTGTTCCGGCGAATGCTCGAGCCCAGTAGTCCTCTGCGGTCTGCCTCTTGCCGTTGATGCCTGCGGCCTTCAATGCCTCCGAGCGAATACCGAAGTGGGGAACACAGGAGAGGGAGTAGCCAGCCACAGCTGCGGCTGTGGCCCGCAGTTGCTCGCTCACCCCGGCGTTCAGCAGAGCATCGCGGAACTGCTCGAAGGCCGCCGTTTCCTCCTCGGACGGGTAGGTACCGCACGAGGAGTGCCAAGCGTGCTCCCAGCGCATGGCCTCTACGGCACGCTTGTCGGCTTCGACATGGCTCAAACCGTCGTTGATCGCAGAGGAACCGAACCACGCTGCATACCTGGCGGCCTTGAGGATTTCCTCCGGTTCCAGTTCGTCGGTCATTGCGTCGATCACACTGGAGGCCATCTGCGTCTCCTGCTCGGCCGCGATGTCCTCGCCAGCCTCTTCACGCCAGGCTTCGACCACCGCAGCAACTAGCGCGGAGGAGGGGGGCGCCACTGGCTCGGTAGTCGGTTGAGCGCCGACGATTCGTCGCGCTTCGGCTTGGAGCTCGGTGACCTTGTTCCAGGCGATGCCGCAGCAGTAGCGGAAGGTGTTCTCGGGTTTGACCTTCTCGTTGGCCATGCTGATGTCGACGATGTCGGCCCACATCCAGGTGGGGATGCCAGCGACGCGGAAGCGGTCCATGGCCTGCTTCCAGTCGTTGGGGAGCGGCACCTTCTTCGTCTCGTCTTTGCCGACGTGCCAGCGGTTCCACTCGGCAAGGAAGGCGTCGCGGTACTCGAGCTTGGGGGTCTCCTGCTCTCGCAGCTTTTCGGCGGCCTGTTTCATGGCGGCGGCCCAGCGGAGGGCATCGTCGGCGACATCGGCGACGGTGGCCGAGTCGACAGTGCTCGAGGTCTTCCCACTGTTGCAGTCCTGGCATGCGGTGACGAGATTCGACGGCTCGTCGCTTCCGCCGAGCGCGACGGGGGTGACGTGGTCGACGCGCAGGGGGACGTCGGGGGCGGTCGCGCCGCAGTACCTGCAGGTGTGGTTGTCCCTGCGCAGGATTTCGTAGCGAAGGCGCTTCGAGACGGCCATTCGGGGATGTCCTTTGATCGTTCTGAAGGGGGCAATCTGTGGGCGCGAAAGACTGCACAGGAGCGGCGGCTTGGCGCTCTCGTGTACGTACACGACCCTACCCCTCGTGTACGTACACGGCAACGTCTTGCCTGGCGCGCGTGTGCATACACGCGCTAGGCTCCTGGCATGACCGCGAAGGAGACCCACACCACCGCGCGCCCCGTCCGGATCCCCAAGGAGGACTGGGACGAGTTCGGCGCGCTCGTCGGGGAGCGGGAGCGGTCGCGCCTCATCCGCGAGTTCATCGCCTGGTACCTGCGTCGCCCGAAGGCGACACTCCCGAAGCGGCCGGCGGCCGAGCTGGCCCCCGAGTCCTGACCTCATCGGTCCTCTCCCCTCCTTGCCCCGCCGTGTGGCGGGGCTTTGTCGTGTGCGGCTGGCGTGCGGGCCGGCCGGGCTAGGCGGCTTGTTCGAGTGACTGGCGGTAGCGGCGGATGTTGGTCTCGAGGGTGCTGACGGTGACGCCGAGCCTCTGGGCCGCGTGCTGGCGGCTGTAGCCCTGGGCTTCGAGCTCGAGGGCGTTCTCGCCGATCTCGATGAAGCGCGGTGTGGGGATGTCGTGTTCGGGCGCCTGGGGGTCGTCGATGCCGCCCATGTCCTCCCACCAGAGGGGGTCACGCCAGTCGCCGGCCGCGGCCATTGATCGTGCGCGGGTGGATGTGCCTGGGGTGTGGGCGAGCTGTTTGTATGCCTGCTCGATCTTGTCGGCGAGTTTCTGGCGCATGGTCGGCTGGCCTTGTGCGAGGAGCCAGATGCGGCAGGTGGCTGTTTCGGCTGCGTCGGCGATGGCGTGTTGGCTGTGGCCGATGGCCATGAGGGCTCGGACGCGGCGGATGGATCCGGTGGCGTCGATGTAGAAGCCGCTGTCTCGCCGCTCCGCAGGCTGCACTGCCATGATCTTTTCGTGGGTCTGGCGGTTGATTTGCGGCATGCGGCCGACGGCGATATTGCGGAGGTGGGCGGCGCTGCATCCGCTGATCTCGGCGATGTGGACCCAGCTCATGGTCTGGCGCAGCTTGGCGAGGTGCTGGCGGGCGAGGGTGGGGTCGAGCCTGTTGGCGACGCCGAGGTGGCGGTTGAGTTCGCGTTGCTTCTTGTTGCGCCGACGCTGGCGGGCGCACAGGTCGCAGGGGCATCCCCGGGAGTGGCGGGTGCGGGTTGTGGTGGTCACTGGTTCCCCCGTTCGCGGGTGGTGGTGGGTAGTTGGTGGATGTCGTTGAGGGTTTGGCGTGCCCAGCGGGGATCGCGGCCGAGGGGGTGCATTTCGTCGGGGAGTCGGGCGCGGTCGCGTGCGCGGATGATGCGGTCGGCGGCCTGGCGGCGGTGGTATGCACGGATGGCCCGGGTGGCGGCCCAGCCTGCGAGGGCCCCTGCGGCGACGATGAGCGCGAAGGCGAGGGCGGGGCTCATGCGGCCCTGCCTTGCTGGGCGGCTCGGGTGCCGCGCCAGGTCCTCACTCCGCTGTGGTGGGCGGTGGGCCGGTCGGAGCAGGCCCAGCTCACGGTGCGGATCCAGCCCTCGTCCTTGAGGAGGGTCATGAGCCGCCCCCAATGAGCCTGAGGGCGGGGCGGGTCCGGGAGCCGGTTGGCGTCGGCTATCTCGAACGTGGTGAAGGTGCGACCGGTGGCGGCTGCGGCTTCGAAGGCGGGGCGGACGGCGGCGATCCAGGTCTCGTAGTCCTCGGACCGGGGCCGGGCGGCGGGGGTCTCGGGTTCGGGCATGCCGTCGAAGGCGGGCTGCACCGTTTCGGTCATGACGCGGCCTCCTCGGTGAGGGCGAGGATGGCCTCGCAGGTCTTCAGGTCCTCGTCGGCCTGGGTCAGCACCTCGCCGTCCGGCGTGAACAGGCGGGGCTTGGCGGCCTTCCACGGCCACACCTCGAGGTCGTGCTCGACGTGGAAGGTGAGCCCGTTGACGCGGGCGGTCTCGGCGGCGCTGTAGTCGCGGGCGCACAGCCACGTGCCCTGGGCGATCCAGAACTCCGGGCAGGGCGTGTCCCAGATGGGTTCGTCGTTGTCGAACTTGGCGTCGTAGCGGAAGACAGGCCGGATCTGCTGGCAGTGCTGGCAGCGGCCGACCTTCGGGAGCGCGGTCACCGGGCAGCCTCCTCGAAGAGGCTGTCGACCAGCGCGTTGTTGGCGTCGACGGCGGCGTTGTAGCAGTGCATGCAGAGGAACGTGACGGGCTTCTCGACACCGGGCTCGTCCCAGGGCTGGGCGGGCGGCTGCCAGCGGAACAGCCGCTTCTGCCGGTTGCAGTCGCGGCACTGGCCGTCGTAGGAGCTGCCGATGATCAGTGCCTCTTCCTGGCGAAGCAGTTCGGCCTGGTGCTGGTTGTAGGTGATGCCGCATCCGGTGCAGTTGCCGGGCCGGAAGATCGAGCCGTGCGGCGGCTGGCAGGGGAAGCCGTGCTTGCAGAGCGAAACAGTCATGGCGGGTGTCCTTCCGGGTGTGGTTCCGTGGAGGGGTGGGCCGCCCCGATTCCGGCGGGGCGGCCCCAATGCCGGTTAGGCGGCGGCGTTCTTGAGGGCGGTGCCGCGCTCCTTGATGTAGGCGCCGAGGCTCGTCGGCTGGCCCGTCTGCGGGTGCAGGAACGGGGTGGCCAGGGCGCCGTGAGACTCGACCTCGCGATATGTGGCGAGGAGGCTCTCGGGGGTCGCGTCGTCGGCCGTGGCTGCGTCGATCCAGGCCGAGGTATCGACGGTTTCGGCTCCGTCGTTGAGCCAGTCGAGGAGGGGCTTGGCGATGTCGATCGCGCCGGTCGGCTCCTGGATGACCTTCTTGTGGAGGGCGGGGCAGCGAGACTTCAGCACGGTGAGCGTGTTGTTGATGTCCATAGAGGCGACGAGGCCGAACTCGTACTCGACGCCCTTGCGCTGTTCAGCGCGCATTCCCATGGCGGTGGGCTCGGTGTAGCCGCGCTCGTTTTTCTGCAGGACCCACTCGGTGTGGGAGCGCATCGTGACGACGACGTGACCGGGATAGGACAGGAGGGCGTCGATCATGTCGTTCTGCATGGGGGTGCCGTCCTTCCAGCCCGCGAAGCTGTTGCCTCCGTACTTCGACTTGGCCTTCTCGACCTGCTCGAGGGTTCCGTCGGTGCCCTTCCAGAAGTGCGACAGGGAGTCGACGAGGACGACGCCGTATCCGGCCTGTGCGGCGGCGGCCAGCGCCTTGACGAGGTCGCGCGGGTCGTAGCGGTGCATCTGGAGGACGTCGAACTGGATGCCGTTGATGCCGACGTACAGGGATGCGGCTCCGCGTTCGGTGTCGATGACGGCGAACCGCTGTCCTTCGGCGAGGCCGTGCGCCGTAGACAGCGACGTCCAGGTCTTGCCGGAGCCGGACACGCCCTGGATGGCGATGCGGGCCTTGGCCTTGTCCTTGGTGGCGGGCCGGAAGACGAAGCCGCCCTCGTCGTACTCGTTGGCCGGCTGCTGCTGACGGCCTGCGCGGACGGGCTGGCCAAGCTGCTGGTTCATGTGGCTGCTCCTAGGCGTACTGGCGCTCGACCCAGGCGGGGAGCGGCGTGAGAGGTGCTTCGAGGTAGCCGGGCCATTCGCCGGTTTCGATGCAGCGGGCGTAGGTGTAGAGGGCCCGGTCGTTGAGGTGGCGGCCGATGCCGCGGGCGGTCGGGTCGCAGGTGGTGACCGTGACCAGGTAGGGCGGCTCTTTCTCCTGGAACACGAACTGGAAGGGCTGCCCGAGGTCTATGACGTCGAGGGAGATGCCGCCGTCGAGGTACCACTCCTGCTGTTGGTGGTAGCCGCAGTCGTGAACGGTCTTGGGCAGGTCGATGGGATTGGCGGACTTGGTGGTCTTGTAGTCGACGATCTGGCCGTTGTGGCGGAGGAAGTCGAGGCGGGCACGGCGCCATATGCCGTCCTCTTGCCAGAAAAGGGACTGTTCGGCGAGGCCGCTTCCGGGTTCGAGGAGTTCTGCTGCTTCGGCGTGGTTGCGTATGGCGGCGGCCATGGCGTGGACCTGCTCGAGGGCGGCCCGCTTGAGCGGGATCTTGCCTTCGGCGCGTATGGCCGCGACTTCCGCTTTGACGGCTTTGGTGTCCCAGCGTTCGGCGTCAACGAGGACGAGTTCGGGGCCGTCGTCGAGGACGAGCTTGTGGGCGGCGGTGCCGAGCTCGAAGACCTGCTTGTACGGCTCGGGGTTGTCGAGCCGGTACTTGAACGCGGCCGGGCACTTGCTGGCGAGGGTGCGGGCGCCGGTGGAGGAGAGACTGCCGCCGGGGACCGGGTCGCTGTGGTACAGCTCGGCGGTTATTTCGTAGACGCCGGGCATCACCTCGGCCGGCGCCTCGGTCGTGGTGCTCACCGCTGCCCGCCCTTCGGCTGCTCGTCGGCGCAGTCTTCGCAGATGAGGCGGCCTTCGACGCGGACGAACGGGCCGGCGGTGTCGCCACAGGGGCAGGTGATGGGGCTCATGCTGCTTCCCCGCGGGCGATGCGCTGGAGGTTGGTGACGCCGTCCCGGTCGTATTCGATGGCGATGACGGCGGCGGCGTAGTCGGGGTAGGCGGTGGCGAGCTTGGCTTTGTTGTCCATGTCGGCGGTGGCGAGTGCGCTGATGAGGTGTTGGGTGAAGGTGCCTGCCTGGTAGCCGCCGTGGCCGTAGTGCCAGAGGACGTGGTTGGCGGTTTCGGCAGGGATGGTGGGTGCGGTCTGCATGGTGTGCTCCGTTCGTGGTGGGTGGGTGGCCGTGCGGGCTGGTGGTGAGGTCAGGCGTCCGCGAGCGGCTCAGGTTGCGCCCTGGTCCTGGCGCGGCGAGCCCTCATGGCTTCGCGGTTCTGCTCGCGTCGACACGTGCGGCAAGAACGGCGGTCGGGGCCGCCTGGCCAGTTGGGGGGTTGGCGCAGGATGTTCTCTGGGGTGAACTCGTGGCCGCGGATGCAGTGGGTCTTCTGGGCATTCACCGCGCCGACTCCGACGCCGCGGAGGATGTTGACCGCGTTGGTCACCGGTTGGAGATGCGCCGGGTTGATGCAGCGGCGATGCGGGCAGGCGTCCCCGGCGATGCAGCTCTTGTCATGGCAGACGTGGTCGATCACGAGGCCTTCGGGAACGGGGCCAACGTGCGCTTCGTAGGAAGCCCGGTGCGCGAGCACCCGCCTTCCGTTGACCTGTAGTACTCCGTAGCCCTTGGGCGTGATTTCGCCGGTCCAGGTCCAGCAGGTGTCGGTCTTGTTGGTGCTGCGAGCCAGACGTTCGGCGAGGGCCGTATCCGGGAGCTCACATGTTCGCTTCGTAGATTCCATGTCATGCTTCCTGGCTAGTTGGCGGCCCGCCTGCTGTGGACGGGCGGGCGCCCTGGACTTGGATCCCGCGCCCCGCCGCCCGGTGTCATGCGGCGGGGCGCGGGCGGTCAGGCGGCGTGCGGCAGGGGCACGCTGTCGGGCGCGGTGGGCCGCGGCGCCTCGGCGGGGGTGGCGGTGATGCGGGGCCGGACGTTCTGGAGGTCCCGGTGGAGGCGGTCCGCGCGGACCGTGTCGTCGATGTGCTGTTGCTGGAGCCGGCGGATCTCGGCGACCGCGGCCTCGTAGCGCTGTTTGAGGTCGCAGTAGTCGAAGGCGATGTCGTCGAGCTGCTGCTCGCGGGTGGCGAGTCGGGCCTGGAGGTCGCGCTGTTCGGCGGGGCTGAGGCGGCGGTGAGTGCCGGTGTCGCGCAGGCCGGAGGGGTGGAGGGTCACCATGTCCTGCCGATCTCGCGCAGGCTGCCGGTCTCGGCGCGGACCGCGCCGGTCGGCTTGCCCTCGTCGACCCAGGCGCTGTCGATGGGGGCGATGTACTCGGCGCCATCAGTGTCCGTGGCGACGCTGATCCAGGCGTGGCCTTTACCGTCGAGGTAGATGCGGCGGCGGTTGTCGTCGGGGTTGTCGGGGCGCTGGCCGTCGGCAGCCTTCTCGACGGCTTCGACGGTGAAGGTGCCGCCGGAGGTGATGCCCCGCTTCTTGGCTTCGTCGCACAGGTGGTGTACGGCGTTGAGGCAGTCGTTGAGGTACCGCATCTCTTCGGCGACGGTGGGTTCCTTGCCGTCGTACTTGGCCAGTTCGTCCGTCAGCCGTGCGACCTGGTTTTCCAGCTCGACGGCCCAGGTGCGGGCCTGCTCCACGACGCCGGCGGTGTAGACGGCCACGGCGCGGGGGCAGCGCTGCTTCTGCTGCTCGGGGGTCAGGTAGTCCTGCGTTCCGATGTGGGCGCTGATCGTCTCGGGCTTGTGCTGGAAGACCCATCCTTCGTAGTCCACGAGGTCCCATTCGTGGTGGGTGCGCTCGTCCATGGGTTCGTCGGAGTGGTCGCAGTAGTAGCCGACGGGGTCGCTCATCACTCGCCCGCCTTCCGGGCCTCAGCGGCGGCCCACCCCTCGCCCGCCGCGTCCAGCTCCGTGGCGCGCTCCCACAGTTCGGCAGGTGTCGACTGGTTGCGGCGCTCGATGAGTGCGCGGAGGCTCTCCACCACGTAGGCCGGCGAGGCATAGCCGACCGCCGTGAGGGCCTCGCGCTCACCGCACTGGCCGTGGGAGTCGACCAGACGGGCCCACTCCCAGGACGGGCCGCGCTCGGGTTCGCCGTCGGCGGCCTCGATGCCGGTGTGCCACTCCCAGATGAGGATCAGGCCATGCGGCCATCGCCGGGGTTCGATGCCGGAGGCGTCGGGCTCGAGGGTGATGACGGCGCGCAGGAAGCAGTGGCTGCCGCTGGTGTCGGAGTCGTCGGTGAAGGCGTCGGCGGGGTTGAAGCCGGCGAGGGTGAGAGCGTCGAAGACGGCCGTGATGTACGGGTCGTGCGGAAGAGTCATTGGTCCCCCTTGGGGTGTTGGATTCGGTGGCTGGCTCGCTGGGCGGCCCGGCGGTCGATCTCGGCTTGTGCCGCCTCGGCGATGGCCCTGCCGACCTCGCTCACGTAGGGGCGGCCGAGGGCCCGGTCCCGCATGTCCTCCAGGTCGGCGATGCTGATGTCGGGGTTGCGGAGGGCGGCGACAACGTCGAAGGTCACCGGAGCCTCCGCTTGCACCCGGGGCAGTAGTCCCTGTCGTCGCCTGTCATCCAGCCTTCGGCGCTTGCGGTTTCCCGGAGCTTGGCGAGCGACGGGACGTCCGGGTCGCCGCCGTACTCCGCGTCGCACACCTCGCCGTTGTGGGTTCCGTCGCAGGTGAGGATCGGGATGATGAGGCCGCTCACGCCGCCACCCCCTTCCGGGGCGGGTTGGTGAGCCGGTAGGCGGCGTGCGACGCCTGCTCGGCCTCGACGTTCGTCCTGCACGAATCCAGGGCGTCGGTGAGGTCGGCGATGACCAGGACCAGGAGGATGAACAGCACCGGGTCGACCATCAGCGGGGCGTTCACGCGGCACCGCCGTCGGCCATGCGGTCGAGCTTCTTGGCGATCTCCTGGGCGCTGTAACCCTGGCGGCTCAACTCACGGCCGAGTTCGGCGGCCTCGCGCAGCACCTCGGCGCGGCAGGCCACGCCTTCGGCGAGCAGGGCATCGACGATGCGCTCACCGAGAGTCCTCTTGTCCTTCAGGTTCTCGGGCGACGACGGCATCCATGCCTTGTGCTCGCAGTCCGCGATCCCGGCGAGCCGACGACGCCGCTCATCCCGGGCGCTCACGCCGCACCTACCGTCAGCTCGACAGGCCTGAAGACGTTGCCGTCGGCCTGCCACCGAAGTGACCGTGTCCAGTCGGCTTCGGGGTGGGCGGCCTGCAGCAGGCCCAGCAGATGCGCCAAGACCTCGGGCTGAGGGGTGAGTGGTCGGCCGGCGCGGTCGTAGATGGTGACGTCGCGGATGGTGTCGGCGTCCGGCAGCGGGGTGATGAGGATGCTCGCGGCGTCCGGCACCAGTGTGCGGATCTTGAATGGCAGGTAGGCCACGTGGTGGCGGCGAGACCCGGCCGAGGAGCGGCGGATACGGCCTGTGGGGTTCACGCTGCCCTCACCGCCTCGCGTGCGGCCTGCTCCAGTGCGGCGATCACGTCTTCGACCGTGCGCTCTGGCATGTCGTTCCAGGCAGCGAGGCGACCGACGGGCTCCAGCAGCGGATCGCCCTCGACGTCCATGAGTTCGACCAGCCTTCGTGTGGTCGCGTCGAACTCCTCCCGGCGCCCCTCCTCGCCACTCGGGACGGGCCAACCGAACATGGCCAGCGACACGGCGCCTGCGATGCACACGGGGCACTCACTCGGAGCCAGGTCGATGCCGACACCGGTCTCGGGCCGGGTGAAGTAAGCGCCCTTGTTGTGGCCGTTGCTGCGGACGATGTCGGCGGCCTTCAGGTACACGGCGGCAGGATTGGCGTTCACGACGCCACCGCCTCGGGCTTGCGGGCGGCGTCGTACTGGGCGATGCCCCACACGATCGCGTGGCAGGCCCACAGGAAGTCGGGCCGGTAGTCGTGGAAGTCCCACTCCCACACGTCCTCGAACTCGTAGCCCTGGTGGGCGAAGTCCTCCAGGACGTTGCGGGCGCGGTGCTCGTCGCTCAGGTCCTCGTCGAGGACCCAGGTGCGGAGCGCCTTGCCGGAGCCCGCCGGGACACCACCGTTCCAACGGGCGTCTTCGACGAACTGCTCCACGACTCGCTGGCGGAGCAGGCTCTCCGAGTACTCCTTGACCGAGCGTCGACCGCCGTCCCGGCCCAGCTTCTCCGCCCAGTAGTGCGGGTTGATGCCCCAGCGGCGGTCCGCGCGGAAGAACTGGAACATGTCATCCAGGCGGCTGAAGGTGTGGGGGCCGCCGTAGTCGCCGCGGATGGTGAGGCTGCCGGGCCAGGTGACCAGCTCAAACCAGAACTCGGACGAGCGCGGCGCCATGAACCGCAGGTGCCGGTAGAGCCCTTCGTCGTGGAGGACGGTCATCTGGTGGCCTGCGATGTCGCGGGCGAACCGCTCGGCGATCTCGGGATACTCGGTCATGCGGTCCTCCCAGGAGTCTTGGGGTGGGGGATGCCGGGCAGCGGCACGCACGTGTCGGGGTCGGCGTCGAGGAAGTGGCGCTGCTCGGCGAACCGGCCGTCAGTGACGGGCTGGTCCTGCTGCAGCGAGTCGAGAAGCAGCGCGGTGCTCAGCGCATCGGCAGGCACATCGAGGGCGGCAATCGAGGGGGGAGTCGTCGTGGCCATCACCGCACCTCCGTCCACTCGCCGTGGCGGACGGTGCGCTGCACCAGCACCGCGTCAGGCCAGCAGTCGCGGTAGCGGGACAGGCGGGCCTCCTGCTCGGCCCGATCCCTCGCGTTGCCCGACAGCATCACCTCGCCATCGGAGGCACGGATGCCGTACTCGGTGGCCCCTTGGGCGGCGACGTCGAGGGCGTTCGTCCACGGGCAGTTCCCGCCCGAGTGCTCGCCGATGACCTCGATGGGGGCGATGGCGTAGGCGAGCTTGTCGGCCGCTTCCTGCGCGCGGTCCCGATCGTCGGTGGTCTCGGCCAGCGCACGGTTCAGCTCGTCGCGCTCGGATTTGACTTTGCCGTGCCGCCCCAACAGCGCGTCGAAGGCGCGGGTCGCGCGGTCGCGCTTGGCCCGGACCCGGTCCAGCTCGGCCAGCAGCAGCAGTACCGCGCGGGCCAGTTGCGCTCCAGCGTCCGCCGTGCTCGCGACCTCGTCGTCGGGCTCCGCTGGCCGGTGGCCCCAGGTGCGGACGATCGTCTCCGCGCACGCAGCGAGCTCGGCCGGGCTCGGGGCGATGTCCAGTCCGGCAGCACGAGCGGCTTCTTGGGTGCAGATCGGCACCTCGCGCTCCGGCGACAGCGGGGCGGGCACCTCGGGCTCGTCGTCGCGCTCGGGGATGTACGGCGGGTTGTTGGCGTGGGCGCCGAGGAACTGCAGCATCTCGGCCGGGGTCAGGCGCTCGGAGTTCGTCATCGCGCGCCCCCGAGCAGGGTGCGGGCCAGGGTAGCCATCGCGGCCACCAGGTCCGGGGTCACCTCGGTGTCCAGCACCAGGCAGGTCTCGTAGTCGTCCAGGACCGCCGACAGCTTGGTGCGGGTCGACTGCTCCCGCTCGAAGCGGGCCATGGCCTTGTCCTTGTTCTCCAGCTCCAGCCACTCGCGGTAGAAGAACCGCTCCATCGCCTCGTCGTGCAGCGACTCCGGCAGCGACTGCCACGCCAGCCAGCCGATGTCCGCCGCAGAGAAACCGCGCGGGCGGTCCCGCAGCAGCGTCTCCAGCGCCTCCAGGAACATCGCCCGGAACGGCGCGACGCGCGGCAGGTCAACGGTCAGCTGATCGAACGTGTCGGGGGTGGGGCGCTGTTCGCCCCCTGATGCGGATGGGATGATGTCAGGCACGGTGATGCCCTTCCTTCCAGGGATGATGGGGGTGGATCCGAGGCCCTGCTCCGGTGTGTGGAAGCCCGGGGTAGGGCCACATGCCGCTCTAGGCGGCGGTGGCGAGACGCGGCTCGATCGGGGCGTTCGCCGGGTTCAGCGCCGGGTTGCTGTGAGGGTCGGCGGCTTCTTCGGCAGCGAGCCAGGCGTCGAGGACAGCAATGCGGTAGACGACCTTCCCGCCGGCCTTGAAACTTGCCGGTCCGGTCTTCCTCACGTTCCGCCACTTGCGCAGGGTGCTGATCTCGTACCCGAGGTAGTCGGCGGCGTCGGCCATCAAGAGGCATCCGGGCGGAGCCTTCTTCGGCTTGCTGGACACAGGAACCCTTCCTCTTCTAGGCGGGGGATTGCAGATCTGTAGACGAATCGTTCGGATCTGGAGACGCTGGAGGCATGAAAAGGACCAGCACAGCGACGCCAAGGGCCCCCGCGATGGCGTGGGCGGCCTCGCTGTCGCAGTCCTTGCGCTCACCACTGAGCAGGTGACCCACCAGCGAGCGGCTTAGGCCTATGGCGGCCGCCAGGGAGCGGACGGTGTACGGAATGCCGCGCCCAGGATGATCCATTACCCATCTCAGGATCTCGGGGTCACGGACTGCATATCGCACGCTCAACGGATCTCCATTGGGACGTTCTGTCTTCGCTTGAGAACAGTGAACCATCCCAGAGACGAATCGTCCATGGATCAGGACGGCTTGATGTGAAGTTTCCCCGAGGTCCTTGCTTCAGTAGCCTGATCCGTAGACGATTCGTCCACGACGGGGAATGGTTGTACGGCCTGGCCTGCGACTTTTCATAGACAGGCCGCACGGAACGAGAGACAACCCACTTGGAAGAGATGGAAGGGACCCCCATGGAGGCTCCGGCCCCCGACCTCGGACGCGGCGAGACCAACCGCGCCCCTCTCCCCGAGGCGGCTCACGACATGGACCGTGACGAACTAAGCCGCCTCATCCGCGAGGCCAACGACTCCGGCGTCTCCTACCAGCAACTCGCCGACCGAGCCATCGACCCCACGACAGGCCAGCCCCTGTCCAAGGCTTACGTACAGAAACTCGCCACCAACGGAGTTTCGACAGCCCCTACACCTGGGCGCCTGCACGCGCTCGCCACAGCCCTGCGCAAGCCGGTTCGAGTCGTCCAGCGAGCTGCCGCCATTCAGTTCCTCGAGTACCAAGCCACCGAGCTCGCAGGCTATGACGACGACGTCCGAGTGATCGTGGCGCACCTCGCAGGGATGAACCCCCGGGAGAAGCGGCGATGGCGCGCGATGATCGAGGCGTCCGAGCAGATTGAGGACGAGTAGTCGGCTTTCCCACCGGAGCAACCGACATGCTCTTCGTCCCGTTTCCGATCCGAATCGTCTACAGAGTGTTGTAATGCCCCTGCCTCGAGGGTAAGTTGCCGTCTCCAATCACATCCGCCTCGGGGGCTTCCCCACACCCCCGCGTCACCAGGGGGTGCGGGATGCTCAAGGCTCACTACACATACGATGACGAACTCACGTTCGAAGACCCCGTCGAGGTCGAGGAACGCCGCGGCAGTATCAAGTTCAAGCTTTGTCGCGGCTTGTTCCTCCCTGAAGGGGTCGCTGGCCTCAACTCCGCCGTCCGGCAGCTCCTTGCTGGGGGACAGTGGTTCCAGTTGTGGAAGGGTGAGGTCGTGAGCATGGCCTCGCCGGAGCTGAGGGAGTTCCATGCCGGGCTACATCGAGGACCGCTGGCTGACCAAACGCCCCGACCCCGAAACTGGTAAACGACGGCAGACAGCCCGGTACGGCAAGGGCAAGCGGTACCGGGTCGCCGGTATCCCGGGAGTGCGTGACAGATCGTTCGAGAAGCTCGCTGACGCGAACGCCTGGAAGGCCAAGGCTGAACACGAGTCGAAGCTGGGCGAGTTCGTCGACGCGCGCCGGGGCCAGATCCTCTTCCGGACCTACGTCGAAGAGGAGTGGTGGCCGAGCAAGGGCGGCGACGTGGCAACGCTGAATACCATCAGGGGCCGGGTCTGGACGCACCTGCTGCCTCGCCTGGGATCGCTCCCACTCAACAGCATCAAGACACCGCAGCTGCGCGCCCTGCTCAAGCACCTCGAAGACACGATCGCACCGGGGACCATTCACGAGGCGTGGGGCTACCTCTCGTCGATCCTGCAGGCCGCTGTCGACGACGAGCGGATCACCAAGAACTACTGCAAGACGTCCAAGAGCATCAAGCTGCCGAGGCGCCCCGAACGGAAGCCGCGAGCGTGGAGCCGTGAGCGGGTCGCCGCGGTGCAGGCGGGCTTGAAACCCCGTCTCCGGATCCTGGTCGACCTCGGGGTCAGCGCCGGCCTGCGACAGTCCGAGGTGTTCGGCCTGGCGGTCGAGGACATCGACGAGGCCAAGCAGGTGATCCACGTGCGGCGGCAGGTGAAGAAGGTCGGGGCAAAGCTCGTCTTCGCTCTGCCCAAGGGCGGCAAGACCCGCACGGCGCCCGCGCCGCCTGAGTTGCTGGAGCGGCTGCGGGCGCACCTGGAAGCCTTCCCTGCGAAGAAGGTCACTCTGCCGTGGAAGGATCCGCGGCCTCCGGCGACGGACCGAGAGGCGAAGGAGCGGGCTCCGCAGACGTTCGAGCTGATTGTGACGGGCACGCGGGGCGGAGCCGTGCGCCGCGACTCCTTCAATGACCGTGAGTGGAAGCCAGCGCTGGCCACTGCAGGGGTCATCGCGCCCCCGGTGCAGGTTCGGCAAGGCAAGAGTCAGCGTGCTGTCTGGAAGTACGCGGAGGCTCGGGAAGAGGGCTTCCACGCGCTGCGGCACACTGCGGCCTCGGTCTGGCTGGACGCGCGGGAGTCGATCGTGTCAGTGTCGAACTGGCTCGGGCATGGCGATGCGTCGATCACGTTGAAGATCTACGCGCACATGATGCCGGAGGCGGATGGCCGCGGCAGGGACGCCATGAACGCGTGGCTCAAGAGGGAAACTTAAAAGATCTCCCCAGGCACTCCCCAGAGGAGTGGATCACGACGAACTGAGGGGCCCTGGCCGAGCGCGGCGGGGCCCCTCAGTCATCTTTAGCGGATCCCGAAACTTGCCAACACACGCTTCTGAGCTGGGGTGATGTGTGCCGGGAAGTACAGGTAGCACACGCCGCCGGTGCCGGAGGCCACCTTGCCCTGGGCGTTGTAGCGCTTGGTGCGCAGCCAGATGTTCTCGAACTCGCGCCGCTTGTAGACGTGGCGGACCGCCGCGTTGTCGGCCGAGGCCGGGTCGTTGGCGATGACGTCGCCTTCGGCGGTGAAGCCGATCACGGTCATCAGGTGGCCCGCGGTGCCGTATCCGGCCCCGGTCAGCTCCTCCTTGAGGAACGACTGGGAGGTGATCAGCGGAATGCCGGCGGCGATCAGCTTCTCGGCGTCGTTCAGCGAGCCGAGCCGGGTGACCACGCCCTGGAGATCGCGGTAGGTGGCGGCGTAGGCGGCGTTGAACGGCCAGTTGCCGCAGCCCTGGTACTGGTAGTCGAAGGTGTGCCGGGCGGCGTGGCAGACCTGCGGGTCGGCGTAGTCGGGGTTGACCCAGGCCAGGTCCCCGGCGGTGGGCTTGCGGCCCCAGTACTCGATGATCATCTGGGACGAGGTGGGGCTGCACCACGCCTCGCCGCCGTTGTCGTACTCCGGGTACTGGCCCTTGTGGATCTCCTGCGAGTAGCGCGGCACGGTCAGCTCGCGGCCGCCGGCCAGGCCCGGGGTGGAGGCGGGCACCTCGAAGCGGTCGGGGACGTCCGAGCCCATCGCGCCGACGCGCCACACCGTGGGCGTCAGTTTGCTGCCGGGCTTGCGGTAGAGGGTGAGCCGCACCCGGTACGAGACGAGCCGCAGCCCGCTCGCCGCGTCGTCGACGGAGAAGGTGTCGGTCCACACCGAGCTCTTGCCGTCGCTCTGGTCGTCGACCGAGGTCCGGCGAATGGACTCGGCGCCGTCCCCTGACGCCCAGCGGCCCATCACATACCAGGGGGTGTCGGTGCCGTCGGTGTACGTGCCCTTCAGCTCGGCCTGGATCCAGGTGCCGGCCGGGGTGCGGGCGTTCCAGGACACGATCGCCTCGGTGGCCGGAGCGGCCAGGGTGTGCACCGGGGAGGTCCAGGTCGCGTACTCCCAGGACGCCGTGGTGCCGGTGTGCGGATCGGTGTAGTCGGCGGTGCCCGCGGGGCGGGAGATGACCACGCCGGGGCGGGCTCCGGCCTCGACGCGGGTGCCGTCACCCGCTCCCGCCCGCCAGTCGGCGAGGCTGCTCCAGCCTTGGTAGCCGACGGCCGGGGCGGCGGCCTTCCGGGCCGGCCGGGCCGCCGGGCGCACCGGCTCCGCGGCCGCGGTCCCGGTGGACAGGGCGGCCGCGCCGGTGACGGCGAAGGCGGCGGCGAGCACGGTGCGGCGAGGTGTGAATCCGTCTCCGGATCTGGTCATACGGGGTTCCCCCAGTCGTCGTCCGGGTGGGCCGTGGGTGCGCGACAGTCGCACAACTATGGCCGCTGCGAGTGGTGTCAGGCCAGTGATTCCCGGCTGGGCGCCTCATCAATATTGGTGTGGACCATTGGAGTGAGGGCGGGGCGAATCGCGAGGTGAGGGCAGCGCGGGAACGGGGCGCGAACGCGGCGGGAACGGCGGCGCGGCAGTCCCGGGGCCGCGGCCGTAAGGTGGTCGGCGATGGATCTGTACCGCCCCGCCGCACCGCCCGCCCCGCCGGGCCCCCCGGCCGCCGCCCCGGAGCCGCCCGATCAGCTCGTCGCGCTGGCCGCGCGGCTGCGCGCGCTGCCGCCCTCGTGCGGGCCCGTACGGCTGGTCGCGGTGGACGGGCACGCCGGGTCCGGCAAGACCACGTTCACCGGGCGGCTGGCGGCGGCGCTCGGCGGCGCCCCCGTACTGCACACCGACGACCTCGCCACCCACGACGAGCTGTTCGCCTGGACCGGGCGGCTGCGCGCACAGATCCTCGACCCCCTCGCCCGCGGCGCCGCCGCCCGCTACGCGCCGTACGACTGGGTGGAGCGCCGCTTCACGGCCGCCTCACGGCGGCTCGACCCGGCTCCCGTGGTGCTCGTCGAGGGCGTGGGCAGCGGGTGCCGCGCCCTGCGCCCGCACCTCGCGCGCCTGCTGTGGATGGAACTGCCCGAGGCGGAGTCCTGGCGGCGGGGACAGCTGCGGGACGGACCGGAGATGTCCACATTCTGGGACGGCTGGCTTCTCGCCGAGCGCGCGCATTTCGCCGCCGACCCCTCGCGTCCCCATGCCGAAATCCTGGTGGTGCAGCGAAACGAGGGGTACGAGTTGCTCACGGGGCCCGCCGAGGCGCCCTGAACCACCCCCGGCCCTCACTCTGTGTGACGATGCGCGGCCGGCCGCGCCCGCGCGGCGCTCCCGGCGCACGACGCGCACCCCAACTCGGCTTGACCTAGGGCCCATACAGGTCTTACGTTCTCAATATGCGACTCGCGCGAGTCGCCCCATAACGCGAAGCCCCCGGTTGTTCCCCCGTGATCGGGGGCTTCGTCCTGTCCGGGAGGGCTCACGGAGATCCTTCCGGAGCCCCTTTCCACCACTTTTGTTCTCGAGCCCCCTCACCCTGGGTGACCAGCGTCTTCCGGCCTTTCGCGCCCCGTCCGCGCCCCCGCGCACGCCGCCCGGCCAGGCAAGTTGGACACGAACAGCCGTGCGGCACCCTCGGCCCGTGCGGCCTGCGCAGGTACGATGCGAAGCGGGGCAGCCGCCCCTGCGGCAACCACGGGGGCAGGGTTTGTGGGGGACGTGATGGATTTCGGCACGCAGGGTTCGCACGCCCCGGCCGATCTCGCCTGGCTGCGTGCCGTCGACGCCTACACCATGGGCGCGTACGCGCAGGCGGAGGACGAGTTCCGGGCCGCGGTGCGGCAGGATCCCGGAATGGCCGACGCCTGGCTCGGTCTGCACGCGCTGCGGGCCGACACCACCACCGCGCTGCTGCGGATGTACCGGCACCGCGACCGCTTCGGCGAACAGCGCGCCCGCCACCGCCGCACCCTGAACTCCTGGTACTGGCTGGGCTGGTGGGTCCAGCCCGTCCTGGAGACCAGCCGTGACCTGCTGCTCGCACACGCCTCCCACTGGCTCGACGGCCGCCACGTCCCCGAGCTGGACCGGGCCCTGGCCGGCTGCCCGCCCGTGGAGGCGGATCCGCAGGCGCGCTTTCTGCACGCCTGCCGGGCCTATCTGGTCAAGGACTGGGAGCAGCTGGTGCGGCACACCGAGCCGCTGCTGGACGATCCGTTACTGGGCATCGAGGCGGGGCTGTTCGGCGGCATGGCCCGGGTGCGCCTCGAGATGTACGGCCAGGCGGAACCGCTGCTCGCCGCCGCCCTGATGCGCTGCCGCAGCGAACAGCCGCAGCGCAAGGAGCTGCGCTACTGGCTGGCCCGCGCCCATGAGGGCACCGGCCGCAGCGCCGCGGCGCTCCCCCTCTACCGCGCGGTGCACCGCATCGACCCGACCTTCATGGACACCTCGGCCCGCCTCGCGGCCATAGCGGAGGGCGACGGCCTCGACGAGACCGCCGACCTCGCCGCCGTCTCGCTGGCCGGGCTCGGCAGCCAGGACGCCGCCGAGGGCCGCGACGCCGCCACCGACCCCGACCCCCTGGTCACGGCCGACCCGCCGGACGGCCGCGAGCTGCGCGCCACCGGCCCGGACCCGGAAGGCCCCCCGCTGGTCGGCGCCCCCGTGGTCGCCGCCGACGGCCCGCGCGAGCGAGCCGGCGCGACCCCGCAGCCCGGCCCCTCCGACCCCGTCCTGCTGGAGAACGCGCTTCAGGAGCTGGAGCGCATGGTGGGCCTGGAACCCGTCAAGCGGCAGGTGCGGGCGCTGTCCGCCCAGCTCCACATGGCCCGGCTGCGCGCCGGACAGGGCCTCCCGGTCCAGCCGCCCAAGCGCCACTTCGTCTTCTCCGGCCCCTCCGGCACCGGCAAGACCACCGTCGCCCGCATCCTCGGCCGCGTGTTCTACGCGCTCGGACTGCTGGGCGGCGACCACCTGGTCGAGGCCGGGCGCGCCGACCTGGTCGGCGAGTACCTCGGCCAGACGGCCGTGAAGGCCAACGAGCTGATCGACTCCGCGCTCGGCGGGGTGCTGTTCGTGGACGAGGCGTACTCCCTCTCCAACTCCGGCTACAGCAAGGGCGACGCGTACGGCGACGAGGCGCTCCAGGTACTGCTCAAGCGCGCCGAGGACAACCGCGACCGCCTCGTGGTGATCCTCGCCGGCTACCCCGAGGGCATGGACCGGCTGCTGGCCGCGAACCCTGGCCTCGGCTCGCGCTTCACCACCCGCGTCGACTTCCCCAGCTACCGCCCGCTCGAGCTCACCCGCATCGGCGAGGTCCTGGCCGCGGAGAACGGCGACAAGTGGGACGAGGAGGCCGTGGAGGAGCTGCGGTCCATCAGCGGACACGTGGTGGAGCAGGGCTGGATCGACGAGCTGGGCAACGGGCGGTTTCTGCGAACGCTGTACGAGAAGAGTTGCGCGTACCGGGATCTGCGGTTGTCCGGGTGGACGGGGACGCCTACGCGCGAGGATCTCGCGACGCTGCGGCTGCCGGATCTGATGCAGGCGTACGGCGAGGTCCTCTCCGGCCGCGGCCCCATGTACCGCGACCCCGAGGACCCACCCCTGGAGTAGCGCACGCTGCGCCTGCGGCGGGCCTTTGTCCCCGACCCGCCCCTTCCCGAAACTCCTCAAGCGCCGGAGGGGCTAGAACTAGCCCCTCCGGCGCTTGAGGAGCGGGGTCCGGGGTGGAGCCCCCCACGCGGCGGAGCCGCATATCGATGCTGCGGGAAGGGGCGGGGAGGGGACAAAGCCCGCCGCAGGCGCGAACGCAACGGTCAGCCGACCATCGCGCGCTCCTCCTCCGAAGCCGACGGCGCCGAAGGCGCCACCTCGCCCCGCGGCTCGGCCACCCGATCCCGTGCCCCACCCCGGTGAGAGGGGTCCCGCACCTCGCCCACCAGCATCTCCAGCACGTCCTCCAGGGCCACGAGCCCCAGCACCTTCCCGGACGCGTCGGCGACAGCCGCCAGATGGGAGGCCGACCGCCGCATCTGGGTCAGCGCGTCGTCCAGCGGCAGCTCGGCCCGCAGCGTGCCGATGGGGCGCCACACATGCTGGGGTACGGCCCGGTCCGGGGCCTCCAGGTCCAGGACGTCCTTCACATGGAGATAGCCCATGAACGCGCCGCCCGCCTCGCGCACCGGGAACCGGGAGTAGCCGGTCCGTACGGTGAGCTCCTCGATCTGCCGGGGCGTGACCGAGGGGTCGACGGTGACCAGGCCCGCCGGGTCGAGCAGGACGTCCGTGACGGGGCGGCTGCCGAGCTCCAGGGCGTCGGCGAGCCGCTCGTGCTCGCCGGGGTCGAGCAGCCCGGCCTGCCGGGAGTCCTCGACGAGGTGGGTGAGCTGCTCGCTGGTGAAGACCGCCTCGATCTCGTCCTTGGGCTCCACGCGGAACAGCCGCAGCACCTGCCGGGCGCAGGCGCCGAGCAGGGCGGTGACCGGCCGGCAGAGGCGGGCGAAGGTGACCAGGCCGGGGGCGAGCCAGAGGGCGGTCTTCTCGGGGGCCGCCATGGCCAGGTTCTTCGGCACCATCTCACCGATGACCAGGTGCAGACAGACCACCACCGCGAGGGCGATGGCGTAGCCGAGCGGGTGGACCAGCTGCTCGGGCAGGTGGACGGCGTGGAAGACCGGCTCCAGCAGGTGCGCGACGGTGGGTTCGGCGACCGCGCCGAGCGTCAGCGAGCAGATGGTGATGCCGAACTGCGCGGCCGCCATCATCTGCGGCAGGTTCTCCAGGCCCGTGAGCACCGTACGGGCGCGGGCCGAGCCCTCGGCCGCGCGGGGCTCGATCTGGCTGCGGCGGACGGAGACGAGAGCGAACTCGGCGCCGACAAAGAAGCCGTTGGCGAGGACCAGGAGAGCGGCGAAGAGAAGTTGGACCAGGCTCATCGTTCCGCCCCCCGCGCGGCGCCGCCGACGGCACCGCTTCCGTTGACTGTGCCAGTGCCGGCGCCGACGGCCGCCGGAGCCTCGGTGCGTATGATCCGCACCCGCTCGGCCCGGTGGTGTCCGACCTGCCGGACCGACAGTTTCCAGCCGGGCAGCTCGGCGGTGTCGCCGACGGCCGGGATCCGTGCGAGGAGGTCGGCGACCAGGCCGGCCACCGTCTCGTACGGCCCGTCCGGCGCCTCCAGGCCGATCCGGCGCAGGGTGTCGACGCGGCAGCCGCCGTCGGCCTCCCAGGTGGGGCGGCCGTCCTCGGCGGCGAGCGGCACCAGGTCCGGGGTGTCCGCGGCCTCGTCGTCGTGCTCGTCGCGCACCTCTCCGACCAGCTCCTCGACGATGTCCTCCAGGGTGACCACGCCGGCCGTGCCGCCGTACTCGTCGACGACGACGGCTATCGGCTGTTCGCTGCGCAGCCGCTCCAGGAGGGGCTGCACGGGCAGGGTCTCGGGGACCAGCACCGGGGACTGGGCGATCCGCGCCACGGGGGTGCGCAACCGCTCCTGCGAGGGCACCGCGAGGGCGTCCTTGAGGTGCACCATGCCGACCACCTCATCGAGGCGCTCGCGGTAGACGGGAAAGCGGGACAGCCCGGTGGCGCGGGTGAGGTTGAGCACGTCCTCCGCGGTCGCGGAGGACTGGAGGGCGCTGACCCGCACGCGGGGCGTCATCACGTGCTGCGCGGTCAGGTCGCCGAGGGAGAGGGTGCGCACGAACAGGTCCGCGGTGTCCTGTTCGATGGCGCCCGCCTGCGCGGAGTGGCGGGCGAGGGAGACCAGCTCGCCGGGGGTGCGGGCGGAGGCCAGCTCCTCGGTGGGCTCCACTCCCAGCGCCCGCACCAGCCGGTTGGCGACCGTGTTGAGCATGGCGATGAGCGGGCGGAAGAACCGGGCGAAGGCGTGCTGCGGCCCGGCGACGAACCGCGCGACCTGGAGCGGCCGGGAGACCGCCCAGTTCTTGGGGACCAGCTCGCCGATGATCATCTGGACGGCCGAGGCGATCAGCATGCCCACCACCACGGCGATGCCGGAGACCGCGCCGTGCGGCAGCCCGGTGGCGCTCAGGGGAGGGGTCAGCAGCGCGCCGAGCGCGGGCTCGGCAAGCATGCCGACCACCAGGGAGGTGATGGTGATGCCCAGCTGGGTGCCGGAGAGCTGGAAGGACAGCTCGCGCAGGGCCTCGACGACGGTACGGGCCCGGCGGTCGCCCTCGGCGGCGGCACGCTCGGCGTCCGGCCGCTCGACGGTGACCAGGCCGAATTCGGCCGCCACGAAGAAGCCGTTGGCGAGGATCAGAACGAGTGCTGCCGCGAGCAGCAGGAGGGACAGGGTGATACTCATGCCGCCGCCCACGGGTGAGGGGCGGCGCAGGTACTACAGGACGATCCGTCCATCTCTGGAGGGAGTCACTCCTCGGGTCGCAGGGGCCTGCCGGGATGGGCACAACGGTGCACGGACAGGTGGTACGGGCCGGGGCACCATCGGCGCCCCCGCAACAGAGTAATCAAGGATCCCGCGTTCCGGGCAGGCCCCGGCGGCCGGAGAGGGCCGATCGGGCGGCCTTCAGCCGTCTTCGGGGTCCCGGTTCCCGCCCGACCGGCCGGTGCCGTGCTCCTCGGCGAGCGCGCGCAGAACGCGCGCGTCGCCGATGGCGCGGGCCTTGGCGATACCGGGCTGGATGCCCATCACGGGCAGGCTGGTGCCGTCGGAGAGGTCCAGGAAGACCCACGGGTCACCGGGCCGCAGATTGACCCGCAGGACCTCCGCCCAGGCCAGCCGGCGCTTGGTGGTGAGATTGACGACGGTCACCCCGCCGGAGTCGGCGACCACCTTGGGCCGGCTGAGCAGCGCCAGCACACCGAAGAACAGCAGGCCGGTGAAGATGAAGCTGAGCCTCTCCCCCGGGTTCAGCCCCTCCAGGACCAGTGCGATCGCCGTGAGGAGGACGACCAGGACGGTCCCGGTGGTCAGCAGGACGGCCCGGGTGCGGGTCGGCCGGAAGGTGACGGGGAGGGCGGGGAGCCCGGCAGGGGGCTGCGCGGGCGCCGGCTCGGAGGCGGACACGTGGTGTGGGGTCTCTCCGTGAGAGGAACGGTGGGTCTGGTGGGAGGGCGGGCCGTTGAAGGGCGCGCCGGACGTCAGAGGCGGCAGGCGTGGATGCCGGTGGTCAGGATGGCCCGCGCCCCCAGGTCGTACAGCTCGTCCATGATCCGCTGGGCGTCCTTGGTCGGGACCATCGAGCGGACCGCGACCCAGCCCTCGTGGTGCAGCGGGGAGACGGTGGGCGACTCGAGGCCGGGGGTGAGCGCCACCGCCCGCTCCACCTGCTCGACCCGGATGTCGTAGTCCATCATCACGTAGCGCCGGGCCACCAGCACGCCCTGCATCCGGCGGAGGAACTGCTGGACCTTGGGGTCGTCGACGGGCGCGCCGGTGCGGCGGATGACGATCGCCTCGGACTTCAGGATCGGCTCCCCGATGATCTCCAGACCGGCGTTGCGCAGGGTGGTGCCGGTCTCCACGACATCCGCGATGACCTCGGCCACGCCGAGCTGGATGGCGGTCTCGACGGCGCCGTCGAGGTGCACGACGGCGGCGTCGACGCCGTTGTCCGCGAGGTGCTTGGTGACCAGGCCCGAGAAGGAGGTGGCGACGGTCATCCCGCCGAACTCGCTGACGTCCTTCGCCGTGCCGGGCCGGGTGGCGTAGCGGAAGGTGGACCCGGCGAAGCCGAGCTGCATGATCTCCTCGGCCTGGGAGCCGGAGTCGAGCAGCAGGTCACGGCCGGTGATGCCGATGTCGAGGCGGCCCGAGCCGACGTACACGGCGATGTCGCGGGGGCGCAGGAAGAAGAACTCGACCTCGTTCTCGGAGTCGACGAGCACCAGCTCCCTGCGGTCCTTGCGCTGCCGGTAGCCGGCCTCATGGAGCATCGCCGACGCAGGCTCGGACAGTGAACCCTTGTTGGGGACGGCGATGCGCAGCATGAGAACTTCTTCCTTACGTGGGCGAGGCGTGGGCGAGGGGCGGGACGGGGCGGGCCGGCTCAGAGGTGGGCGTAGACGTCGTCGAGGGTCAGGCCCCGGGCGATCATCATCACCTGGAGGTGGTAGAGGAGCTGTGAGATCTCCTCGGCGGCCGCCGCGTCGCTCTCGTACTCGGCGGCCATCCACACCTCGGCGGCCTCCTCCACGACCTTCTTGCCGATGGCGTGTACGCCCGACTGAAGCAGCTCGGCGGTGCGGGAGGTGGCGGGATCGGCCGTGAGGGCCTTCTGCTGAAGCTCGGCGAAGAGCTCCTCGAACGTCTTCTTGGGCATGATGCCCGTCATCCTACTGGGGGCGCCGGGCGCGGCTCTGCGCCAGGGCCAGGGTCTGTCGTCGAAGGGGGCGTCCGGCCGCGAGCGGCGTCTGGCGCAGGGGGCACCGCCCAGCGGTAGCTGGGGGAGCCGCCCGCCGCGGCAGCGGCCGATGTCACTGCGGCGTCGGGAGCAGGGCGCCTCCTTTGACGACAGCCCTAGGCAACCGACCGCAGGGTCACGGCGGTGGCGACGGCCGCGGTGACCGCCTCGTGGCCCTTGTCCTCGTTCGACCCCGGGAGCCCGGCCCGGTCGAGCGCCTGCTCCTCGGTGTCGCAGGTGAGCACGCCGAAGCCGATGGGCACCCCGGTGTCCACGCTGACCTGGGTGAGGCCCTGGGTGACGCCCTGGCACACATAGTCGAAGTGGGGGGTGCCGCCGCGGATCACGACGCCGAGGGCCACGACCGCGTCGTAGCCGCGGTCGGCGAGCACCTTGGCGGCCACCGGCAGCTCCCAGCTGCCCGGCACGCGCAGCAGGGCCGGCTCGGCGATGCCCAGCTCGCGCAGGGCGCGCAGCGCCCCGTCGACCAGCCCGTCCATCACCTGGGCGTGCCACTGGGCGGCCACCACGGCCACGCGCAGGTCTCCGCTGTTCTCCACGGACAGCTCGGGGGCTCCCTTACCGCTCACGTCTTCATCTCTCCTTGGTGCTGGTGTTGCTTTTCTGATCTGAGGGGACGGCTACTGGTTGCCGCAGGCGGACATCGGCTGGGGGTGGCCGTTCTCCAGCCACGGCAGGTCGTGGCCCATCCGGTCGCGCTTGGTGCGCAGATAGCGCAGGTTGTGCTCGCCCGCCTGGATGGGCATGGGCTCGCGGCCGGTGACCCGCAGCCCGTGCTGGACCAGCGCCGCGGTCTTCTCCGGGTTGTTGGTCATCAGACGCAGGGAGCGGACGCCGAGGTCGGTGAGGATGCGGGCGCCGGCGGCGTAGTCGCGGGCGTCGGCGGGCAGGCCGAGTTCGAGGTTGGCGTCGAGGGTGTCGCGGCCCAGCTCCTGGAGCTCGTACGCGCGCAGCTTGGACAGCAGTCCGATGCCGCGGCCCTCGTGGCCGCGCAGATAGACCACCACGCCGCGGCCCTCGGCGGTGACCCGCTGGAGGGAGGCGTGCAGCTGGGGGCCGCAGTCGCAGCGCTGCGATCCGAAGACATCGCCGGTCAGGCACTCGGAGTGGACGCGGACCAGGACGTCCTCGCCGTCGCCGATGTCGCCCTGGACGAGGGCGATGTGCTCGACGCCGTCGACGGTCGAGCGGTAGCCGTACGCCTGGAAGTCGCCGAAGGCGGTGGGCAGCCGGGTCTCGGCCTCGCGCCGCACGGTGGACTCGGTGGCCCGGCGGTAGGCGATCAGCTCTTCGATGGAGATGATCGCCAGCCCGTGTTCGCGGGCGAAGGAGACCAGTTCGGGCAGGCGCAGCATGGTGCCGTCCGCGCCCGCGATCTCGCAGATCGCGGCGGCCGGGCGGAGCCCCGCCAGCCGGGCGAGGTCGACACCGGCCTCGGTGTGGCCGTCGCGGGTCAGCACGCCTCCGGTGCGGGCGCGCAGCGGGAAGATGTGCCCGGGGCGGGCGAAGTCGCCGGGGGCGCTGTGCGGGTCGGCCAGCAGGCGCAGGGTGGTGGACCGGTCGGCGGCGGAGATGCCGGTGCCGACGCCGTGTTCGGCGGTGGCGTCGACCGAGACGGTGAAGGCGGTGCGCATGGACTCGGAGTTCTGCTCCACCATCTGCGGCAGCTCGAGCCGGTCGAGGTCGGTGCCCTCGAGGGTGGCGCAGATCAGCCCGCGGCACTCGCGCATCATGAAGGCGACGATCTCGGGGGTGGCCTTCTCCGCGGCGACGATGAGGTCGCCCTCGTTCTCCCGGTCCTCGTCGTCCACGACCACGACGGGGCGTCCGGCGGCGATCTCGGCGATCGCCCGCTCGACGGAGTCGAGCGAGACCTCGTCGGGCCACTCGGCGGCGTTGGGCTCGGTGCGCACGCTCGGCAGGGTCTGTACGGGGGTCATGTGTCGCTTCCTGGTGTTCCTGCTGTCCGTGGGCTCCTGTGCGTCGCCGACGGCGGGGGCGGTCATGCGAGGGTCTCCTCGTCCGTGGCGTCCAGCGGGCGGGCGTCCTTGCCCAGCAGCCGCTCGACGTACTTGGCGAGCACGTCCACCTCGAGGTTGACCGGGTCGCCGGCCTGCTTGACGCCCAGGGTGGTGAGGTCGAGGGTCGTCGGGATGAGGCTGACGGTGAAGTAGTCGGGGCCCGCGTCGACGACGGTCAGGCTGATGCCGTCGACCGTGATGGAGCCCTTCTCGACCACATAGCGGCTCAGCTCGGCGGGGAGCGAGACCTTGACGATCTCCCAGTGCTCGGAGGGCTTGCGCTCGACGATGGTGCCGGTGCCGTCGACGTGGCCCTGCACCAGATGGCCGCCCAGGCGCCCGCCGAGCGCCATGGGGCGCTCCAGGTTGACGCGGGAGCCGACGGCGAGGGCGCCGAGGCTGGAGCGGTTCAGGGTCTCGGCCATGACGTCGGCGGAGAACCGGCCGTCCTCCGTCTCGACGACGGTGAGGCAGACGCCGTTGACGGCGATGGAGTCGCCGTGCTTGGCGCCTTCGGTGACGACGGGGCCGCTGACCAGGAAGCGGGACGCGTCGCCGAGGTTCTCGACGGCGACGATCTCGCCCAGTTCTTCGACGATTCCGGTGAACACTCAGCTCTCCTCGGGGGCGACGGGAACGGTGGGGAAGGTGGGCACGGCGGTGACGCGCAGGTCGGGGCCGAGCCTGGTGACGTCGGTCAGCTCCAGGCGAAGCGCGCGGGTGATGGTGGTAATTCCCGCGTCGGCGAGGGCGTGGGTGCCCGCGCCGAGCAGTACGGGGGCGAGATAGCCGACGACCTTGTCGACGGCGCGGGCGGCGAGGAACGCCCCGGCGAGCGTGGGGCCGCCCTCCAGCAGGACCGAGCGGACGCCGCGCGTGTACAACTCCTCGAGCAGCGCGGGGATGTCCAGGCCCGGCCCGGCCGCGGCGCGCGGCAGCCGGACGGTCTCGGCGCCCGGCGGCACGGCGGGGGCGTCCTCGGCGACGGCGACCAGGGTGGGCGCGGTGCCGTCGAGGACCCGGGCGCCCGGGGCGATGGTGCCCTTGCTGTCGAGGACGACGCGCAGCGGCTGCCGGGCGCCGTCCCGGCCGCGCACCGCGAGGTGCGGGTCGTCGGCGCGAAGGGTGCCGGAGCCGACCACCACCGCGTCGGCCTCGGCGCGCAGCCGGTGCACATCGGCGCGGGACTCGGCCGAGGTGATCCAGCGGCTGGTGCCGTCGGCGGCGGCGCTGCGCCCGTCCAGGGTCGCGGCGTACTTCCACAGCACGAAGGGGCGGCCGAGGCGTGTCGAGGCCAGCCAGGCCTCGTTGCCCGCGGCGGCCTGGTCGGCGAGCAGGCCGCTCTCCACGTCGGCCCCGGCGGCGGCGAGGGTGGCGGCCCCGCCGGCGGCCTGGTCGTTGGGGTCGGCGACCGCGTACACGACGCGGGCGATTCCGGCGGCCAGCAGCGCCTGGGCGCAGGGGCCGGT
This sequence comes from Streptomyces sp. NPDC097640, assembly GCF_040302705.1. Classification (NCBI taxonomy): domain Bacteria; kingdom Bacillati; phylum Actinomycetota; class Actinomycetes; order Kitasatosporales; family Streptomycetaceae; genus Streptomyces; species Streptomyces sp. NPDC097640. The sequence continues at coordinate 37,802 of NZ_JBEOSB010000006.1, forward strand.
GCGACCGGTGTGGTTGCAGGGTTCGAGGGTGACGACGGCGGTGCCGCCGCGGGCCCGCTCACCGGCGGCGCGCAGGGCGTGGATCTCCGCGTGCGGCCCGCCGGCCCCCTGGTGCCAGCCCTCGCCGGCGGTACGGCCGTCGGCGTCGAGGATCACGCAGCCGACGACGGGGTTGGGGCTGGTGTGGCCGAGGCCCCGGGCGGCGAGCGCCACGGCACGGCGCATCGCTTCGGCTTCGGCTGCGGTGGCCACCGGGTCCTCCTGCCTCTTCGGGCACGGACTCCGGGGCTGTCGAGATGACAGAAGCGGAAAGACGGCACCGGGGAACGCCTGGGCCGGGAAACGGTCCGCCACAAGGGGCGGGCCGCCGACAGCGGCGCACCGGTGCTCTGCTCCCGCCGCGCACTGCCTCCCATCCGGACTTTCACCGTCGGTCCAGGAATTTCACCTGGTCAACCGGCCGCTGGAGGCGGACGGGTCGCGGACTGTAACCGCCGGCTCGGATTTTCACCGACCCCGGAGTGCGCTGACGTCACTGGTACGGCCCCAGTGTGCCACGGGACGTCGGCACAGCTGGAGCCGTAGGAGTGTGGCTTGCCTCACCCGCCGGTCAGCCGGTGGTGGCGATGCTGTCGAGCTGCTCGACGGCGGGCCGCAGCGACCACAGGTCGCCGCCGGGCGGCGCCTGGAGCGCGGGGAGCGCCGCCTTGGCCCTGCGGTCGCCCGCGTCGGCCGCCGCGTGCACGATGTCGCTGGCCGCGTACGCGCGGAAGTCCAGCTCCGGGTACGGCCAGGGGCGCGCCCCGGTGGCCGCCGGGACCAGCACGTCCACGGCCTTGAAGAGATTCGCCCCGCCCGGTCCCGTGTAGTGCCACAGGTCCACGCCGACGTGCTTGCCGACGGCCGCGAGCCGGGTGAAGGCGACGAGGTTGAAGGTGGAGTAGTGGAAGCTGCGGGTGCGGGACAGCTCGCCGGGCTGGGTGCCGTCCGCCGCGATCTGGGCGTCCACGCGCTTGGTCCGGGCCTCGCGGACGACCTGGCGGGCGAGGTCGCGGTCGCCGACCGCCGCGGCGATGGCGGCGACCTGCATGTCGAAGAAGGTGCCGTGGTTGTTCTCGGCGGCGCCCTCCTCCTTGCCGAAGTCGCTGTTCACCAGCCAGTCCAGGAACTGCTTGTTCCAGGTGCGGAAGCCGGTGTGGTCCTGGCGGGACCAGCCGGGGGCGCCGGTGTCGAGGATGGCGGCGGCGTCCAGGAGGCTGGTGAAGCCCTGGGAGAAGTCGATGATGCCGATGGCGCGGCCGTCGTACTTGCAGGGGATGAACTGGGCGTGGTTCAGGCTGGGGTTCATCCGGGTCGCCGGGGTGACGAACCAGGTGCGCAGGATCTCGGCGGCGTGCTCGGCGTAGTCGCGCTTGCCGGTGTAGTACCAGGCCAGGGAGAGCTCGTAGGCGGACTCGAAGACCTTGCCCACCTCGGGGCGGTCCGTCATCTTGTCCACATCGGGGTTCCGCTGGCCATCCTTCTGAACGTAGGGGCAGCCGTACGGATTGTCCTCGGTCTTCGGCTGGGTGGGCCACCAGTACGGGGCCTGGCTGAAGTAGTCGTGCTTGTCGCCGCTGGGCGGCACCTGGTCCTTGTCGGTGACCGTCCAGGGGCCCTGGGTCATCCACTGGTCGGCCTGGGCGGTCAGATCGCGTACGGTCCGCTTCAGCCGGGCGTCCCCGGCCTGGAGCTTCGCCTTGGTCAGGGCCAGGCGCGGGCCGTCGAGCACCACGGTTTCGGGCACCGGGGCCGGGTGGCGGGCGGGCTCGGCGCCCTGGGCGGAGGGGGCGGCGGGGATGGCCAGCACCGCGAGTACCGCGGCAAGGGCGACGGAGAGGGCGACAGCGGCGCGGGCGATCGGCCCACGCCCTGGAGGAGTTGCTCCCATCGAGGACCCCAATCAGCTATCTGAACAGGATTCAGGATCGCGATCGTGAGTCAGGCTATGTCGGGGCCATGCTCACGACAAGAGACCGCGCACAACTCCGCCCGGCGGAGAACCGTCCGTTCCGGGTACGGCCACGGGCGCCGAACAGCCGGCTCCCGGTACGGCTACGGGGCGCCGAACAGCTGGTTCTGGGTGGCGTCCATGGCGGTCAGGACCGCACCCCGCAGCACCCCGCCACCGCCCACCACCCCGGCCCGCACCTGGGTGCGCAGCGGCGACATCCGCCGGAGCCGGTCCTCCACACGCCGCGCCAGGGCAGGGCCCCCGGCCCGGCCCACCTCTCCGCCGAGCACCACACAGCCCGGGTCGAGCACCGCGCACACCGCGGCCGCCCCGACCGCGATCCGGCCCGCGAGCGCTTCCAGGAACGGCTCGCCCCGCTCCCCCGCGTCCACCGCGGCCCGTACGGCCGCCTCCGCCGCCGGCGCGTCGTCCGCCGCGTCGGCCGACAGGCCCAGCTCACGGGCGAGTTCACAGACCGCCGGGCTGCTCGCGAGCGAGTGGAAGCCGCCGTCGCAGGCGGTCGCCGAGGGCAGCCCCGACGTCCCCGGCACCGGCATGAAGCCGATCTCCCCCGTGCCGCCCGAGGCCCCGCGCCGCAGCACCCGGTCGAGCACGACGGCCGCGCCGACGCCATGGCCGAGCCACAGCAGCACAAAGGTGTCCCGGTCGCGGACCACACCGAGCCGCTGCTCGGCGACCGCGGCCAGGTTGACCTCGTTCTCCAGCAGCACCGGCGCCCCGAGGCCGCCGTGCAGGGCCGCGCTCAGCTCACGGTGCCAGCCGGGCAGGGAGTCGGTGACGGCCAGCTCGCCGGTCGCCGGGTCGACGAGCCCCGGGGCGCCGATGCCGATGTGGTGCAGCCGCTCGGCCCCCGCCTCCCGGGCCGTGCGCCGCACCAGATCCACCGTGGCCTCGGCGGCCCGCGCGGGCTCCACGTCGGCGGCGACCGGCAGTGTGGCCTCGGAGACGGTATGGCCCAGCAGATCGGCCACGCACACCGCGACGCTCCGCGCACGGACGTCCACGCCCGCCACATGCGCGCTGTCCGCGACGATGCCGTACACCCGGGCGTTGGGCCCCCGCCGCTCGGCGCCCGCCTCCCCCACCACCGCGATCAGCCCGGCGCCCCGCAACCGCTCGACCAGGTCCGCGATGGTGGGCCGGGACAGCCCGGTCATGGACTTGAGCTGACCGGCGGTCAGCGGCCCCTCATCCTTGAGGAGATGCAGGGCGAGGCGGTCGTTGATGGCCCGCGCCGTACTCGGGGAGGCGGTACGGCCCGCCAGGGACACGCGCGTCGACGTCATGGCGGGATCCTTTCAGAGGCACCGCTCATATGGACCCTATCTATCAGGGACCCTTCCTGATAGTTTCCGTGGGCGGTGGACGAGACGCGTCTCCAGGAGGGTGGGCAGCGGGGTCATGGGCGACGGTACGGAGGCGCAAGCTCCGCAACAGCGCGAGGTCCGGCGGGCGCGGGTGGCCGTGGCGGCCGTGTTCGCCGTCCACGGCGCGGTCACCGGCAACTTCGCCACCCGCGTGCCCTGGATCCAGGAGCACCTGGACCTCGGCGCGGGCCTGCTCGGCCTCGCGCTGGTCTTCCCCGCGCTCGGGGCCTCCTTCGCGATGCCCCTGGCCGGGCGGATCAGCCACCGCTTCGGCGCCCGCGCCGCGCTGCGCGCACTGATCGCGCTGTGGTGCCTGTCGCTCGCGCTGCCGCCGATGGCGCCCGGCCTGGTCTGGCTGTGCGGCGCGCTGTTCGTCTACGGCGCCACCGCCGGGATGGCCGACGTCGCCATGAACGCCCTCGGCGTGGAGGTCGAGAACCGCCTCGGCCGCTCCATCATGTCCGGGCTGCACGGCATGTGGAGCGTCGGAGCGCTCCTCGGCTCGGCGGCCGGCACGCTCGCCGCCCACGCCGGCACGGACGCCCGGCTGCACCTCGGCCTCGCCGCCGCCGTGCTCACCGTGATCGGCGCGGTCGTCTGCCGCTGGGTGCTCGACCTGCGCAGCGCCCCCGAGGAGCACCCGCCGCCCCGCTTCGCCCTGCCGCCCCGCTCCGCGCTGATCATCGGCGCGGTCGGCTTCTGCGCGGTGTTCGCGGAGGGCGCGAGCCTGGACTGGTCGGCGGTCTATCTGCGGGACGTCCTGGACTCCTCCCCCGGCCTCGCCGCCGTCTGTACCACGGCCTTCTCCTGCACGATGGCCGCGGCCCGGCTCGTCGGCGACGCGGTGGTGGGCCGCTTCGGCGCGGTGCGGACCGTACGCGCGGGCGGTGTCCTGTCCACGGCCGGCGGCGTGCTGGTGGTGACGGCCACCGGGCCCGCCCTGGCCATCACCGGATTCGGCCTGCTCGGCCTGGGCGTCGCGGTGGTCGTCCCGCTCGCCTTCGCGGCGGCGGGGCGCAGCGGGCCGGCTCCCAGCCAGGCGATCGCGGGCGTCGCGACGATCACGTACACATCGGGGCTGATCGCTCCGGCCGCGATGGGGTCGATCGCGGACGCGACCTCGCTGACGGCGTCGTTCGGTGTGGTGACGGTGCTGGCGCTGGGGCTGGTGGTGGGGGCGGGGGTGCTGCGCGGGCCGGCGCGCGAGGGGGCGGCGGCGGGCGGCCATGCGGACGCGGCGGCGTCCAGCGCGACGCAGCGCTGACACGTCACCCGGCCCGTCTCTCAACCCGGCCCGCCTCTCACCATCCGGAAGCGGGCCGGGCCGGCGCCGGGCCGGTCAGCCCTCCGGGCCGGCGCCGAGACGGGCGTACTCCTCCACGATCTGCGCCTCCGCCCGCCGCAGATAGTCGAGCATCGCCCGCTCCGCCTCCTCCCCGCGCCGGGCCAACAACAGGTCGCACACCTGGCGGTTCAGCGGCACATACGGCTTCTGGAACCGTTCGCGGTCGTCGAAGATGTGGTACATGAGCCGCACTTCGGCCAGGACGCCGCGCATGATCTCGGTCATCCGGGGGTTGCCGGCCAGGTCCGTGACCGCCAGGTGGAAGCGCATGTTCGCCGAGCCGGTCTCACGCCAGAGCCCCTCGGCCGCCGCTTCGGCGCATTCCCGTTCGACCGCGTCGATGGCGGCCAGCGCGGCGTCGGGAGCGGTGGCGACCTCGCGGATCGCGGCCCCCTCGATCACCCGGCGCACCTGGTAGAGCCGGCGCGCGTCCTCGGCCGTCACATCCCGGACGAAGACGCCCCGATGGGCCTGATGGACCAGCAGCCGCTCATGGCTGAGCAGCCGGAACGCCTCGCGGAGGGTGTTGCGGGAGATGCCGAGCGCGGTGCTGATGGAGTGCTCCGACAGCCGGGTGCCCGGCGACAGCAGCCCCTCGAGGATGCGCGTCCGCAGCACGTCCGCGACCTGCTCGGCGGCGTTCACGCGCGCCAGCAGCCCACGGTCGTCCTCCAGTCGGCGCAGTATCCCGTCGTCGTTCAGTGCCCCCACCGCACCCCGTCCTTCGCTCGAATGCTTGAAACATGCCGTTGACATATCCGGCTCATCGTTTAACACATTGTTCCCTTGTGGAGTTGTTCAACAATTCTCTACCGTATGGACCCCGAGCGTACCCGCGGACAAGGAGAAGCGTGAGCAGCATCGCACCCCGGGCGGAGGCCGAGGCCCCCGGCGCCCGCGAGCACGAACCAGGCGGCGGCAGCGGCCCCGTCATGGACACCAACCGCCTGGACACCGCGGCGGCCATCGATCTGCTCACCCGGATGGTGCGGTTGGACAGCCGTACCGAAACCCCCGGCGAGAGCGAGTTGGCGGGCATGCTGGTGGAGCGGATGCGCGCCCTCGGCCTGGATGCCCGGCGCCAGGAGGTGTCGCCGGGGAGGTTCAACGCGATCGGCGTCTGGCGGGGCACCGGGGAGGGCCCCAGCCTGATGTTCAACGGGCATCTGGACACCAACCCGGTCACCGAGGGCTGGACGGTCGACCCCTGGGGCGGCCTGGTCGACGAACACTTCGTCTACGGCCTGGGCGTGTCCAACATGAAGGCCGGCTGCGCCTCGTACCTGGCGGCGGTGGAGGCCCTGATCAGCCAGGGCGTCAGGCCCAAGGGCGATGTGGTCCTCACGTTCGTGGTCGGTGAACTGCAAGGCGGCGTCGGCACCGTGGCGATGTTGGACAGCGGGGTGCGCGCCGACTACTTCGTCAACTGTGAGCCCACCGACCTGGGGGCGCTCACCCTCCACGCGGGCGCCGTCGACTTCGCCGTCGAACTCACCGGAGTCACCCGCCATCTGTCCAAGCGCGAGGAGGCGGTGGACGCCATCGAGGCGGCCTGCCGGCTCGTTCCCCGGCTCAACGCGATGACCTTCAGCGGCGCGGCGAGTCCGGACCATCTGTCGGTCAACCGCGCCAACGTCGGGGTGGTGCGCGGCGCGCTGTCCCGCGACTTCCACGAGTGGCGCCCGCCCCAGGTGGCCGACTTCGTCCGGATGAGCGGCACCGCGCGCTACGCCCCCAGTCAGACGCCCGACGGCGTGCTGGCGGACATCACCGGGGTGCTGCGCGGCGTGGAGCAGGAGTTCCCCGGGCTGCGGGCCACGGTCAAGCGCCTCAGCGAGGAGACCGGACGACCGGAGTTCCCCGCCTTCGAGGCCTCCCCGGACTCACCGGTGGTACGCGCGGTCAACGACGCCTACCGGCAGGTGCGCGGCGAGCCGCAGCCCACCGGGGCCCTGCGGCCCTGCTGCTTCTTCGGCAGCGACGCGGCCCATCTGGCGCGGCAGGCCGGCATGGACGGGGTCGTCTGCGGGCCCGGCGGCCGGTACAACACCATGCCCGACGAGCGCGTGGACCTGCCCGACTACCTCGACATGATCAAAATGCACATGCTCACCATAGGGACGATCTGTGGCACCACAGCAGCTCACCTCGACTGACTTCCACGGGGCCCCGGTCACGATCGATCATGTGACCACCGGCTACGGGGGGATCACCGCGATCGACGACGTGCACCTGGAGGTCGGGGCCGGCGAGTTCGTAGCCCTCCTCGGCCCCAGCGGCTCGGGCAAGACGACCCTGCTGATGTCCGTCGCCGGATTCGAGACGCCCTCGGGCGGCCGGATCCTGGTCGACGGCGACGACGTCACCCGGCTCCCGCCGCACCGGCGTGGCTTCGGCATCGTCTTCCAGCGCTACGCCCTCTTCCCCCACCTGAGCGTGGCACGCAATGTGGAGTACCCGCTGCGCATGCGCGGCCTGCCGCGTGCCGAGCGGCGGCGCGCCGTGCGCGAGGCGCTCGACCTGGTCGACCTCGGCCCCTTCGCCGAGCGCCGCCCGCACCAGCTCTCCGGCGGCCAGCAACAGCGTGTGGCGCTCGCCCGCGCCCTGGTCTTCCGGCCCCCGGTGCTGCTGATGGACGAGCCGCTGGGCGCCTTGGACCGCAAGCTGCGCGAGCAGGTGCAGCTGGAGATCCGCAGGCTCCACCGCGAACTGGGCACCACCGTGCTCTATGTGACCCATGACCAGGACGAGGCGCTGGTCATGGCGGACCGGATCGCGGTGCTCAAGGACGGCCGGATCGAGCAGTACGACACCCCGACCGGCATGTACGAGGCGCCCGCCAGCGAGTTCGTGGCCGGTTTCCTGGGTCGTACCAACGTCATCGCCGCCAGGGTCGTCAGCGGCGGGCCCGGCCGGGCGACGGTCGCGGTCGCCGACCGCGAGCTGCCCGCCCTGGTCCCGGCGGACGCCGAACCCCCGGCACCGGGTGTCGAGGTGAGCCTGGCGGTACGGCCGGAGCGGATCGCGCTGGCCGACAAGCCGTCGGACACCTCGCTGCCCGCCACCGTCAGCGAGGTGATCTTCAGCGGCGCGACCACCTCGGTGGTGTGCGAGACCGTCGGCGCCCAGCTCGCGGTCGAGCTGCTGTCGGACGGACGCACCGGCCGGCTCCAGGCCGGCGACACCGTCCATCTGAGCTGGGGCGCCGACGCCGCCCGGCTCTTCCCCCGGCGCCCCTGACCCCACCGGCCACCCGCCCGGCATCGATCCCCTCCGGCACACCGCCGGACCATCCCCTGTGCGAGATAGGGACAGTTCCATGAACCATCTGACACCCTCCGCCCTGAGCCGGAGAAACCTGCTCTTCGGAGCGGGCGCCGGCATCGCCGCGCTCGGCCTCGGCGCCTGCGCCAACCCGGACAAGGTCGGCAAGTCCAGCTCCGCCGGGGGCTCCGGCTCGTCGGACGGCCTGGTGGTCTACGACGGCGGCGGCGCCTGGGGAGCGGCCCAGCGCAAGGCGTACTTCGAGCCGTTCCAGAAGGAAACCGGGATCAAGCTGACCACGTCGATCGCCCCGCCCTCGGCGCAGCTCAAGGCGGCCATCGAGGCGGGCAAGCCGGGCATGGACGTCATCGACCTCAACGGGTCGCGCGTCGCCACCTGGGCCAGGACCGGCCTCATCCAGAAGATCGACTACGGCCAGTGGGACGACACCTCCCTCAAGGCCAAGTTCCACCCCTACCCGGCGCTGGAGTACGCCGTCCCCTCGCTGATCTTCGCCGTACAGCTGGCCTACTCCAAGAAGGCCCTGGGCGGCAAGGACATGACACGGTGGGCCGATCTGTGGGACGCGTCCCTCCCGGGCAAGCGGTCCCTGTTTCCGGGCAACGGCCCCGGCGGCTGCACCCTGGAGATCGCGTTGCTGGCCGACGGGGTGAAGCCGGAGGACCTGTATCCGCTCGATGTCGACCGTGCGCTGGCCAAGATAGGCAAACTGCGGTCACGGGTACTGAAGTTCTGGGAGAGCGGCGCGGAGTCGGTGCAGCTGCTCACGGACGGTGAGATCTCGGCGCTCGCCGCGTGGAACGGCCGTATCCAGGACGCCGTCGGCAAGGGCGCCGATGTCCAGTCGACCTTCAACCAGGCCATCCTCCAGGTCGACTACTGGGCCATCCCCAAGGGGTCGAGGAACGTCGAGGGCGCGCTGCGGTTCATCGAGTTCTGCTCCCGGCCCGACCGGCAGGCGGAGTTCGCGAAGCTGATCACATACGCCCCCACCACCCAGGAGGCGTACCGGCACATCTCCGACGAGCGGCAGAAGCTGCTGGCCACCTCCCAGCACAACCTGGACAAGACCATCGCGCAGGACAACGACTTCTGGGGCTCCTCGGCGGGCCGGGGCAAGACCCAGGAGGAGATGGCCATCGACCGCTGGCAGAAGTGGCTGACCAAGGCATGACCATGTCCACATCGGCGGCCCGCACCGCCCCGCCGGGAACGCCGCCCCCACCCGCCGCACCGGCCTCCCGCCCGCGCCGCCGTATCCGGTGGCTCGGGCCGGGCGGGCTGGTGCTTCCGGCGGTCGCCGTGCTCGGGGTGCTCTTCCTTTTCCCGCTGACCAGGCTGATCACCGACAGCCTCCAGACCGACTCCGGTCTGAGCCTTGACCGGTACACCGCGCTGCTGCACGACGGGATCTTTCTGCCGGTGCTCTGGCGCACGGTGGAGATCGCGCTGAGCGTCACCGTCGTGGCCGCCGTCATCGGCTACCCGTTCGCGTATGCCGCCGTCCGGCTGCCGACGCTGCCCGCCGCCGTACTGCTGGCCTGCGTCACGCTGCCCTTCTTCAGTTCCACGCTGATCCGCAGCTACGCCTGGCGGGTGCTGCTCAGCGACAACGGACTGATCAACAAGGCCATGCTGGCGGCCGGTCTGTTCGACTCGCCCCATCAACTGGTCTTCAACGACACCGGTGTCATCATCGGGATGACCCAGGTGCTGCTGCCGATGATGGTGATGCCCCTGTACGCGGCGATGCGCGGCATCGACCGCTCGGCGGTGCGCGCCGCCCGCTCCATGGGCGCCTCCCCCTTCACCGCCTGGCGCACCGTGTTCCTGCCGCTGTCGGTGCGCGGGCTCGCGGCCGGGGCCAGCCTGGTGTTCATCACCTCGCTCGGTTACTACACCACCCCCGCGCTGCTGGGCGGCGCCTCCACCCCGATGATCGCCCAGCGCATCGACGCCCAGATCAACACCCAGCAGCAGTACGGGCCCACGGCCGCCGAGGCCGCGGTGCTGCTCGTCCTGGTCCTGGTCCTGATGGCCCTCCTGCGCCGCCCGCTGGGCCTGTCCCTGGACCGTACGCAGGACCGCGGCGCGGGCCGCGGGTGGTTCGCGGGACCGCGGCGGGCGTGGCGGCGCGCCGCCGACGGGCTGTCGGGCGCCGCCGACTACGCGGTGCGCGAGTTCGCGGGCGGCGCGGTGGGGCACGCCGCCCGCCGGGTCGGCGACATCTGCTCGACACTGCGCTACGTCATCCTCGGCGCGGTCACCGCGGTCGCCGTGGCGGGCCTGGTCGGGCCGCTGGTCGTCATCTGCATGCTGGCGTTCAGCAAAGCCGACTTCCTGACCTTCCCCCCGCCCGGCTACTCCACCCGCTGGTTCAGCGACTACTTCCAGGACGCCGACTGGACCCAGTCGACGGTGCTGAGCCTGTGGGTGTCGCTCGCGGCCGCGCTCGTCGCCACGGTGGTCGGGACGCTCGCCGCGTACGGCATCGTGCGCGCCCGAGGCCGGCGGCTGCCCGCCCTGACCTATCTGCTGACCGTGAGCCCCATGGTCATGCCGCAGATCATCTACGCCGTGGCGCTGTTCTTCTTCCTGGTCCCGCTCGGAGTGCTGGGTACGCCGACCGCGATCCTGCTGGCCGACACGGTGCTCGCCCTGCCCTACGTGGTGGTGGTGACCACCGCCGTGCTCCGGGGTCTTGACCCGCTGCACGAGAAGGCCGCCGCCAGCCTCGGGGCGTCGCCGCTGCGCGTCGGCCGCACCGTCATCGCGCCGCTGGCCGCGCCCGGCATTCTCGCGGCCCTGCTGTTCGCGTTCATCCTGGCCTTCGACGACCTGTTGATGGGCGTCTTCCTGGGCGGCCCGCACACGGTGACGCTCCAGGTGCGGATGTACCAGAACATCCTCTTCGAGATCAGCCCCAAGGTCGCGGCCGTCGGTGTCCTGTTGACCACCGGAGTGCTGCTGCTCGCGGGCTTCACCTTCCTGCTGTCACGCCGCGGACGCGGCACCTTCGCCGGTGGCCATCTGGTGCCGGAGACCGCACCCTCCGGAGAGACCCCGTGAACGCTCCCGACCCGACAGCCGCGGCCCCCCGAGTGCGCGTCGCCGACCAGGGCCTCCTCATCCGCGGTGCCCTCCTCGCCGACGGCACCGGCGCCGAGCCGGACCACCGCGACGTCCTGGTCACCGGGGACCGCGTCGCCGCGGTCGAGCCGCCGGGGCGGATCCCCGACCAGGGGCGGCGCGTCGTGGACGCCACCGGGCAGGTGCTGGCGCCCGGCTTCGTCGATGTCCACTCCCACAGCGACAACGCGCCCCTGTACGGGCCCGGGGATCTGCCCAAGCTCCTCCAGGGGGTGACGACGGAGGTCGTCGGCAACTGCGGCTTCTCACTGGCCCCGTTCACCGACACCCGGCAGGTACGGGACTACGCCGCGGTCACCTTCCCGCCCGAACTGCCCTTCACCTGGCGGGGGTTCGCCGACCTGTTCAAGGCCACCGACGCCGCCGGGTACATCACCAACTACGTACCGCTGGTCGGCCATGGCACGGTGCGCAGCATGGTGTGCGGCGGCACCGCCCGCCCGGCGCGGGCGGAGGAGCTGCGGGAGATGGGCCGGGCGGTGGCGGAGGCCTGCGACGCCGGATGCTTCGGGCTGTCCTCGGGCCTGGCCTACTCCCCCGGCTCGTTCGCCGACACCGCCGAACTCACCTCCCTGGTCCGCCATATGCCGCGGCACGGGATCTACGCCAGCCATATCCGCAGCGAGGGCCCGGGGCTGCTGGACAGCCTGCGCGAGGCGGTGCGGATCGGCCATGAGACGGGCCGTCGGGTGCAGATCTCCCACCTCAAGGTCCCCGGACGCGGCAGCCCCGACCGGGCCGAGCAGGTCCTCGGCCTGCTGCGCCGGGCCCGCCGGGAGGGGCTTGCCGTGGCCCAGGACATCTACCCGTACACCGCGGCGTCCCTGATGCTCTCCGCGTGTCTGCCCCGGTGGGCCCACGACGGCGGTGGCGCGGCGCTGCTCACCCGGCTGGCGGACCCGCGCCTGGTGGAGCGGATGCGCGCCGAGGTCGAGGAACACACGGACGGCGGGGGCGGCGCCGAGGGCGGGGACTGGGACAACCACGTGGCCTCCGCCGGCTACCGGTCCATCCGGGTCGCCTCCACGGCCACCGGCACCTACGACGGACAGGCGCTGACGGATCTCGCCGCGGCGCTGGGCATGGCCCCCTTCGACACCCTGGTGCATATCGTCCGGCACGAGGAGAACCGGGCCAACATGATCGTCGACACGGTCTCCGACGACGACATCGCCGCCCTGCTGCGCGATGAACACACCATGCTGGGCACCGACGGCGCACCCCCCGGCTGGGGCACCTCCCCGCACCCACGCGTCAGCGGCACCTTCCCGCGCCTGCTGCGCCGCTTCGTCCGCGACCTGCGCGTGCTCTCCCTGCCCGCCGCCGTCGCCCGGATGACCTCGCTGCCCGCCGACACCTTCGGCCTGGCCGACAGGGGGCGGGTCCGGGTGGGCGCAGTCGCCGACCTGGTCATCTTCGATCCGCAGGAGGTACAGGACCGCGCCACGTACGACAGCCCGCTCCGTCCGCCGGAGGGCATCGGCAAGGTGCTGGTGGGCGGCCAGGTCGTCGTCGACGGCGGCCGCTGGACCGGCCGCCGCACGGGGGCCCGCCTCACCCCCGGGTGAGGCCGGCGCGCGATCGTTCGGGCGGGGCCGAAGTGTCGGGGACGGATGATGGGCTTATGTCGCAGCCCCACCCCCGCGGACCCCAGCTCGCCCGCCTCGCCTCGCTGCTCGCCGACGAGACCCGCGCGTCGTTCTGTCTGGCGCTGCTCGACGGGCGCGCCTGGACCGCCGGGGAGCTGGCGCGGCTCGCCGGGGTGGCCGCGTCGACCGCGAGCGAGCATCTGAGCTGGCTCGTCGAGGGCGGCCTGCTGGCGGAGGAGCGGCAGGGCAGGCATCGCTACGTACGGCTGGCGGGGCCGCAGGTCGCCCAGCTGATCGAGGACCTGTCCGGCCATGCCGCCCCGCCGCCCGCGCCCCGTACGCTGCGCGCGGCCAGCGCCGGTGAGGCCATGGCGCGGGCCCGCACCTGCTACGACCATCTCGCCGGGCGGCTGGGCACGGCGATCACCGACGCGATGGTGGAGCACGGGCTGCTGCGGAGGGCGGCGGGGTTCGCGCTGACCGACGTCGGCCTGGCCTGGTTCCGGCGGCTCGGCGTGGACCTGTCGGCGGCCCCGCGCGGGCGCCGGCCGATGGCGCGCAGCTGTCTGGACTGGACCGAGCGCAGACCGCATCTGGCGGGCGTGGCGGGCGCCGCGCTGTGCCGGCATGCGCTGGACGCGGGGTGGTGTGCGCGGATCGGCAGCCAGCGGGCGCTGCGGGTGAGCGAGGAGGGGCGGCGGGCGCTGCACGACCTGCTGGGCGTGCGACTCCCCGAATGACCGGCCCGACCGGCCTGACCGGCCTGACCGGACGGAGCGCGCGCCTCGCGGGCCGGGTGGATCGCCTGGGGGCGAGGACACGCTGGTCCGGGGCCTGATCTACCATTTCCCGGCCGAGCCCGGGCCGTCCGGGGCAGGCCACCCCCAGCAGCCCATAGTGGGATGAAACATACTTTCGACCCACTAACATTGCTGCGATCCCCCCTGAGCGATGAACTGGAGCAACCATGGGCCTCGGCGTGCGCTGGACCCTGCACGGCGACGGGCGCACCCCCGCCCCCGGAGCCGTCGTCAAGCCGGATGAGCGGCTGTCCTGGCCCAGGACGGTCGGGCTGGGCGCCCAGCATGTCGTGGCGATGTTCGGCGCGAGCTTCGTGGCTCCGGTGCTCATGGGCCTCGACCCCAATCTCGCGATCATGATGTCCGGGGTCGCGACCATCCTGTTCCTGCTGGCGACCCGCGGCCGGGTACCCAGCTATCTGGGGTGCAGCCTCTCCTTCGTCGGGGTGGCCGCCGTGATCAGGGCGCAGGGCGGCGGCAGCGCCGCGATCACCGGCGCGATCCTGGTGGTCGGCGGGGTGCTGTTCCTGAGCGGCCTGGCGGTGCGGAAGTTCGGCGCGCGCATCATCCACGCGGCGATGCCGCCGGTGGTCACGGGCGCGGTGGTCATGCTGATCGGCTTCAACCTGGCGCCGGTGACCGCGAAGACGTACTGGCCGGCCGATCAGTGGGTGGCGCTGCTGACCATGCTCTTCACCGGCCTCGCCGTGGTCTGTCTGCGCGGCTTCTGGTCGCGTGTCGCGATCTTCCTGGGCCTGGTCTTCGGGTATGTGATCTCCTGGCTGTTCGACCGCGTCTTCGGCAGGATCCACTCCCTGGACGGCAGCGGGCGCATCACCGACCACTGGCGGCTCGACCTGTCCACGGTGGGCAAGGCGGACTGGATCGGCCTGCCCTCCGTACACGCGCCCAGCTTCCACTGGTCGGCCGTGCTGGTCGCCCTGCCGGTCGTCATCGCGCTGATCGCCGAGAACGCCGGACATGTGAAGGCCGTCGGCGAGATGACCGGTGACCCGCTCGACGACACCCTTGGCACCGCCATCGCCGCGGACGGCGCGGCCACCATGCTCTCCACCGCGGTCGGCGGCCCGGCCAACACCACGTACTCCGAGAACATCGGCGTCATGGCGGCCTCCCGCGTCTACTCCACCGCCGCCTACTGGGCCGCGGCCGGCTTCGCGCTGCTCTTCGGGCTGTGCCCCAAGTTCGGGGCGATCGTCGCGGCGATCCCCGGCGGTGTGCTGGGCGGGATCACGGTCATCCTGTACGGCATGATCGGGCTGCTCGGCGCCCAGATCTGGGTGCACAACAAGGTGGACCTGCGCAATCCGCTCAACCTGGTGCCGGTCGCGGCCGGTGTGGTCATCGGCGTCGGCGGGGTCGGCCTCAAGATCAGCAACAACTTCGAGCTCAGCGGGATCGCGCTGGGCACGGTGGTCGTGCTCAGCGGCTACCACCTGCTGCGCGCGCTGGCCCCGGCCCATATGAAGCAGGAGGAACCGCTGCTGGACGCGGGCACCAGCGCGTACGACGACGACGCCACGGAGGCCGGGAAGCCCGCGAAGCCCTGAGCTACCCGGGCGGCGCCAGGTCCTGGAGCCCCACCACCCGCAGCAGCTCAAGACGCTCGTACGACTCGGTGCCCGGGCGGGCCGAGTGGACGATGAGCCGCTGGGCGTGCTCGGAGCTCAGCAGCACCTCGCACTCCAGCTCCAGCAGCCCCACCACCGGGTGCAGAAAACGCTTGACCGCCGAGCGCCGCACCGCGACCTCGTGCGCCTCCCACAGCGCGGCGAATTCCGTGCTGGCCGCCCGCAGCTCGGCGACGAGCGCCGCCGGTGCGGGATCGTCGGGTCGGGCGGCCAGCACGGCCCGCAGATTCGCGACATGGTTCCGCGCGTGCTCCGCCTGGTCCTCGGGCGGGCAGAGCCGGCGCGCGTCCGGGTCGGTGAAGTACCGGCGGATCATATTGCGCTGCCCCGGCGGCCGGGCGCTGATGTCGCCGGACAGGGCGGCGGCCATCGCGTTCTGCGCCAGCACCTCGCCCCAGTCGTTGATCACCAGCGCCGGGGTGTCGTACAGCCGGTCCAGGATCCGCAGCAGACCGGGCCGCACATGCCCGGAGGCGGACCGGTCGCGCGGCGGCTCCTCCCCCACCAGGTGGAAGAGATGGTCGCGCTCGTCGTCGGTGAGCCGCAGCGCGCGGGCCAGCGCGGTCAGCATCTGCCGGGACGGGCGCGGGCCGCGGGCCTGCTCCAGGCGGGTGTAGTAGTCGGTGGACATCCCGGTGAGCTGGGCCACCTCCTCCCGGCGCAGCCCGGGGGTACGGCGGCGCGCCCCGGGCCCGAGCCCGACGTCGGTGGGTGCGAGCCGGGTGCGGCAGCGGCGGAGGAAGTCGGCGAGCTGGGTGCGGTCCACCTCTCCAGGGTCGCCGGTCCCGGGCTCCTCATCCAGGGTCTGCCGATCCCTGGATCGGCGGTGCTCTCCCGGCCCGCTCCGGACTCCCTCAGGGTCGTAGCCGACGAACACCGATGAGAGGAGTCAGGACATGCTGACGTTGGTGACCGGAGCGACCGGCCGGGTGGGACAGCGGTTCGTGCCGCGGCTGCTGCGGTGGGGCGCGCCCGGGGACGAGGTGCGGGTGCTGGTGCGCGACGCGGCGAAGGGCGCGCCCTTCGCCGCGCTGGGCGCGCAGGTGGCGGTCGGCGATGTGCGCGAGGAGCAGGACGTGCGCAAGGCCCTGGCCGGGGTGGACGCGGTGGTCAACGTGGCGGCGGCCTTCCGCGGAGCGACGGACGACGAGGCGCGGGCGGTCAACCGCGACGCGGCCCTCGGCCTCGCCCGCGCCGCCCTGGAAGCCGGTGCCTCACGCTTCGTCCAGGTCAGCACCAATCTGGTCTACGGCCTCGGGCGCGGCCGGCCGCTGGTGGAGGACGACGAGTCGCTGCCGGGCGGGGAGCTGTGGGGCGCGTACCCCGCGTCCAAGGCCGAGGCCGAGCAGGGTCTGCTGGAGCTGCACCGCGAGCGCGGGCTCGACGTCCGGATCGGCAGCCTGCCCTTCGTCTACGGCGAGGGCGATCCGCATCTGGCCGAGTCGCTGCGGTGGGCGGGGCAGTGGGCGGGCCATCAGCGGCTTCAGTTGGCGCATCACGCGGATGTGGCGCGGGGGCTGCTGCGGCTGCTGACCGCGCCGGGGGTGGCCGGGCGGAAGTACAACATCGTCGACGACGCGCCCGTCACGGCGGTGGATCTGCACCACGTCAACGGCGTGCCGCTGCCGGAGGGCATGGCGGACCGCACCGACCCCGACCCCTGGTTCGGGGTGTGCTCCAACGCCCGGCTCCGCGCCGAGCTGGGCTGGCGTCCCCTGTACCCGACGCTGTGGACGGCCGTCGACGCGGGGGCGCTCTGACTCCGGACCCGTTAGTCCGTTCCGGGGAAGCGAACGGCGTACGGCCGGTCGGGCCGCGGCTCGGCTGCGACGCTTGCGCCCATGACGACGTCGGCCGAGCGGCGCGCGCCGCGGACCGTGGAGGGTGTCGTGGCGCGGATGCGCGCGCTCGGCGCCACGCTGCCGCCCCGGGACGGGGTGGCGGTCTTCAACCGGGTGTATCTGGCGGTCACCGAGGAGGTCGGCCGCCGGCTCGCGGACGGGTACTTCCAGGACCCGGCCGCCACCGAGGACCTGGATGTGCGCTTCGCCGCCCGCTATCTGGCGGCGGTCGACGCGGTGGCGGCGGGGCGGCGGCAGCCCGCCTGCTGGCGGCCGCTGTTCCAGCTGCGGCGCCATCCGGGGATCCGCCCCCTCCAGTTCGCGCTGGCCGGGATGAACGCCCACATCGGCCATGACCTGGCCCTGGCACTGGTGGACACCTGCCGGGCCCGAGGGGTGGAACCGGAGGACCTGGAGGGCGACTTCGACCGGGTCGGCACCCTGCTCACCGGGCTCGAGGAGCGGATCCGCGAGGATCTGATGCCCGGCCCCGATCTGCTGGACGTGGCCGATCCGCTGACCCATCTGGTGGGGTCGTGGAGCCTGGACAAGGCGCGGGGCGCCGCGTGGGCAGCGTACCGCGCCCTGTGGGGGCTGCGCGCACTGCCGGAGCTGACCGAGGAGTTCGTCGAGCGCGTCGACGAGAGCGTCGGGCTGGTGGGGCGGTTTCTGCTCACCCCGCTGCCCGGCGACTGAGTTGTGGTGAGTATGGGACAGCGACACGCCGACGTCATGGCGTGTCGCTGTCCCATACTCACCGCAAACGCTGCGGCTCAGTCCTCGGGGAGTTCGACGGGTTCGATCTCGTCGTAGACATCGCCCGGGCCCGGGTTCTTGGGGTCCGTACGCCCGCCGAAGTGGGTCATCACGCCCCACACCGCGTTGAGCGCGGTCTGCACGGCGCCCTCGGCCCACCCCGCGGTCCAGGAGATGTCGTCGCCCGCGAGGAAGACGCCGCGCCGGTCGGCGGGGAGGCGGTCCTGCATGAAGTGGGTGAACAGGCGGCGCTGGTAGCGGTAGTGGCCCGGCAGATTGGCCTTGAACGCGCCCATGAAGTAGGGCTCGTTCTCCCAGGAGACGGTGACCGGGCTGCCGATGATGTGCTTGCGGATGTCGACCTTCGGATAGATCTCCGACAGCGACTTGAGCATGACCTCCATGCGCTCGTTGGCGGACAGCGGCAGCCACTTGAGGCTGTCGTCGCACCAGGTGTACGAGAGGCAGATGACGGCGGGCCGGTCCGGGCCGTCGTCCAGCAGATAGGTGCCGCGGGTCATCCGGTCGGTGAGCGTCATGCTCATCACGTCCCGGCCGGTGACCTCGTCCTTGTCCAGCCAGAAGGGGCGGTCCACCGGCACGAACAGCTTGCTGGACTCCATGTAGTGGGTGCGCTCCATCGCCGTCCAGTGGTCGATGGGGAAGAGCGAGTCATCGCACTCGATCTTGGAGAGCAGCATCCAGGACTGCGCGGTGAAGATCACCGCCCGGTACGAGCGGATGTCGCCGGCCGCGTCGGTGACGACGATACGGTCGCCCGCCGCGCGGTGCAGCCGGGTGACGGCCGGGCGCGGCCGGCCGCCGTGCAGGGAGGCCAGCGAGGTGCCCGGCGTCCAGTGCACGAGCTTGCGCGGCTCGCGCTCCCACAGCCGCAGCGGGAGTTGCTGGCTGCCGCCGACGATGCCGCGGTGGTCATCGTCCGCGCCGGTGTAGACGACGCGCAGGATCTCCAGGATGGAGTTGGGGAAGTCGGTGTCCCAGCCGCCGGTGCCGAAGCCGACCTGGCCGAAGATCTCGCGCTGCCGGAAGGAGGCGAAGGCCGGGGAGTCGCAGAGGAAGCCGTAGAAGGTCTGGTTGTCGAGCGCCGCGACGAGGCGGGACCAGATCTCCCGGATCCGCGGGACGTCGCGCTCGCGCAGGGCGCGCTGCATGGCGGAGAAGTCGGCGCCCTCCTCCAGGCAGGCGTTCCAGGCGTCCATCACCTGGTGGTAGACCTCGGGCAGGTCGTCCAGGGTGCGGGCGTAGTGGGACTCCCCCTTCAGGTCGACGACGGTCGAGGGGGTGTCGGGCGCGAGGGGGTTGGGGAAGGGCCGGGTGGTGAGGCCCGCCAGGTCGATGTAGTGCTGGAGGGCGGTCGAGCTGGGCGGGAAGCGCATCGCGCCCATCTCGGCGGTCAGCGCCGGGTCGCAGCCCTCGAAGCCGACGGTGCGCAGCCGCCCGCCGATCCGGTCGGCCTCGTAGACGACCGGCTTGAGGCCCATCTTCATCAGCTCGTACGCGGCGACGATGCCGGACAGCCCGCCGCCGACAACCGCGACCTCGGCGCCGTGCTCGGTCGCGGGGATCTGGCCGAGGCCCGCGGGGTGGGCGAGGTAGTCGTCGTAGGCGTAGGGGAAGTCCGGGCCGAACATGGTCAGCGGCGGGTCGGGCTGCCGCTCGTCCTGCTGGACGTGGACGGCGGTGGGCACCATGGACGTCATCGGGTACGGACTCCTTGCGGGGCGGGCGGGCGAGGGGGCGCGCGATGCGAAAGCGGGCGGGCGTCGGGTCAGGTCAGGTCAGGTCAGGTCAGGTCAGGTCAGGTCAGGTCAGGTCAGGGGGTGTACAGCTCGGGCCTGCGGTCGCCCAGATACGGGTTCGCGGTGCGCGAGGCGGCGAGCAGCTCCGGGTCCACCTCGCCGAAGGCCAGCTCCTCGCCGTGCCCGGCGCGGGCCTTGACCGTGCCGTCGGGCCCGGCCAGACAGCTCAGCCCGATGAAGTCGAAGTCGCCCTCGGGCCCGGTGCGGTTGACGTACGCGATGTAGAGCTGGCTCTCGAAGGCCCGCACCGGGACCAGGGATTCGGCCACGAACTGGAACGGGTGCATCTGCGCGGTGGGCACCAGCAGCAGATCGGTCCCGGCCAGGGCATGGGCCCGGACGTTCTCGGGGAACTCCACGTCGTAGCAGATCATGATCCCCAGGCGGACGCCGCCGAGTTCGGCCTGGACGACGGGGGTGTCGCCGGGGGTGAACCAGGCGCGCTCGAAGTCGCCGAAGAGGTGGGTCTTGCGGTAGTTGGCGAGCTGCGCGCCGTCGGGGCCGACCAGCCGCGCGGAGTTGAAGACCGCGTCGCCCCCATCAGCCGCCTCCCCCGCGCGCTCCGGGTAGCCGTAGAGGACGGCCAGGCCGTGGGTGGCGGCGATGCGGGCCACCGCCCGGCCGCCGGGCCCGTCGGCCGGCTCGGCCAGCCGCCGCACGCCGTCGCCGATGGCGTATCCGGTGAGGAACAGCTCCGGGGCGATCAGCAGCCCGGCTCCCGCCGCCGCGGCGCGCCCGGCCGCCGCGTCGAGGACCTTGAGGTTATGGGCGGTCTCGCCGGGGTGGCCGGAGCTCTGGAGCAGGGCGGTGCGCAGCGGGGGCATGGGCAAACCTCGGGTGGGAGGGAGGGAGAGACGCGGCCGGGAGAAGCCGGAAGGGAAGGAGCGACGTATCGGCACAAAGACGGTACGTCGGCCCGAGATCGGCGGACAAGGCACGACCGTTGCGCATCCAGCGTCGATTCGTTACGTCTTCCGGCCCCGCCGCGGCGATTCGTTGCGCCGCGGCGGGTCGGGCAGGTTCGTCCTCGAAGCCCACCTGGTGCCGCCGTCACGGGATGGCCCAAGCTGGCCCGCATGGATTGGTTGCCACTGCTCTCCACCCTGGCCGGGGCCGCGATCGGCATCGTCGCCACTCTCATCGCCGATCGGAATCGGTGGAAGCACGAGGATGTCAAAGAAGCTCGTCGGCTGCGGCTCGACGTCTACACGCAGTACACCAACACCGTGAAGGTCCTCGGTGAGACCCTGCGGGCCCTGGCCGAGCGAGAGCACCCTTCCGACGGCGAGCGGGCGCTTGCGCTGCGCCAGGCCTTTCGGGATTCAGACATAGCCATCGCGTCCGAACAGATGTGGCTCATCGCGCCCCAACCCGTCGTCAAGGCGTCCAACAGCGTGTTCCACTGCCTGCGACGCATCTGCGACGGCTACGTCGACGGCAGTGCCGTCAGCAGTCCGGAGGATCGCGCCCGCTGGGAGGCGCGCGGCAAAGCAGCCGCCAAGATGCGCAAGCTCATGCGTGAAGATCTCGGCTTCGGCCCACTCACCGAACGCCACACCCCCCTTCTCAACGACGACAACAGCTAAGACTTATCCCGTATGTGTGTACGGGGGCGGCCGGTGTGCGGTCGTGTCGTTCCGGCGTGGGCCTTGGGCCGCTGGGGTGCGGGTCGGGTCTCATCCGGGGTTGCCACGGTGCAGGGTCCGGCGTTTCGCCGAGCAGAGGCCGTCTGTTGCCGGGGAAGGGTGTTCCGGCGGGGTTCGGCTGCCGCGTGGGTCCGGCCCGAGGGCGCGGACTTCGGTGCGGTTGACTCGGACAGGGCTTCTTGCAGCCCTTGGGCGAAGAGGATCTGGGCGGCCCGGGCCCGATGGTGGTCGAGGCGGGCGGTGGTGGGGTCGTCGGGGTCGGTGAGGGTGGTGAAGGCGGCCAGAGCAGCGGAGACCAAGTCGCGGTCGCCCTTCAGCCCGCAGCCGCCGTCGGCCGGGTCGCAGTGATGGGTGCGCTGGTGCAGGGACTTGGGTACGCGTCGGCCGCACAGGCAGTGCTGGGACAGGGCGGTGGTGAAGGTCGAGGCGCGCAGGAGGCGTCCGCCGGTGGCTATGCACTCGGCGGCCAGTGCGGCGATCAGCCGTCCAGGGGCGGTGGCCGAGCAGGCACGGCCCCACAGACGGAACCAGGTACGGATGCCGCAGTCCTCGACAGTCAAGTGCGGGCCGTGGACGGCAACCACAGCAGCGGCGATCTTCTTCGCACGGTGATGGGAGGCCTCGGCCGCGCTCGCGGCCGCGGCACTGTGGCGGGCCCGCAGATTCCGGTAGCCGGTACTCACCGTGTCGCGGCGGTAGGCCTGCCGGGGTCTCCCGGTCGTGGTGGTGCGCCGGGGTCCGGCCGGGACGGTCACGGCCTTGGCGGGCAGGCCTGCCGCCTGTCGGCGTTCGTCGCGGGTCTGTTGGCGGCGGGAGCGGCGGTACTGCCGGGGGTTGGTGGCGCGCCGGGAACGGTCCAGGGCGCGCTGGCGTCCCCGCGCCTTCTTGCGCGCTGCGGCCAGGGCGTGTTGCTCCTGCTGGGTCAGGGTGATCCGGTCGGAGTACACGCCGCCGTCATCGGGGTCGAGCGCCGCGGGGATGGAGACGACGGCGAGGTTGGAGACGTTGCCGTCCACCCCGCCGACGCGCTGGAGGGCGGCGGCCTGCCCGCGCCGGATACGGGTGGCGGGGGAGGCGTGGCCGGGGGCGAGGACCATCAGATGGGCCTCATAAGCCCAGCCGCCCGGGGCGGCCGGATCCCGCCGCCGCACCAGGTCGATCTTGTGCCACCGGCTCGGGTCGTCCAGGTAGTGCAGCAGATAGGGCCAGCGCCCCGCGCCCTGCGCAAGCCGCACCGGCAGGACGATGTCCCCGCGCCCGGTGGGCCCACCGCCGAAGACGACGGCCAGCGGCCCGGTGTGGTCGAACCAGGACGCCGCCCTGCTGCGCGGGCGCTGATGGGCGCCGGTGGTCTTAGTGGGGATGCCTCCCGTGGGCCGGGCGGGGGCGGGCATGCGGCGCGGCTGGCCCAGCACCCGCACACCCGGCAAAAGCTCCGCGGCCTGGGCGGCGGTGGTGACCGAGGGCGGCAGCGCGGGGTGCCTGAACGCCTCCAGGTGCCCGGCGAGGGTGCCGTGCAGGCGGAAGGTCTCCCACTTGCGCTCGGTGGTGTGCGAGCGGGCCCGGCCCGGGATACGGGTGTACTCCCACCAGGTCCCGGCCTTGGGGCGCCCGGCCCGCCGCCCGGACGCGTCCGGGTGCAGATGCCGGGCCACCCCGGCCCACACCTCGTCGGCCTGATGCATCACCAACGCCTTCGACACATGATCGCTCAGCCAGCGTGAGCGCTCCAGATGCCGATACGCGCGCCGCTCCAGCCCGGTGCGGGACAGGCCCAGCTCCGCCCGCCAGGCCTTCACGTCCCTCTCGCGCCGCACCTCACCGGCCCAGTAGGTGCCGACCACATCCCGCGCGTCACGCTGCAGGGCGCGTTTGACCTGCCACATCGCCGAGAACAACTGCTCGACCCGGCGGCGGACATCCGCATCGGCGACCACCAGCGGCAGCCGGATCACCGACACCGGCGCATCCTTCGCCCGCCGCCACACCTCACCCCGGTTCGGCCCCCGAAACCGCCGCCCCGACCCAGGCGCAGCCGATGACCGGCTCACCAGCTTCCCCCTCTCCCGGACCGTCAGCGTCAGGCATAACGTCAGGCATAACGTCATGAAGTCTGTTCGGGTTACGGTCAGTTGTATGGGACTCCGTCTCGCCACCTGCCGCTCTGCTCAGTTGAAGGCGTGGACGGGGCTGTCCGGGCCGCAGCTGTATGCCCTGATCACCCGTTTGTGGCGGCGCCGCCCGGACAGCGGGTGCGGCCGGCCCTGGTCACTTGCCTTCGGCGACCGGGTGCTGCTGGTCGTCCTGGGCTACCGCACGAACCTCACCATGGAGCAGCTGGCCGGGCTGTTCGCCACCCCGGACTCCACCGTGCACCGGGTCACAACCGACCTCGCGCCGCACCTCGCCGCCCTGCTCGGCCCGCCACCCGCCGACCGGCGGGAGTTGTGGCTGGTGGACGGCACCCTCATTCCGGTGCACAACCAGCAGAAGACGAAGAAGAGGAAGAACTACCGGCGCAGTGTGAATGTGCAGACCGTGCGCCGGGCCCCTGACCGCCGCATCGTCGCGGTCGGCGACGCCTGGCCGGGCAACCGCAACGACGTGGTGGTCTTCCGGGAGACCCTCGACGAGACCCTGCCCGATCATCCCCGCCTGTCCGGCGATAGTGGTTATCAAGAGAACGAGCGGATCCGCTCGCCCCGGCGCGGGCCTGACCGGAAGATCATCAAGGACCGGGCCTACCGGCTGTTCCGCAAGCGCCGCGCCGTCGCCGAACACACCATCGCGCGCCTCAAGGACCACCAAGTCCTCCGCCAGTGCCGCCGCAAGGGAGAAGGGATCAACCAGGCCGTCGCCGGCATCGCCGCCCAGCACAACCTGAAACTGGAGATCAACGGCTGACCCCAGACCCGCGACCGCTCACAGGAAAACATGTCTGACCCGGTATTACGGGATATGTCTCAGGTCGGAGCTCCCGAGCCGAAGCGGCGGAGGAGGGGCGAGAGGACCAGGACGGACTTGGTGCGCTCCACGAAGGGCTCGCCCGCGATCCGCTCCAGGACGCGTTCGAAGTGGCGCATGTCGGAGGCGAAGACCTGGACGATGGCATCCGCG
This sequence comes from Streptomyces sp. NPDC097640, assembly GCF_040302705.1. Classification (NCBI taxonomy): domain Bacteria; kingdom Bacillati; phylum Actinomycetota; class Actinomycetes; order Kitasatosporales; family Streptomycetaceae; genus Streptomyces; species Streptomyces sp. NPDC097640. The sequence continues at coordinate 62,184 of NZ_JBEOSB010000006.1, forward strand.
TCGCCGGTGACGGTCGACGCGGCGACCACCTCGGGGTAGCGGTTCAGGCCGCGGTGGATGTCCTCGGGCGAGGTGTTGCGGCGGCAGTAGAGCTCGATGAAGCCCTCGGTCTCCCAGCCGAGGGCGGCCGGGTCGACCCGTACGGTGAAGCCGGTGATGGCCCCCTCGGCCCGCAGCCGGTCCACCCGCCGCTTGACGGCGGGGGCGGAGAGGCCGACCTCCTCCCCGATGTCGGCGTAGCTGCGGCGGGCGTCCTCGGCGAGGGCGTGGACGATACGTTCGTCCAGATCGTTCAGTCGCACTGCGGGGATGTCACTTTTCTGCCGTGGCCAGTCGGGAGCGGCGCATGCCGTATGCGAAGTACAGCACAAGGCCGACGGCCATCCAGACGCCGAAGACCATCCAGGTCACCCGGTCCAGGCTGCCCATCATCCACAGGCACAGCCCGAAGCCGATCAGCGGGAACAGCGGCGACAGCGGCACCCGGAAGGTGCGCGGCATCGCGGGCCGGGTCCGGCGCAGCACGATCACGGCCACGTTGACCAGGGCGAACGCGAAGAGGGTGCCGATGCTGGTGGCGTCGGCGAGCTGGCCGAGCGGGATCGCGGCGGCCAGCACCCCGCAGAAGAGGGAGACGATCACGGTGTTGGCGCGCGGCACCCCGCTGGCCGGGTGGATCCGGGAGAACACCTTCGGCACCAGCCCGTCCCGGGACATCGCGAAGAGGATGCGGGTTTGGCCGTAGAGCACCGTCAGCACCACGGAGGCGATGGCCACGACCGCGCCCGCCGCCAGCAGCACGGCCCAGAAGCTCTGCCCGGTCACATCCCTCATGATCCCGGCGAGCGCGGCCTCCGAGCCCGCGAACCGCTTCCAGGGCAGCGCGCCCACCGCCACCGCCGCGACCAGGCAGTACAGGGCAGTGACGATGACGAGCGAGAGCATGATCGCGCGCGGCAGGTCGCGCTGCGGGTTCCTGGCCTCCTCGCCGGCCGTGGAGGCGGCGTCGAAGCCGATGTACGAGAAGAAGAGGGTGGCCCCGGCCGCACTGACGCCCGCCATGCCCAGCGGCATGAACGGCGTGTAGTTCCCGGCCCGGACGCCGGTGAAGGCGACGGCGCAGAACAGCACCAGGGCGGCGATCTTCACCGTGACCATGATCGCGTTGGCCCGGGCGCTCTCCTTGGCCCCGCCCAGCAGAAACGCCATGGCCAGCAGGACGACCAGTAGCGCGGGCAGGTTGAAGAGGCCGCCGTCGCCGGGCGGGGCGGCCAGCGCGTCGGGGATGGTGACGCCGAGGGTGCCGTCGAGGAGCTCGTTCAGATACTGGCCCCAGCCGACCGCGACGGCGGCCACCGAGACCCCGTACTCCAGGATCAGACACCAGCCGCAGACCCAGGCGACCAGCTCACCGAGGGTGGCGTAGGCGTACGAGTACGAGGACCCGGAGACCGGGATCGTGCCCGCCAGCTCGGCGTACGACAGGGCGGAGAACAGCGCGGTCAGCCCCGCGATCGCGAAGGAGACCACCACGGCGGGCCCGGCGTCCGGCACGGCCTCGCCGAGCACCACGAAGATGCCGGTGCCCAGCGTCGCACCGATGCTGATCATGGTCAGCTGCCACATGCCGAGCGAGCGCCGCAGCTTCCCGCCCTCGCCCTGGCCCCCCTCGGCGACCAGCAGCTCGACGGGCTTGCGCCGCATCAGCGCGGAACCGAGCCCTCCGGAACCCCGCCCCGGGGCACGGAGCCCCGGCCCGGATCGCTCGGCGGTGGGCGGGGCTGCGCCGTGGTCCAGCACTTGAGGGGCTCCTTGTCGCTGCCGGTCGGGTCGGTCGGATGGCGGTGACCGGCGGCGCACACACGGCGCACACACGGGTGTGTCACGCAGGGCCCATGAGTACACAGACCCGGTCGTAATGCACCATTCTTGCGCATACACGTACGAACGTTGCACTCGGGGTGGCTGTGCGGCGAATCGTTGCGGGAGGCCGGGCCGCACTGACGCGCGTTTCACCCGAATGCCACGATACGGCACCAATTTGGCCCTCGTTGGTGGGAACGTGACCCCAGACAGCCTTCAGAGCGCCGATCATGACCCCCACGACCCGGACGGCGGGTGCCGTCCGGGAGGCCACGGGGACGCGGACGAGCGGCCTCCGCTCGAGTACTGCGCCCGGGTGTGGGAGGACTTCCTGCGGACGCTGAACCGCATCGAGACCGACTTCGTCCACCGCTGCGGCACCACGGACCCGGGCGTACAGGCATGACGTACACCGAGCCGAGGCCGGGCGGCTACGGCCCCCCTCCCCACGCCGGCCACCGGCCCGCTCCCGGCGAGCGGTTCGACATGGCCCCCGACGACCCGCTGACCTTCCCGCTGCCCGACCCGGAGACGATCGAGAGCCGCTGGGACCTGGAGGGAGACCTGGCCCGGCTGCTCCAGACCTCGGCCCCCGCCTCCTCCCCGCTCGACTCGCCCTTCGACTCCTCTCTCGGCTCCGGTCTCGGCTCCGGTCTCGACGAGCCGCCCGAGAGGACCACCGGCAGCTTCCCCGCCGCCCGCTCCCCCGCGCACGTCCGCGGCCGCGGGCGGCGGCGCCGGGTCCGCTTCCGGCTGCCGACCATGCCCTGGCTCCAGCTGATCAGCCTGATCTTCGCGGCGCTCACCACGGTGATCGTGGCCATGCTCAGCGTGCTGGGCGGGATGATCTCCTACGGCCCGCTGCGCTATCTGGCCGCCCCCAGCACCTCGGAGTCCATGGCGGCCTGGTGGCCGCTGCTGGTCTACGGGCCCTGGCTGGTCGCCTCGCTGTCGGTGCTGCGCGCCGCGCTGCACCGCCGGGGCGCGGCGCACTCCTGGGCGGTGGTGGTGCTCTTCTCCACCATCGCGGTCTTCCTCTGCGTCGCGCACGCGCCCAAGGACCCGCCCAGCATGGCCGTCGCCGGGCTGCCGCCCGTGGCCGCGCTGGTCTCCTTCCACCAGCTGGTGCGGCAGATCACCCTGACCAGCCCGCCGCGCCACGCCCTGCCCCGCACCCGGGGCGCCGATCAGCGCGACAAGCCCCGCGTATGACCGCGGCCACACGCCGTGGCCGCGCATGGCCGTGGCCCTCGCTCGGCCGAGCGAGGGCCACGCGACATCACCGGACCCGTCAGTCCCAGCTGGCGTGGAGCGGCTTGCCCTCCGCGTAGCCGGCGGCGCTCTGCACGCCGATCACGGCCCGCTCGTGGAACTCCTCCACCGCGCCCGCGCCCGCGTAGGTGAAGGAGCTGCGCACGCCCGCGACGATCGAGTCGATCAGGTCCTCGACGCCGGGCCGGGCCGGGTCCAGGAACATCCGGGAGGTGGAGATGCCCTCCTCGAACAGGCCCTTGCGGGCCCGGTCGTACGCCGACTCCTCGCTGGTGCGGTTGCGCACGGCGCGGGCGGAGGCCATGCCGAAGCTCTCCTTGTACGGGCGGCCGTCGGCGGTCTGCTGAAGGTCGCCCGGCGACTCGTACGTCCCGGCGAACCACGAGCCGATCATCACATTGGACGCGCCGGCGGCCAGCGCCATCGCGACATCCCGCGGGTGCCGGACCCCGCCGTCCGCCCACACGTGCTTGCCGAACTTCCGCGCCTCCGCGGCGCATTCGAGCACCGCGGAGAACTGCGGCCGCCCCACGCCCGTCATCATGCGGGTGGTGCACATCGCGCCCGGGCCGACGCCCACCTTCACGATGTCGGCACCCGCCTCGATCAGGTCACGCACGCCCTCGGCCGCGACCACGTTACCCGCGACCACCGGCACACCCGGGTCCAGCGCCCGGACCGCCTTCAGCGCGCTGATCATCGACTCCTGGTGGCCATGGGCAGTGTCCACCACCAGCGTGTCCACACCCGCCGCGAGCAGCGCCTTGGCGCGCCCCTGCACATCGCCGTTGACCCCGACGGCGGCGGCGATCCGCAGCCTGCCGTCCGCGTCCACCGCGGGCCGGTAGAGCGTGGCTCGCAGCGCGCCCTTGCGGGTCATGATGCCGACCAGCTGCCCGTCCGCGTCCACCGCGGGGGCGAGCTTGCGGTGTGCGCCGTCGAGGCGGTTGAAGGCCTCGCGCGGGTCGATGTCCGCGTCGAGCACCAGCAGCTCGCGGGACATCACCTCGCTCAGCTGGGTGAAGCGGTCCACGCCGGCCAGATCGGTCTCGGTGACCACGCCCACCGGGCGGCCGTTCTCCACGACCACACCGGCGCCGTGGGCCCGCTTGGGCAGCAGCGACAGCGCGTCGGCGACCGTCCCCGCCGGGCTGAGCACGATCGGGGTGTCCAGGACGAGGTGGCGCCGCTTGACCCAGCCGACGACATCGGCGACCACGTCCAGCGGGATGTCCTGCGGGATGACGACCATGCCGCCGCGGCGGGCGATGGTCTCGGCCATCCGGCGCCCGGCGATCGCGGTCATGTTGGCCACCACGATCGGGATGGTGGTGCCGCTGCCGTCGGGCGTGGACAGGTCCACGTCCTGGCGCGAGCCGACCGCGGAGCGGCTGGGCACCATGAAGACGTCGTCGTACGTCAGGTCGTAGGGCGGCTGCTGGTCATTGAGGAAACGCACGCTCGGAACTTCCCAGTCATTCGGAATTGGCCCTCGACGAAGGAAGCCGAGGAAAACGCACGTACCTCATTGTCCCATGCCGGTCCCGGTACGGGGGCGGGACGATCATCCAGAACGGCCGGGAAGCCGCTGGTCCGATCGTCCAACGCCGCCCACGCCGCGCGCGTACTACGGCCCGCGCTACGGCCCGTCCGGGTCCGCCCGGTCCAGCGCGGGGCGCGGGCCGGGGCCGGTCTCCAGCAGCAGGTGGTCGGCGGCGGCGGTGTCCGTGACCAGGCTGGTGACCAGGCCGGAGCGGAGCACCGCGCCGATCGCCGGGGCCTTGCGGCGGCCGCCCGCGATGGCCACGACCTCCGGGATCCGCCGCAGCCGGTCGGCCTCCACCGTGATGCACCGCTCGCCCAGGTCGCGGCCGATGCGCCGGCCCTCGGCGTCGAAGAGGTGCGCCGACATCTCGGCGGCGGCGCCGAGGCCCGCGTAGTGGGCCCGCTCCTGCTCGGTCAGCATGTCGTACACCGTCGAGATCCCGGCCTCCCAGGAGCCGATGGACACGGCAGCGACGGTGACCTTGTCGAAGTACTCGAAGGCGCGGGCGATGCCGGGCTGGCCGCGCAGCGCGTCGGCGGTGGCGGTGTCGGGCAGCAGCATGGGCGCGTAGATCGGGTGCGCCTCGCCGCCGGAGACGGCGGCGGCGCGCCGGACCGCCTCGACCGAGCCGCGCTCGGCGGTGCCCGCGTCATAGACGCCGGTGAGCTGGACGACGGTGCACGGGGGCAGCCGGTGCAGCGCCGCGGCCATGTGGATCGTGGAGCGGCCCCAGGCCAGGCCCAGCACATCGCCCTCGGTCACCAGCTCGCCGAGCAGGTCAGCGGCGACCTCGCCGAGGTTCTCCGGGTCCGGGGTGTCGGCCTCGGCGTCGGCCGGGGACTCGACGACGACCGCGTGGCGCAGCCCGTACCGGGCGCGCAGCGCGTCGGAGCGCTCCGCGTCCAGCTCTGCGGGCACCCGGATCTCGATGCGCACCAGATCGCGCTCGAGCGCGGTCTCCAGCACCCGAGCCACCTTGAAGCGGCTGACGCCGAACTCCTCGGCAATCTGGATCTTGGACTTGCCCTCGAGGTAGAAGCGGCGCGCCATGGCGGCCGCCTGCACCAGTTCGGCGGGTCCCATCCGCGTGCCTGAACGGCCCGTCGACACCGCGGTCTCCTCACTGCTTCCTATGTTCTGGACTCACCGTTCATCCTGTCAGAAACGGCGGACTTGATCTGCCCTTTACCCATGAGTTCATCGGGCGGTCGTGGGCCCGTCTTCCGCGGGCCGCACCACCGAGGTGGCCTCCTGGGCCAGATCCCGCAGCTCACGCACCGCCTTGGCGGGGTCGTCGGCCCCGTAGACCGCGGATCCGGCCACGAACACATCGGCGCCTGCCTCGGCACACCGCTCGATCGTCGAGGCGGACACCCCGCCGTCCACCTGAAGCCACATCTCCAGGCCGTGCTTGGAGATCAGCTCGCGGGTGCGGCGGATCTTCGGCAACATGATGTCCAGGAACGCCTGCCCGCCGAAGCCCGGCTCAACCGTCATCACCAGGACCATGTCCAGCTCGGGCAGCAGGTCCTCGAAGGGGTCGATGGGGGTGGCGGGCTTGAGCGCCATCGACGCCCGGGCGCCCTGGGCCCGGATCTCCCGGGCCAGCCGTACGGGGGCGGCGGCCGCCTCGGCGTGGAAGGTCACCGAGCCCGCGCCGGCCTCGATGTACTGCGGGGCCCAGCGGTCGGGGTCCTCGATCATCAGATGGCAGTCCAGCGGCGTGTCCGTCGCCTTGCCGAGCGCCTCGACCACCGGCACGCCGAGAGTCAGGTTGGGGACGAAGTGGTTGTCCATCACATCGACGTGGAGCCAGTCGGCTCCCTCGACGGCCTTCGCCTCCTCCGCCAGGCGGGCGAAGTCGGCGGACAGGATGCTGGGGCTGATCTGGAGGGCCATGGCACCAGCCTGCCACGGCCGCCACCGGTCCATGGAACCGGGTTGATCACGAAGCCGCACCGAGAGCCCTCCGGTCGCCCCGGTCCGGCAGCCGAGCGATCGGCAGCGGATTGAGAAGACACGCATGACCCGACACCTGAAGCGACACCACGTATCCGCGACATCGGGCCGGCCGTGGCCCCTCCGGGGCGCGCTGTCCGTGGCCCTGGCCACGGGGCTGCTGGTGGCCCCGGCCATCGGGGCGGGGGCGGCCACGGCCGCGCCACCGCCGCCGGTCTGCGCCTCCGCCCGGGCGGGGCTCGCCACCAAGCTCTCCACGGACATCGCCACGGCCCTGCGCGGCAGACCCGGCACGGTCGCGATCGCCCTGCGCGACCCCGCCACGGACACCGTCTGCACCCTGCGCGCGGACCAGGCCTTCGACTCCGCGAGCGCGGTCAAGGTCACCGTCCTGGCCGCCCTGCTGTGGGACGCGGAGAAACACGGCCGCCAGCTCACCCGATGCGAGACCGACCTGGCCACCGCCATGATCACCAAGTCGGACAACGCCGCCACCAGCACACTGTGGCGGCAGCTGGGCACCGACCGGATCGGCGCGTTTCTTGGGGCGGCGGGGATGACCCGGACCGTCCCCGGCGCCGAGAACCACTGGGGCCTGACCCAGATCACCGCGCGCGACGAGATGCGGCTCCTGGACCTGGTGACCACGCCCAACGCGGTGCTGAGCGATCACGCCCGCGCCTACATCCTGGAGCTGATGGGCGAGGTCGTCCCGTCCCAGCGCTGGGGCACCCCGGCCGGCGCCCCGGACACCGTACGGGTGCATGTGAAGAACGGCTGGCTGTCCCGCGCCACCCACGGCTGGCGGGTGCACAGCCTCGGCGCCTTCACCCGCGACGGCCACGCCTACACCATCACGGTGCTGACCCAGGACAACCGCACCATGAGCGCCGGAGTCGCCACCATCGAGGCCGTCTCCCGCGCGGTGCACCGGGACCTCGCCCCGGCGGGCTGAAGGTCTCCGAGGCCTCGTCAGGCGGTGCGCCGCAGCAGGGCCAGATACATCGCGTCCGTGCCGTGGCGGTGCGGCCACAGCTGGACGTCCGGGCCGTCGCCGAGCTCGGGCACCCCCGGCATCAGCGGCCGGGCGTCGATCCACTCGGCGGCGGGCGCGGGGCCGCCGCGGCCCTTGAGGACGTCGTCCACCACGGCCCGCGTCTCGGCGAGATGCGGGGAGCAGGTGGCGTAGCCGACCACACCGCCCACGCGCACCGCGGCCAGCGCCTGGCGCAGCAGCTCCCGCTGGAGCGGCGCGAAGCCCGCCAGGTCCTCGGGGCTGCGGCGCCAGCGCGCCTCCGGGCGGCGGCGCAGGGCGCCGAGCCCGGTGCAGGGCACGTCGACCAGGGCCCGGTCGAAGGTGCCGGGACGCCACGGCGGCCTGGTGCCGTCCGCCGCGATCACCTGGTACGGGCCGGGGTTGCCCGCCAGCGCCCGCTCCACCAGGCCCGCCCGGTGCGGCTGCTTCTCCGAGGCGAGCAGCGCCGCGCCCCGCTCCGCGGCCAGCGCGCCGAGCAGCGCCGCCTTGCCGCCGGGGCCCGCGCAGCCGTCCAGCCACCGCTCGTCCGGCCCCTCCAGCGGCGCGCCCGCCAGCGCGAGGGCCACCAGCTGGCTGCCCTCGTCCTGCACCCCGGCGCGCCCCTCGCGGACCGCGTCCAGCGCCCCCGGCTCGCCGCCCTCGGTGAGCCGCACGGCGTACGGGGACCAGCGGCCCGGCAGCGCGGAGCCCTCCCCGACGGCCGCCATCAGCTCCCCCGCCGTACTGCGGCCCGGCCGGGCGACGAGGGTGACCTCGGGCCGTTCGTTGTCGGCCTCCAGCAGGTCCTCGACCCCGGCGCTGCCGCCGCCCAGCGCGTCCCACAGGGCGGAGACGATCCACCGCGGATGCGAGTGGACGACCGCGAGATGCTCCTCGGGGTCCTCGTCGTACGGCGGGGCGACCTTCTCCAGCCAGCCGTCGAGGTCATCGGCCGCGATCTTGCGCAGTACGGCGTTGACGAACTTCGCCCGCCCGTCGCCGAGCACCACCCGCGCCAGCTCGACGGTCGCCGAGACCGCCGCGTGGGTGGGGATGCGGGTGCCCAGCAGCTGGTGCGCGCCGAGGCTGAGCACGTCCAGCACGGGCGGGTCCACCTCGCGCAGCGGCCGGTCCACGCACTCCGCGATGATCGCGTCGTAGGTGCCCTGGCGGCGCAGCGTGCCGTAGACCAGCTCGGTCGCCAGCGCGGCGTCCCGCGCGTCGAAGGGCTTGGCCTCCGTGCTCTCCTGACGGGCCTTGCGCAGCAGGGGCGGCAGGACGAGATTCGCGTACGCGTCGCGCTCGTCGACGGCCCGCAGCGCCTCGAAGGCGAGGACCCGCACGGGGTCCTTCTTCGGGCGCCGGTAGGGCTTGCCGGAGTTGCTGCGGTGGGAACGGCCGGGCTGGGGACTCACGGGAAATGTGCTCCGGGGAAGGATGGGGCTCTGCGGAGTCCCAGCCTACGGGGCGCGCGGGGCCATGCTCAGTTCAGTGCCCCGTCGGCCGCCTGGGCCAGGTCCGCCTGGGCCAGGTCCGCCTCGCCCAGGTCCGCCTCGCTCAGGGGTGACGGCTGCTCGAACTGGGTGCGGTACAGCTCCTCGTAGCGCCCGCCTGCCGCGAGCAGCGCGGTGTGCGTGCCGCGCTCCACGATCCGCCCGTTCTCGACGACCAGGATGAGGTCCGCGGCCCGGACGGTGGACAGCCGGTGGGCGATGACCACCGCGGTCCGCCCGTCCAGCGCCTCGGCGAGCGCCTCCTGGACGGCCGCCTCGGAGGTGGAGTCCAGGTGGGCGGTGGCCTCGTCGAGGATCACCACGCGGGGGCGGGCCAGCAGCAGCCGGGCGATGGTCAGCCGCTGGCGCTCACCGCCGGAGAGCCGGTAGCCGCGCTCGCCGACCACGGTGTCCAGGCCGTCGGGCAGGGCCGCGATCAGCCCGTCGAGGCGGGCCCGGCGCAGCACCTCCCACAGCTCCTCCTCCGTGGCCTCGGGCCGGGCCAGCAGCAGGTTGGCGCGGATCGAGTCGTGGAAGAGGTGCCCGTCCTGGGTGACCATGCCGAGCGTCCTGCGGACCGACTCGGCCGTCAGGTCGCGGACGTCCACGCCGGACAGCCGCACGGCGCCGCCGTCGGCGTCGTAGAGCCGGGGCAGCAGCTGCGCGATGGTCGACTTGCCGGCGCCCGAGGAGCCCACCAGCGCGACCATCTGCCCGGGTTCGGCGCGGAAGGACACCTCGTGCAGCACCTGTTCGCCGCCGCGGGTGTCCAGGGTCGCGACCTCTTCCAGGGAGGCGAGGGAGACCTTGTCCGCCGAGGGGTAGCCGAAGTTGACGCCGTCGAACTCGACCGACACCGGCCCCTCGGGCACCGGCCGGGCGTCCGGCTTCTCGGCGATCAGCGGCTCGAGGTCCAGCACCTCGAAGACCCGCTCGAAGCTGACCAGGGCGCTCATCACCTCCACCCGGGCGCCGGCCAGCGCGGTCAGCGGCGCGTACAGGCGGGTGAGCAGCAGGGCGAGGGCGACGACCGCGCCGGGGTCGAGCTCGCGGCGCAGCGCGTAGTAGCCGCCGAGGCCGTAGACGAGGGCCAGGGCCAGGGCGGAGACGAGGGTGAGGGCGGTGACGAAGGAGGTCTGCACCATCGCGGTGCGCACCCCGATGTCGCGCACCCGCCGGGCGCGCGCCGCGAACTCGGCGGACTCCTCGTCGGGCCGGCCGAAGAGCTTCACGAGCGTGGCGCCGGGCGCGGAGAACCGCTCGGTCATCTGGGTGCCCATGGTGGCGTTGTGGTCCGCCGCCTCGCGCCGCAGCCGCGCCAGCTTGCCGCCGACGCGCCGGGCGGGCAGCAGGAACATCGGCAGGAGCAGCAGGGCCAGCAGGGTGATCTGCCAGGAGATGCCGAGCATCACGGCGAGCGTGAGCAGCAGGGTGACGAGATTGCCGACGACCCCGGAGAGGGTGTCGCTGAACGCCCGCTGGGCGCCGATGACGTCGTTGTTCAGCCGGCTGACCAGGGCGCCGGTGCGGGTGCGGGTGAAGAAGGCGACGGGCAGCCGCTGGACGTGGTCGTACACGGCGGTGCGCAGGTCGAGGATGAGCCCCTCGCCGATGTTCGCGGACAGCCAGCGGGTGACCAGCCCGAGCCCGGCCTCCGCCACGGCGATGACGGCGATGAGGCCGGCGAGTCCGAGGACGAGGCCCTGGCCGGAGCGGTGCACGATCGCGTCGACCACCCGGCCGGCGAGCAGCGGGGTGGCGACCGCGAGCACCGCCGTGACGACGCTGCTCACCAGGAAAAAGACGATCCGGCGGCGGTGGGGGCCGGCGAAGCCGGCGATGCGCCGCAGGGTGTCGCGGGAGAAGGGGCGCCGGTCGTCGTTGGCGCTCGCGGTCCGGTAGAGGGAGTGCATGGCGGTGGCTTCCATGTCCATCGCGCACCTCCGTGGGTCTCGGGGTGCCGTCGCGGGATCGCGGCTGTTCCGGGCCGGCGGCACACCCAGGACCGTAGAACCTCAACCATTGTTGAGGTCAACTCGCCCCCCACCCCGCGCGCGGCGGCCCGGGACGCGGTGACGCGCGCTGGGCCGTGTCCGGCGGATCTCGACGCCTGCGGCGGGGTGGGGAACAGCACCGATGTGCGGCTCCGCCGCGTGGCCCTCGGACGCGCGCTACGCGCCGAGCCGCTCGCCCTCGGCGATGCGTACGCCACGGGCCCAGTCCGCCCCGGGCATCGGCCGCTTGCCCTGCGGGCGCACCCAGGACAGCTCCACCGCGTGGCTGCCCGTGCCGGCGTACACGGCCTTCTTGGTCACCTCGAGCTCGCCGGGCGCCAGGTCCGTACGGTCCGTCACCAGCGCCACCGCGTTCACCTTCAGCCGCTCCCCGCGGAAGGTGGTCCACGCCCCCGGCGCCGGGGCGCAGGCCCGCGCCAGCCGGTCGACGCGCAGCGCGGGCGCGGTCCAGTCGATCTCCGCGTCCTCGACGTTGATCTTCGGGGCGAGCGAGACCCCCTCCGCGGGCTGCGGCTCGGCGCGCAGGGTGCCGTCCTCGATGCCGTCCATGGTGGCGGCCAGCAGCCCGGCCCCGGCCAGCGAGAGCCTGGTCAGCAGGTCGCCGCTGGTGTCCGTGGGCCGTACGTCCTCGGTCACCAGCCCGTAGACCGGGCCGGAGTCCAGGCCCTCCTCGATCAGGAAGGTCGACGCGCCGGTCACCTCGTCGCCCGCCAGCACCGCGTGCTGCACGGGCGCCGCGCCGCGCCAGGCGGGCAGCAGGGAGAAGTGCAGATTGACCCAGCCGTGCGCGGGGATCTCCAGCGCCGCCTTGGGCAGCAGCGCGCCGTAGGCGACCACCGGGCAGCAGTCCGGCGCGATCTCGCGGAGCCGGTCCAGGAACTCCGGGTCGCGCGGCTTGGCCGGCTTGAGCACCTCGATCCCCGCCTCCGCCGCCCGCTCGGCGACCGGGCTCGCCACCAGCCGGCGGCCGCGTCCGGCGGGCGCGTCCGGCCGGGTGACGACGGCCACCACCTCGTGCCGGTCGGACGCGATCAGCGCGTCCAGGGCGGGAAGGGCGACCTCGGGAGTACCGGCGAAGACGAGCCTCATGGGTGGCGAACTACCTCTCACGCGCAGCGGGAACAGCGCACCAGTCTAGGGCGACCCGCCGACAGGGGGCGTACGTGAGCGAGGGCGCACGCCCCCGGACCGTGACCGACGGGCGGGTATCGCGTTGGTCAAGGCAGTCAAGACAGATTGACCGCGTCGGGCCGCTGCGGCGGCCCGGCGCGCTTCCCCCTTCCCGTCTGCTGTCTTCGAGTATCTACGCCGGATTCGAGAGGCTTGTTCATGGCCGACCACGCAACCCACGACGCCCAGGCACGGGCCAGCCTGCACCTCCTGGTCCGGGACATCGAGCGGGTCCGCCGACAGGTGGACGCGCTGCGGACCCTCACCGCCCAGCTCGGCAACGTCTACCGTCCGCGGCGCACCGGCCCGTCCGCGGGCTTCGTCGTCTACGGACGCGCCCCGGCGCCCACCGTGCGCCTGGCCCAGGAGCTGCGGGACAGCGTCGAGACCCTGGTCACGGCCGCCGTGGACTTCGACCGTTCGCTCGGCTTCTCGTGGGACGCGGTGGGCTCGGCGCTCGGCGTCACCAAGCAGGCGGTGCACCGCCGTTACGGCGCGCGCCGGGCCGCCGCCGCGCAGAGCGCCGCAGTCGAGGGCGCCGAGGCGTCGCTGCGCACCGCGGAGCCGGGCGCCGTGTCAGCGGTCCCGTCGGTGCCGTCGGTGCCCGCCGCGCGCTCGATGCCCCCGCAGCCCGCCCCGGCGCTGCGCGAGGAGCCCCGCCCGGGCGCCCTGCCCAACCCGCGCAACGGCTGAGGCGTCTGCCTCCGCCCGTCAGCCGATGTCGAGCGGGTCGATCCGTACCACCGGGTGCTTCTCGCCCCGGGCCAGCCGCTGCGCCTTCGCCGCCTTGACCGCCGCCGCGAGGTCACTGCCCTGACCGGGGCGCACGCGCAGCAGCGCCCGCTGCCACTCCTCCCCCGGCGGCGGCTGACCGGGCCGGCGCGGGCGGCCGGGCTCCGTCGGGGGCAGCGCTACAGGGCCGAGGGTCTCGGTGCCTTCCGGCAGCCGGGCCGCGGCGATCAGCTCGTCCACCGCCTCGGCGGGGCCGGCGACCGAGGCCATCCGGGACACCGGCGGAAAGCCCAGCTGGGCCCGTTCGGCCAGCTCCCGCGCCGCATAACCGGCCGGGTCCCAGCGCACCAGCGCCTGGACGGGCCGCTGCGTGGGCTCGGCGATCACCACGACCAGCCCGCCGTCCTCATGGCCGCGCACCAGGGCCGCCGCGTCCAGCCAGCGGCGCAGCGCCTCCTCCCCGGCCCGCAGGTCGGGGCGGCCGAGCAGGGCCCAGCCGTCGAGCAGCAGGGCCGCGGCGTAACCCCCCTCGGCGACCGGCTCGGCGCCGGGTGTCGCGACCACGAGCGCCGGGCGGCCCGGGACCGCGTCGAGGACATGATCCCGGCCCGAGGTGCGCACCGCGACCTCCGGAAAGGCTCGGCCCAGCTCCTCGGCCGTGCGCCGGGCCCCGACGATGCTGGCCCGCAGCCGCACGCCCCCGCATTCGGGGCAGCGCCACCCGCCCTCGGGCCGCCCGCACCACGCGCAGTTGAGCGTGTCCGCGTCCCGGGCCTCCAGCGGGCCCGAGCAGTGCGCGCAGCGCGCGGGCTCCCGGCAGCGCTCGCAGGCCAGCCGGGGTACGTACCCCCGGCGCGGCACCTGCACCAGCACCGGGCCCCGGGTCAGCCCCTCCCGCACGGTCCGCCAGGCGAGGGTCGGCAGCCGGGCGGCGCGCGCCTGCGCGTCCCGCGCTGTCTCGCCCTCGTCGACCGTACGGATCAGCGGGGCCGCGGCCCGGACCTGATCGCGGTCGGCCTCCAGGGGGCGCGCCCAGCCGTTCTCCACCAGCTGGGCGGCCTCCACGGTGCGGCCGAGGTCGCCCAGCAGAAAGCCCGTCCGCTCCTGGACGGCGCGCAGCAGCAGTACGTCGCGGGCGTGCGGCTGCGGTGTGTGGTCATCGCTGTGGCTGTGGTCGCCGTCGTCCCAGATCCCCACCAGCCCGAGGTCCCTGACGGGCGCGAACATGGCAGCCCGGGTGCCCACCACGGCCCGCACCGAGCCCCGGCTGACGGCCAGCCAGCGCCGGTAGCGCTCCTCGGGCCCGAGATCCGCGGTCAGCAGCACATGCCGCCCCGGCCCGCCGAGCACCTCGGTGAGCGCCTCGTCGACCCGCGCGGCCGTCCGCCCGTCGGGGACGACGACCAGCGCGCCGCGCCCCGAGGCGAGGGTGGCGGCCACCGCGACGGCCCACTCGCGCGGCCAGTGCGGCCCCGGCAGCGCGGTCCACACCGCCCGCGGCGCCCCGCCGCCCGCGAGCGCCTCCAGAAACCCGGGCCCGGCCGGATAGCGCTCCCAGCTCCCCGCCGCGGGCGGGGCGGGCGGCGGCAGCGGCGGCGGGGACGGCTCGCCCTCGGCCCGTACGTTCCGCTTGGGCACGGCCAGTTGCAGTATGTCGGCGAGCGATCCCGCGTACCGGTCGGCGACGGCCCGGCACAGCGCGAGCAGCCCGGGCCCCAGCACCGGCTCCGGCGACACCACCTGGGCGATGGCCGCCAGCGGCCCCCGGTAGTCGGACTCGGCGACCCGCTCGATGACGTACCCGTCGAGCAGCCCCCCGCCCTCCCGGCGCCCCTCGCGCACCTTCCCCGTACCGGCGCCGAACCGCACCCGGACCCGCACCCCGGGCCGCGCCTCGGCGTCCATCTCGGCGGGCACCGCGTAGTCCCACAGCTGGTCGAGGTGGACCGGTCCCTTGTCCACCAGCACTTTGGCGACCGGCAGCTCCTGCGCCAGCGCCGCCCCCCGCCATGTCCGCGGCTTGGCCTTCGGCACCTTGGCCTTGCGCACGGTCTCGCGAATGAGCGCGAGCTGCTCGCCGCCCTGCGGGTCCGCCCCGGGGGCCCGCCCCGCCGGATCCCGCCCCGCCGGATCCCGCTCCGGCCGCCCGTTGTCGCTGCTCACAGCTTCAGTCTTAGCAGACAGCACGGACACCGGCCCTGGCGTCCCGCAGGGCGCCAGGGCCGGTGTCCGAATTCGATGCGCGGGTGCTTACAGACCCGTGGCCGCGCGCAGCGCGTCCACGCGGTCGGTGCGCTCCCAGGTGAAGTCCTCCAGCTCGCGGCCGAAGTGGCCGTACGCCGCCGTCTGGGCGTAGATCGGGCGCAGCAGGTCCAGGTCGCGGATGATCGCGGCCGGGCGGAGGTCGAAGACCTCGGAGATGGCCTGCTCGATCTTCTCGGCGTCGACCGTGGCCGTGCCGAAGGTCTCGACGAACAGGCCGACCGGCTCGGCCTTGCCGATCGCGTAGGCCACCTGCACCTCGCAGCGCGAGGCCAGGCCGGCCGCCACGACGTTCTTCGCGACCCAGCGCATCGCGTACGCCGCCGAGCGGTCGACCTTGGACGGGTCCTTGCCGGAGAAGGCGCCGCCGCCGTGGCGGGCCATGCCGCCGTAGGTGTCGATGATGATCTTGCGGCCGGTCAGGCCGGCGTCACCCATCGGACCGCCGATCTCGAACCGCCCGGTCGGGTTCACCAGCAGGCGGTAGCCCTCGGTGTCCAGCTTGATGCCGTCCTCGACGAGCTCGTTGAGGACGTGCTCGACCACGAACTCCCGGATGTCCGGTGCCAGCAGCGAGTCCAGGTCGATGTCGGAGGCGTGCTGCGAGGAGACGACCACGGTGTCCAGGCGGACCGCCTTGTTGCCGTCGTACTCGATGGTGACCTGCGTCTTGCCGTCCGGGCGCAGGTAGGGGATGGTCCCGTTCTTGCGGACATCGGACAGGCGACGCGAGAGCCGGTGGGCCAGGGAGATCGGGAGCGGCATCAGCTCGGGCGTCTCGTCGCAGGCATAGCCGAACATCAGGCCCTGGTCGCCCGCGCCCTGCTTGTCCAGCTCGTCCTCGTCACCCTCCACCCGGGCCTCATAGGCCGAGTCCACACCCTGCGCGATGTCCGGGGACTGGGAGCCGATCGACACCGAGACGCCGCACGAGGCTCCGTCGAAACCCTTCTTCGACGAGTCGTAGCCGATCTCGAGGATCTTGTTGCGCACGAGCGTGGCGATCGGTGCGTACGCCTTGGTCGTCACCTCGCCGGCCACATGCACCAGGCCGGTGGTGATCAGTGTCTCGACGGCGACCCGGGAGGTCGGGTCCTCCTTCAGGAGCGCGTCGAGAATGGTGTCGCTGATCTGGTCAGCGATCTTGTCGGGGTGACCCTCGGTCACTGATTCCGAGGTGAACAGGCGGCGGGACACATCGCTCCCTGGGGTTGCAGCGGCTGCTGGCTGATCATGGTTGGGACCGCCCGGGAGCTGCGCCCGATGCGGTTCCTCGGCCAGTTTATCCGGCGCCCTGGCCGGTCGAGCATCCCCGTCCACAGGACGGGCAGGCCGTGACCTGGAACATACCTCTCCCCGACCGGAAAATCAGCCTTGCCGGTGAGGCAGGAAAGTGTCATTCCCACTGATGGCCCGAAAATGACCGAAGACGACCCGAACCGGATCACTCAGCCGAGACGCCCGGCCACCAGGTCCCAGACGGTGTCGGCGAGGATCTCCTTGGGCCCGTACGGCACCGGGGTCTCGGTGCCGTCGGCCGCCAGGACCACGGCCTCGTTCGCCTCCGAGCCGAAGGTCTTGTGCTCCCCCACCTCGTTGACGACCAGCAGGTCGCACCCCTTGCGGGCGAGCTTGGCGCGCCCGTTGGCGAGCACGTCGTCGGTCTCGGCGGCGAAGCCCACGATGATCTGTCCGGGCCGGGCGCGGTCGGCGGAGATCTCCGCGAGCACGTCCGGGTTGCGGACCAGGACGATCGGCTCCGGCTCCTGCCCGTCCCGCTTCTTGATCTTGCCTTCGGCGTACTTCGCGGGCCGGAAGTCGGCGACGGCCGCGGCCATCACCACGGCGTCGGCGTCCGCGGCGGCCTTGACCACCGCCTCGCGCAGCTGCACCGCGGTGCCCACCCGCACCACATCGGCCCCGGCCGGGTCGGGCAGCTCGCTGTTGGCCGAGACCAAAGTCACCCGGGCGCCGCGGGCGACGGCGGCCCTGGCCAGGGCGTAGCCCTGCTTGCCGGAGGAGCGGTTGCCCAGGAAGCGCACCGGGTCCAGGGGCTCGCGGGTGCCCCCGGCGCTCACCACGACATGGCGGCCGGCCAGGTCCTGGCGCCTCTCCTCGGCGCCGCGGGCGAGCACCCGGCGGCAGACCTCGAAGATCTCGCCGGGCTCGGGCAGCCGGCCCTTGCCGGTGTCCACGCCGGTCAGCCGCCCGACGGCGGGCTCGATGACGACGGCCCCGCGGCGGCGCAGCGTGGCCACGTTCTCCTGGGTGGCCGGGTGCTCCCACATCTCGGTGTGCATGGCGGGCGCGAAGACCACCGGACATCGGGCGGTGAGCAGGGTGTTGGTGAGCAGGTCGTCGGCCAGGCCGTGGGCGGCCTTGGCGAGCAGGTCGGCGGTGGCGGGGGCGACCACGACCAGGTCCGCGGACTGGCCGATGCGCACATGCGGGACCTCGTGGACGGAGTCCCAGACCTCGGTGGCCACGTGGTTGCCGGACAGGGCGGACCAGGTCGCGGCCCCGACGAAGTGCAGGGCCGAGTCGGTCGGCACGACCCGCACCTCATGCCCCGACTCGGTGAGGCGGCGCAGCAGCTCGCACGCCTTGTAGGCGGCGATCCCGCCGCTGACCCCCAGGACGACCTTGGGCTTGTCCATCGCTCGCCTCTCCGTGCGCTCCGTCTCCGTCGCGCGCTGCCCCGTCGCGTACGTACCCATGACACACCACGGGCCCGGCGGGGATGCCGCCGGGCCCGTGGTGGGAGTTCCGACTACTGGGCCGGGCCCTCGATGGCCTCGGAGGTCAGCAGACCGGCGTTGATCTCGCGGAGCGCGATCGACAGCGGCTTCTCGTGGACGTGGGTGTCCACCAGCGGGCCGACGTACTCGAGCAGGCCCTCGCCGAGCTGCGAGTAGTACGCGTTGATCTGGCGGGCACGCTTGGCCGCGTAGATCACCAGGCTGTACTTGGAGTCGGTGGCCTCGAGCAGCTCATCAATCGGCGGGTTGATGATGCCCTCGGGCGCGGTGATGGAAGAGGACACTCTCTGCCTTCCGAGTGGGTGGTGAAGAAATGAGAAATTCGATCGTGGCGGTCGGTGCTCTGTGCTTGCCACCCTGACCAGGAAAGATCAAACGACTCGCATCAAGGTTAGCAGCTCTTGCGCCACGTCCTCGACGGAGGTATTGACCAAGGTCACATCGAACTCGGGCTCGGCGGCCAGCTCGGTCTTCGCGACCTCGAGCCGTTGTTCGATCACCTCGGGCGGCTCGGTCCCCCGGCCGGTGAGCCGGCGCACCAGCTCCTCCCAGCTCGGCGGGGCCAGAAAGACCAGCTGCGCGTCCCGCATGGACTCGCGGACCTGACGGGCACCCTGTAGGTCGATCTCCAGCAGCACCGGCTCACCCGCGGCGAGGCGGTCCTGGACCGCCTCGCGCGGAGTGCCGTAGCGGTTGCCCGCGAACTCGGCCCACTCCAGCAACTCGCCGTTGGCGATGAGCTTGTCGAACTCCCCGTCGTCCACGAAGAAGTACTGGACGCCGTGGCGCTCGCCGGGGCGCGGCTTGCGTGTGGTGGCCGAGACCGAGAGCCACACCTCGGGGTGTGCTTTGCGCATATGAGCGACGACCGTGCTCTTACCGACCCCGGAAGGGCCGGAGAGCACGGTCAGCCGCGGACGTGCGTCCGGGGGTACGGGGGTCGCCCCCCTGGAGTGTGCTGCCATGCAGCGATTATCCAGGTTCCCGGGAGTGCCTGGAAACGTCAGCTGGCGGCGCCGCCGAACTCACGCTCAAGCGATGCGATCTGGTTGGAGCCCAGACCGCGGACACGACGGCTCTCGGAAATGCCGAGCCGCTCCATGATCTGCTTGGCGCGGACCTTGCCGACGCCAGGCAGGGACTCCAGGAGAGCGGACACCTTCATCTTGCCGATGACATCGTTCTCCTGGCCCTGCTTGATGACCTCGTGCAGGGATGCGCCGGAGTGCTTGAGTCGATTCTTGACCTCGGCGCGCTCCCGGCGAGCCGCGGCGGCCTTTTCGAGCGCGGCTGCGCGCTGTTCAGGGGTAAGGGGCGGAAGAGCCACGCCTACGTCACCTCGGATGTCGAACTGTCGGATACGGACCGGTGAGGAACCTAGTCGCCCCTCACCTGGGGAGCAACGCGCAACGCAGCTGCGCGCTGGCTCTGGGTCGGAGACTAGCGGCCGATCCCGCTCCAGTCAGCGAGAACAGACGAAAAGTCCTGGTCAGACTCGCTCGACTTGGACATTTAGGGGCAAAATAACCCGCTTATTCGGCCACAGCACGCACTTGATCAGCCATTCGGAGCGCGGCCGACGCGAGCGAAGCGGGGTCCGGACCGTGCCGGAGCACCCCTCGGCTGACGCTGGGGACCACATTCCGCACCGCCGCGCCGAAGACCCCCGGGAGGTCCTCGGGGGTCGCGCCCTGGGCCCCGATGCCCGGAGCGAGCAGCGGCCCGCCGATCGCCAGATCCGCGCCCGCCTTCGCCGCGGTGTCCTTGAGCGTCGCGCCGACGACCGCGCCGTACGAGCCGAGGCCGCCCGCGCGCGCCTCCTCGGCGTTCTCCGCCCTAAGATGATCCAGCACCGTGGCGGCGACCGTCGCCCCGCCGGGCCGCACCGCGTGCTGCACCTCGGCGCCCTCCGGGTTGGAGGTCAGCGCCAGCACGAACACCCCGGCCCCGCTCGCCCGCGCCGCGTCCAGCGCGGGGCGCAGCGAGCCGAACCCCAGATACGGGCTGACGGTGACCGCGTCCGAGAACAGCGGGCTGCCCGGGTCCAGGTACGCCTCGGCGTACGCGGCCATCGTGGAGCCGATGTCGCCGCGCTTGGCGTCCATCAGCACCAGCGCCCCGGCGGCCCGGGCGTCCGCGACGGCCCGCTCCAGCACCGCGATGCCGCGCGAGCCGAAGCGCTCGAAGAACGCGGACTGCGGCTTGAGGACCGCGACCCGCTCGGCGAGGGCGTCCACGACCGTGCGGGTGAACCGCTCCAGGCCCGCGACGTCGTCCCCGAGCCCCCAGTCGGCGAGCAGCGAGGCGTGCGGGTCGATGCCGACGCACAGCGGGCCGCGCGCGTCCATGGCGTGGCGCAGGCGCGCACCGAAGGGTTCGGGGGTGTCGGTCACGGGGGTTCTCCTTGGGGTGGCGGGATGCGGCTGCGTGCTGGGTGAGTTTCTGTCCCCTTCCCGCCCCTCCCCGATCCTGGGGGCACGCCTCCAGCCCCCCGGGCGCCACCGGATCCTGGGCAAGCCCCCAGGCTCAGCCGAGCCCCGGCGGGGTTCGGGGTGCAGCCCCGGGGTGGGGGAGGGGTGGGGTGCGGGGAAGGGAGCCGCTACTGCGTCGGGCTCGGGGCGGTCGCGCCGACCGCGTCGGCGAGGGTGGCGTACGGGCTGGCCGCGAGGCGGGCGGCGAGGCCGCGGTGGATGCGGCGGCTCCAGAACGGGCCCTCGTAGATGAAGGCGCTGTAGCCCTGGATCAGCGTGGCCCCGGCCAGGATCCGCTCCCAGGCGTCGTCGGCGGTCTCGATGCCGCCCACCCCCACCAGCGTGATCCGGTCGCCGACGCGGGCGTACAGGCGGCGCAGCACCTCCAGGGAGCGGGCCCTCAGGGGCGCGCCCGACAGGCCGCCGGTCTCGGCGGTGAGCGCCGGGCCGGAGGCGAGGCCGAGGCCGTCGCGGGCGATGGTGGTGTTGGTGGCGATGATGCCGTCCAGGCCCAGCTCGACCGCGAGGTCGGCGACCGCGTCCACGTCCTCGTCGGCGAGGTCGGGGGCGATCTTGACGAGGAGCGGCACCCGGCGGCCGTCGACCATGCGGTCCGCGGCCTCGCGTACGGCGCTCAGCAGGGGCCGCAGATGGTCGACGGCCTGGAGGTCGCGCAGCCCGGGGGTGTTGGGCGACGACACGTTGACGACGAGGTAGTCGGCGTGGGTGGCGAGCCGCTCGGTGGAGGTCACATAGTCGGCGACGGCCTCCGCCTCCGGGACGACCTTGGTCTTGCCGATGTTGACGCCGACCGTGGTCCGGAAGGCGGGGCGGCCGGCCCGGCGGGCCGCGAGCCGGGCGGCCACGGCCGCCGAGCCCTCGTTGTTGAAGCCCATGCGGTTGATCAGCGCACGGTCCGCGACCAGGCGGAACAGCCGCTTCTTGGGGTTGCCGGGCTGCGGCTGGGCGGTGACGGTGCCGATCTCGACATGGTCGAAGCCGAGCATGGCCATGCCGTCGATGCCGACGGCGTTCTTGTCGAAGCCGGCCGCGAGCCCGAACGGCCCGTGCATGCGGAGGCCGAGCGCCTCGGTGCGCAGCGCCCGGTGGCGCGGTGCGAGGAGGGCCGCGACGAAGGTCCGCAGGACCGGGACGCGGGCGGCGAGCCGGATCCAGCCGAAGGCCAGGTGGTGCGCCCGCTCCGGGTCCATATGGCGGAAGACGAGACGGAAGAAGAGCTGGTACATGGCGGGCTTTCTGCGACGGTGAGGGCCAGGGGCGGATACGGGGCGAGCGGGCGCCGGGGCGGGTGCCCCGGCGCCCTGCGCCGCTACCGCGCGCGGGCCGCGGTCAGATGCTCCGCGTGCTCCTGAAGGGACCGGACGCCGACCGTGCCCCGGCCGAGCGCCTCGATGCCCTGGACGGCGGCCGCGAGGGCCTGGACCGTGGTCAGGCAGGGGATGGCGCGGGCGACGGCCGCCGTGCGGATGTCGTAGCCGTCCAGCCGGCCGCCGGTGCCGTAGGGGGTGTTGACGATCAGGTCGACCTCGCCGTCGTGGATGAGCTGGACGATGGTCTTCTCGCCGTTCGGCCCCTCGCCCTCGCTCTGCTTGCGCACCACGGTCGCGTTGATGCCGTTGCGCTTGAGCACCTCGGCGGTGCCGGAGGTGGCCAGCAGCTCGAAGCCGAGGGCGACCAGCTCGCGCGCCGGGAAGATCATCGAGCGCTTGTCGCGGTTGGCGACGGACACGAACGCGCGGCCCTTGTTGGGCAGCGCCCCGTACGCCCCGGCCTGCGACTTGGCGTACGCCGCGCCGAAGACCGAGTCGATGCCCATGACCTCGCCGGTGGAGCGCATCTCCGGGCCGAGGACGGTGTCCACGCCGCGCCCGGACGCGTCGCGGAACCGGCTCCACGGCATCACGGCCTCCTTGACGGAGATCGGCGCGTCCAGCGGGAGCGTGCCGCCGTCGCCGCTGCTCGGCAGCAGGCCCTCGGCGCGCAGCTCGGCGATGGTCGCGCCCAGCGAGATGCGGGCGGCGGCCTTGGCGAGCGGCACGGCGGTGGCCTTGGAGGTGAAGGGGACCGTACGGGAGGCGCGCGGGTTCGCCTCCAGGACGTACAGGATGTCCCCGGCCATCGCGAACTGGATGTTGATCAGCCCGCGCACCCCGACGCCGCGCGCGATGGCCTCGGTGGAGGCCCGCAGCCGCTTGATGTCGAAGCCGCCGAGGGTGATCGGGGGCAGCGCGCAGGCCGAGTCGCCGGAGTGGATACCGGCCTCCTCGATGTGCTCCATGACGCCGCCGAGGTAGAGCTCGTGGCCGTCGTAGAGCGCGTCCACGTCGATCTCGATGGCGTCGTCGAGGAAGCGGTCGATGAGGACCGGGTGCTCGGAGATCAGCCCGGCGTGCCGCTCCAGGTAGGCGGCCAGGGAGGGCTCGTCGTAGACGATCTCCATGCCGCGCCCGCCGAGCACGTACGAGGGGCGGACCATCACCGGGTAGCCGATCTCGGCGGCGATGCCCTTGGCCTCCGCGAAGGAGAAGGCGGTGCCGTACTTGGGCGCGGGCAGCCCGGCCTCGGTCAGCACCCGGCCGAAGGCGCCGCGCTCCTCGGCGAGGTTGATCGCCTCGGGCGAGGTGCCGACGACCGGCACGCCGTTGTCCTTGAGCGCCTGGGCCAGGCCCAGCGGGGTCTGGCCGCCGAGCTGGACGATGACGCCCGCGACGGGGCCCGCCTGCTGCTCGGCGTGGACGATCTCCAGGACGTCCTCCAGGGTGAGCGGCTCGAAGTAGAGCCGGTCGGAGGTGTCGTAGTCGGTGGAGACGGTCTCCGGGTTGCAGTTGACCATGACGGTCTCGTAGCCCGCGTCGTGCAGCGCGAAGGAGGCGTGCACACACGAGTAGTCGAACTCGATGCCCTGGCCGATCCGGTTGGGGCCCGAGCCCAGGATGATCACGGCGGGCTTGTCGCGGGGCGCGACCTCGGACTCCTCGTCGTAGGAGGAGTAGAAGTACGGGGTCCGGGCGGCGAACTCGGCGGCGCAGGTGTCGACGGTCTTGTAGACGGGCCGCACCCCCAGTGCGTGCCGCACCTCGCGGACGACGTCCTCGCGCAGCGAGCGGATGGCCGCGATCTGGGCGTCGGAGAAGCCGTGCCGCTTGGCCTCGGCGAGGAGCTCCGGCTCCAGCTTCTCGACGGCCGCCAGCTCGTCGGCGATCTCCTTGATCAGGAAGAGCTGGTCGACGAACCACGGGTCGATCTTCGTGGCCTCGAAGACCTCCTCGGGGGTGGCCCCGGCGCGGATGGCCTGCATCACGGTGTTGATCCGGCCGTCGGTGGGGACCTCGGCCCGGACCAGCAGCTCCGCCTTGTCGCCCGGGTCGCCGGTGAAGTCGAACTGGCTGCCCTTCTTCTCCAGCGAGCGCAGCGCCTTCTGGAGCGCCTCGGTGAAGTTGCGGCCGATGGCCATGGCCTCGCCGACCGACTTCATGGTGGTGGTGAGGCGGGCGTCGGCGGCCGGGAACTTCTCGAAGGCGAAGCGCGGCACCTTGACGACGACATAGTCGAGCGTGGGCTCGAAGGAGGCCGGGGTCTCCCGCGTGATGTCGTTGGGGATCTCGTCGAGGGTGTAGCCGACGGCGAGCTTGGCCGCGATCTTGGCGATGGGGAAGCCGGTCGCCTTGGAGGCGAGCGCCGAGGACCGGGAGACCCGCGGGTTCATCTCGATGACGATGACCCGGCCGTCGTCGGGGTTGACCGCGAACTGGATGTTGCAGCCGCCGGTGTCGACGCCGACCTCGCGGATGACGGCGATGCCGATGTCGCGCAGCACCTGGTACTCGCGGTCGGTCAGCGTCATCGCGGGCGCGACGGTGATCGAGTCGCCGGTGTGCACGCCCATGGGGTCGAAGTTCTCGATGGAGCAGACGACCACGACGTTGTCGTGCTTGTCGCGCATCAGCTCCAGCTCGTACTCCTTCCAGCCGAGGATGGACTCCTCGAGGAGCACCTCGGTGGTGGGCGAGAGCGCCAGGCCCTGGCCGGCGATGCGGCGCAGCTCCTCCTCGTCGTGGGCGAAGCCGGAGCCGGCGCCGCCCATGGTGAAGGAGGGACGTACGACGACGGGGTAGCCGCCGAGCGTCTCGACGCCCGCGAGGATGTCGTCCATGGAGTGGCAGATGACCGAGCGGGCGGACTCGCCGTGGCCGATCTTGGTGCGGACGGCCTCCACGACCGCCTTGAAGAGGTCGCGGTCCTCGCCCTTGTGGATGGCCTCGACGTTGGCGCCGATCAGTTCGACGCCGTACTTCTCGAGGGTGCCCGCCTCGTGCAGGGAGATCGCGGTGTTGAGGGCCGTCTGCCCGCCGAGGGTGGGCAGCAGCGCGTCGGGGCGCTCCTTGGCGATGATCTTCTCGACGAACTCCGGGGTGATCGGCTCGACATACGTGGCGTCGGCGATCTCCGGGTCGGTCATGATCGTCGCCGGGTTGGAGTTGACCAGGACGACCCGCAGCCCCTCCGCCTTGAGGACGCGGCAGGCCTGGGTGCCGGAGTAGTCGAATTCGGCGGCCTGGCCGATGACGATCGGGCCGGAGCCGATGACCAGAACGGACTGGATGTCGGTGCGCTTAGGCACGCTGGCCCTCCATCAGGGAGACAAAGCGGTCGAACAGGTAGGCCGCGTCGTGCGGGCCGGCGGCGGCCTCGGGGTGGTACTGGACGCTGAACGCGGGGCGGTCGAGCAGTTGGAGGCCCTCGACCACGTTGTCGTTGAGGCACACGTGGGAGACCTCGACCCGCCCGTAGGGGGTGTCGGAGGGCCCGTCCAGCGGGGCGTCCACGGCGAAGCCGTGGTTGTGCGCGGTGACCTCGACCTTGCCGGTGGTGCGGTCCTGGACCGGCTGGTTGATGCCGCGGTGGCCGTACTTCAGCTTGTAGGTGCCGAAGCCCAGCGCGCGGCCGAGGATCTGGTTGCCGAAGCAGATGCCGAACAGCGGTGTGCCGCGCTCCAGGACCGCCCGCATCACGGAGACCGGGTGGTCGGCGGTGGCCGGGTCGCCCGGGCCGTTGGAGAAGAACACCCCGTCCGGGCTGACGGCGTAGACGTCCTCGACCGTGGCGGTCGCGGGCAGCACGTGCACCTCGATGCCGCGCTCGGCCATCCGGTGCGGGGTCATGCCCTTGATGCCCAGGTCGACCGCGGCGACGGTGAAGCGCTTGGTGCCGATCGCGGGGACGACATAACGCTCCGTGGTGGCGACCTCACCGCTGAGGTCCGCGCCCTTCATCTCCGGCACGGCGCGCACCTTGGCCAGCAGCGAAGCCTCATCGGCCCCGCCGGCCACCGCCTCGCCGGAGAAGATGCCGACCCGCATGGCGCCGCGCTCGCGCAGATGGCGGGTGAGCGCGCGGGTGTCGATGCCGCTGATGCCGACGACGCCCTGGGCCGCCAGCTCCTCGTCCAGGGAGCGGCGCGAGCGCCAGTTGGAGGGCACCCGGGCGGGGTCGCGGACCACATAGCCCGAGACCCAGATCCGCCTGGACTCCGGGTCCTCGTCGTTGACGCCGGTGTTGCCGACGTGCGGGGCGGTCATGACCACGACCTGCCGGTGGTACGAGGGGTCGGTCAGGGTCTCCTGGTAGCCGGTCATGCCGGTGGAGAACACCGCCTCGCCGAAGGTCTCCCCCACGGCCCCGTAGGCGCGGCCGCGGAAGGTGCGGCCGTCCTCCAGGACGAGGACTGCTGGGGTTCTGGCACCCCTGGTGGAGGTGGTCATCGTGCGCCTTCCATGTCGTGCGAGGTGGCGGCCGCGTCGCTGGGGCCGCCGGAAAGTTCGGTGAGGGCATCCACCCACGCGGTGTGCTCGGCCGCGCGGTCGGAGCGGAAGCCGGAGTCGATCAGGCGGTCGCCCAGCTGCCAGGTGATCACCAGCAGGCCGCCCTCGGCGAGGACCTTGCCGGCGATGCCCTTGTCGAGCCGGGCGCCGCGGAGGCTGCCGGCCGGGATGAAGAAGTCGCGCGCCCCGGGGCGTACGACCGCCAGGCCCTCCACGGTCAGGGTGAGCTCGACGCGGCTGCGGGTGCCCAGGCCCTGGGCGACGATCCGGTCGAGCCACTGCCCGGCGGTGGTCGAGCCGTGGTAGCGGCCGGCCAGGGACAGCCGGGCGGGCCCGAGCTCGTCGGGGGCCGGGGGCTGCGGCAGCTCGGGCAGATCGCCCTGGAGCGTGCCCCGCCACTTCCACCCCTCGCGCATCAGCCAGTAGACGAGCGCGATGAAGAGCAGCAGACCCACGACCCAGCCGATGCGCGCGGCCCAGTCCGTCACGTCCTGCGACTTCTGCTCGGCCGCCAGGCGCACCAGGTGGCCCGCCGCCGGATCGACCGCATTGATCAGAGGTTTCACGCCAGTTTCCCGTCCACGACCGTCGCCCGGCCCCGCAGGAAGGTGTACGTCACACGGCCCGGCAGTTCACGGCCCTCGTAGGGAGTGTTGCGGCTGCGCGAGGCGAAGCCCGCGGGGTTCACCACACCACGGTATGCGGAGTCGAGCAGCGTGAGGTTGGCGGGCTCCCCGGGCGCGATGGGGCGCCCGTGGCCCGCAAGCCGGCCGATGGCCGAGGGGCGGTGCGACATCCGGTCGGCCACGCCCGCCCAGTCCAGCAGGCCGGTGTCGACCATGGTGTGCTGGACGACGGAGAGCGCGGTCTCCAGGCCGACCATGCCCATGGCCGCCGCGCCCCACTCGCAGTCCTTGTCCTCGTGCGGGTGCGGGGCGTGGTCGGTGGCGACGCAGTCGATGGTGCCGTCGGCGAGCGCCTCGCGCAGCGCCATGACGTCGGTCTCGGTGCGCAGCGGCGGGTTCACCTTGTAGACGGGGTTGTAGGAGCGTACGAGCTCGTCGGTGAGCAGCAGGTGGTGCGGGGTGACCTCGGCGGTGACGTTCCAGCCCTTGGACTTGGCCCAGCGGACGATCTCGACCGAGCCCGCGGTGGACAGATGGCAGATGTGCACCCGGGAGCCGACGTGGGCGGCGAGCAGCACATCGCGGGCGATGATCGACTCCTCGGCGACGGCCGGCCAGCCGCCGAGGCCGAGCTCGGCGGAGACCACGCCCTCGTTCATCTGGGCGCCCTCGGTCAGCCGCGGCTCCTGCGCGTGCTGGGCGATGACCCCGTCGAAGGCCTTCACATACTCCAGGGCGCGGCGCATGATCACGGCGTCGTCCACGCACTTGCCGTCGTCGGAGAAGACCCGCACGCCCGCGGCGGAGTCGTGCATGGCGCCCAGCTCGGCGAGTTTCTTGCCCTCCAGGCCGACGGTGACGGCGCCGACGGGTTGTACGTCGCAGTAGCCGGACTCCTTGCCGAGCCGCCACACCTGCTCCACGACGCCCGCGGTGTCGGCGACCGGGAAGGTGTTGGCCATGGCGTGGACGGCGGTGAAGCCGCCCGAGGCGGCCGCGCGGGTGCCGGTGAGGACGGTCTCGGAGTCCTCGCGGCCGGGCTCGCGCAGATGGGTGTGAAGGTCGACCAGGCCGGGCAGCAGGATCTGCCCGGCGGCGTCGATCACGGTGGCGTCGCCCGCGTCGATGCCGGTGCCGACGGCCGCGATCCGCTCGCCCTCGATGAGCACGTCACGCGCCTCGCCGCCGAGGACCTTCGCGCCGCGGAGGAGGGTCTTGTCGGTGTCGCTCATGGTTACTTGCTCTCCTCGGTGGCGGTGCGGGACGTGGCGACGGCGGGCTCGTTCCCGCCGAGCAGCAGATACAGGACGGCCATGCGGATCGAGACGCCGTTGGCGACCTGCTCGACGGCGGTGCAGCGGTCGGAGTCCGCGACCTCGGCGGTGATCTCCATGCCGCGGTTCATGGGGCCGGGGTGCATGACGATGGCGTGCTCGGGCATGCGGGCCATCCGGTCGCCGTCAAGGCCGTACCGGCGCGCGTACTCGCGCTCGGTGGGGAAGAAGGCGTCGTTCATGCGCTCGCGCTGGACGCGCAGCATCATCACGGCGTCGGACTTGCCGACCACCGCGTCGAGGTCGTACGAGACCTCGCACGGCCAGCTCTCGACGGCGAAGGGCACCAGGGTCGGCGGGGCGACCAGGGTCACCTCGGCGCCCAGGGTGGACAGCAGATGGACGTTGGAGCGGGCGACCCGGCTGTGCAGGATGTCGCCGACGATGGTGATCCGGCGGCCCGCCAGGTCCTGGCCGCTGCCCGAGGTCAGATGGCGGCGCATGGTGAAGGCGTCGAGCAGCGCCTGGGTGGGGTGCTCATGGGTGCCGTCCCCGGCGTTGACGACCGAGCCGCCGATCCAGCCGGAGGTGGCCAGCCGGTGCGGGGCGCCGGAGTCGTGGTGGCGGATGACCACGGCGTCGGCGCCCATGGCCTCCAGGGTGAGCGCGGTGTCCTTCAGGGACTCGCCCTTGGAGACCGAGGAGCCCTTGGCGGAGAAGTTGATGACGTCGGCGGACAGCCGCTTGGCGGCCGCCTCGAACGAGATGCGGGTGCGGGTGGAGTCCTCGAAGAAGAGGTTGACGACGGTACGGCCGCGCAGGGTCGGCAGTTTCTTGATCGGCCGGTCGGCGATACGGGCCAGCTCCTCGGCGGTGTCGAGGATCAGGACGGCGTCGTCGCGCGTGAGATCGGCGGCCGAGATGAGGTGGCGCTTCATCCGGTTGCTCCGTGGGTGAGGGAGATGTTCAGGCGTGCGGCGGGCGCGCGGGACGGCGTCGTGGCTGGCGTACCGGGCCCCGGGCGGTCCACCGGGGCTCCGGTGGGTCCGGCGGGTCCATCGGCGGCCGAGGGGCCGACTCCGTGCCGCGGCGGCTCCGGGCGGGGCTACTGCCCGTCCGCGGGGGCGGTCCCGCGCACGCCGAGGAGCACGCTGTCGCGGCCGTCCTCCTCGGTGAGCTGGACCTTGACCGTCTCCCGCAGCGACGTGGGGAGGTTCTTGCCGACGTAGTCGGCGCGGATCGGCAGCTCGCGGTGGCCGCGGTCGACCAGGACCGCGAGCTGGACGGCGCGGGGCCGGCCGATGTCGCCCAGGGCGTCGAGCGCGGCGCGGATGGTGCGGCCCGAGAAGAGCACATCGTCGACCAGGACCACCAGGCGGCCGTCGATGCCGTCACCGGGAATGTCGGTGCGGGCGAGCGCGCGGGCCGGGCGCAGCCTCAGGTCGTCGCGGTACATGGTGATGTCGAGCGAGCCGACCGGAACCTGGCCGGGGGCCCTGCCGGTGATCTCCTCGAGCCGGGTGGCCAGCCGCCGGGCGAGGTGCACACCCCGGGTCGGGATGCCGAGCAGCACCACGTCGTCGGCGCCCTTGGCGCGCTCGACGATCTCGTGGGCGATGCGGGTCAGAACGCGGGCGATGTCCGGTGCCTCGAGCACGGAGCGCGCCGCGTCGGCCGCGTTGGTGGTACGTGCGTCCATACGAAACGGACCTCCTTCTCCGCCTCACGGGACGGACCTTAAAGGACGTCGGATTTGCGCCATTCACATTAGCAGGGGTGGGCCGGCGGCCCGGCATCACCCCTGGCGGTGGCCCCTGCGCACCGTTCGGCTTGACGAATGGAGATTACGCTGCGTAACCTCACAGTGAGTTACCAGTCTTCGTCCGGGGAGCTTTATGTCCAGCGAATACGCCAAACAGCTCGGAGCCAAGCTCCGTGCCATCCGCACCCAGCAGGGCCTCTCCCTTCACGGTGTCGAGGAGAAGTCCCAGGGCCGCTGGAAGGCCGTCGTGGTCGGCTCGTACGAGCGCGGGGACCGTGCCGTGACCGTGCAGCGCCTCGCCGAGTTGGCCGACTTCTACGGCGTCCCGGTCCAGGAGCTTCTCCCGGGCACCAGCCCGGCGGGGGCCGCAGAGCCGCCGCCCAAGCTGGTGCTGGACCTCGAGCGGCTGGCCCATGTGCCGGTCGAGAAGGCGGGCCCGCTCCAGCGATATGCCGCCACGATCCAGAGCCAGCGCGGTGATTACAACGGCAAGGTGCTGTCGATCCGCCAGGACGACCTGCGCACCCTCGCCGTGATCTACGACCAGTCGCCTTCGGTGCTCACCGAGCAGCTGATCAGCTGGGGTGTGCTGGGCGCGGATGCGCGCCGGGCCGTCCAGCACGAGGACGTCTGACGCCGCGCGCGGCCTCTTGGGAGTTGTCGGCAGAGCCATCAGATAACGTCAACGACCAGCAGAAACGTGCCGCCGGGGGCGGTGGGACCATCCGGTTCCACCGCCCCCGGCGGCTTGGTGCGCTCTGTGCGTGTGCGCTCAGGCCTCCGAGGAGGACTCCTGCTCGCCCCTGCGCAAGCTCGGCTTCAGCTCCTTGAAGCGGCCCAGGAGCCCGTTGACGAAGGCCGGCGAGTCATCGGTGGAGAACTCCTTGGCGAGCTGCACCGCCTCGTCGATCACCACCGCGTCCGGGGTCTCGTCCTCCCACACCAGTTCGTAGGCGCCGAGCCGCAGGATGTTCCGGTCGACGACCGGCATCCGGTCCAGCGTCCAGCCCACCGCGTAGGTGGAGATCAGCTCGTCGATCCGGGCCGTGTACTGGGCGTACCCCTCGACGAGCTGCATCGTGTATTCGCTGACCGGCGGCTGCCGGTCGTCGGTCCGGGCGTGCCGGATCCAGTCCGCGAGGACCGTCTGCACGGAGGTGCCACGCTGATCGGCCTCGAAAAGGATCTGGAAGGCACGCTTGCGGGCCTTGTTGCGGGCGGCCACGGTTAGTTGTTCACCCGACCGAGGTACTCACCGGAACGGGTGTCGACCTTGATCTTCTCACCGGTGGTGATGAACAGCGGGACACCGATCTCATAGCCGGTCTCCAGCTTGGCGGGCTTGGTGCCGCCGGTGGAGCGGTCGCCCTGGACGCCCGGCTCGGTGTACTCGATCACCAGCTCGACCGCGGCCGGCAGCTCGACGTACAGCGGGTTGCCCTCGTACATCGCCACGACGGCCTCGAAGCCCTCGAGCAGATAGCGGGCGTTGTCGCCGACCACCTCGGGGGTGATGTAGATCTGGTCGAAGGTGTCCATGTCCATGAACACGAAGCTCTCGCCGTCCTTGTACGAGAACTGCATGCCGCGCTTGTCGACAACTGCCGTCTCGACCTTCACGCCGGCGTTGAAGGTCTTGTCGACCACCTTGCCGGAGAGCACGTTCTTGAGCTTGGTGCGGACGAAAGCAGGGCCCTTGC
The DNA here is from genome assembly GCF_040302705.1 of Streptomyces sp. NPDC097640. Classification (NCBI taxonomy): domain Bacteria; kingdom Bacillati; phylum Actinomycetota; class Actinomycetes; order Kitasatosporales; family Streptomycetaceae; genus Streptomyces; species Streptomyces sp. NPDC097640. The sequence continues at coordinate 93,946 of NZ_JBEOSB010000006.1, forward strand.
CGGGCTTGACGTGCTGGAACTCGACGACGGACCAGAGCTGGCCCCCGTCGAGCTTGAGCACCAGGCCATTCTTGAGGTCGTTCGTGGATGCCACGGTTGCGGGATCTCCTGGACTACAGCTGGTGGAAACCAGAAAGATGCGACGCTCCACAGTCAGAGCGCGAGCAGCTCCTTGGTCGTGATGGTGAGTAGCTCGGGTCCGCCGTCCGCCTCGGAGCGGACGACGAGCGTGTCATCGATCCGGACACCGCCCCGGCCCGGGAGGTGGACCCCCGGTTCGACAGTGACCGGCACACAAGCGTCCAGTTTACCCATGGCCGCGGGTGCCAGCCGAGGGTCCTCGTCGATTTCCAGGCCCACGCCGTGTCCCATCCGCCGTGCCAGCCCCTCGCCGAACCCCGCGAACTCCAGCACCTGCCGGGTCGCCCGGTCCACATCCCGGCAGGCCGCGCCCGGCACCAGCGCCTCCCGTCCGGCCCGCTGCGCCGCGAACACCGCGTCGTACAGCTCCACCTGCCAGGTGGCGGGCGACGGGCCGATCACAAAGGTGCGCCCCACCTCACAGCGGTAGCCGCGGTAGTCGGCGCCCAGGCCGATGGTGAGAAAGTCGCCCTCCTCGACCCGCCGGTCGGTGGGCGTGTGCCCGGCCCGGCCCGAGTTCGGACCGGTGGCCACGACCGTGGGGAAGGCAGGGCCGTCCGCGCCGTGGTCCACCAGCCTGCGCTCCAGCTCCAGCGCCAGATGCCGCTCGGTCCGGCCGACCAGGATCGACTCAAGCAGCTCGCCCAGCGCCTGGTCGGCGAGCTCGGCGGCGATCCGCAGACAGGAGATCTCCTCCTCGTCCTTGACCAGCCTCAGCTGCTCCACGGCCCGGCTCAGATCCGCCAGGCGCAGTGGCGGGACGGCCGCGGCGAGCGCCCGGTGGCGGGCCACGGTCAGATGGTGCTCCTCGACGGCCAGCGACTCGGCCCCGTCCGCGGCGGCCAGGTCGGCGGCGGCCACGGCCGGGTCCCCGCTCTCGCCGGGCAGCACCAGAATCCGCAGGTCCTCGGGGTGGGGTGAGCCGCCGGGGAGCGGCTCCCAGGACGGCGTCAGCGGCGCCACCAGCACATCCTGGACCGGCCCCAGCAGCAGCACGGCGCCGGGCGGCACGGCGGCGCCGCACAGATAGCGCACATTGGCGGGCCGGGAGACCAGCGCGGCCTCACTGCCCGCCACCGCGCACTGATCGCGCAGTCGGGCACGTCGGGCCGCGTACGCCTGGGACATGCTCCGAGCGTAGGCGGTGCCGCCCCGGGCGGCCGTTCGGACGGGTCCCCGCGGGTGAGCGGCCCCTTCCCGGCCCTGTCGGCCGGGCGCGCCTACCAGCTGGGCGGGGAGGCGATGCTGCGGGCGACGACCTCGTCGAGCATCCGGGCCGTGGTCTCCACGTCGTAGGTGGAGTTGTCGATGATCGGCAGGCCCGAGCCGTACCAGCCGGCCATCCGGCCATGGATCCTGGCCACTTCCTCGTCGCTCAGCCGGCGGTTGCCGCTGCGCGCCGCGTTCCGCTCCAGGACGACCTCAAGGCCCGGCAGCACCACGACGGGCAGCAGGCCGGGGCCGACATGGCGCTTCCAGCCGCCGAGGCCCACGACCGGGCGGTCCGGGAAGACGGCGTCGTCCAGGATGCAGGAGATGCCGTTGGCCAAAAAGTTACGGGCGGCGAAGCCGCAGGTGCGGCGGGCGAGACGATACTGCGCCTCGGAGTTCTCGTTCCACCCCGACTGCGGGTTGGCGAATCCGGACCTGACCCACTCGCGGACGTCGTCCAGGCTGATGTGCGCGGTCGGCACCCGCCGGCGGTCGGCCCAGTGGCGGGCGACGGTCGTCTTGCCCGCCCCGGCCGGGCCGATCAGCAGCACCGCCACCGCCGCCTGCGAGGCGTCGGCCACCGCCGCGCCGCCCGTCGGCGGGTGCGGCAGCGGCACCGGGCCGCCGGGCGGGAGCTGGATGTGGCCGGTGGCCCCGGACGGGTCCATGGGCGGCGGGGCCGGGGTCGGGTGGAGCGGGGCCGGCGGAATGGGCGGAACGGGCTGGGCAGGGTGGGAGCCAGGGGGCTGGGCGGGGTGCTGGGCCGGGTGGGGGCCAGGGTGCTGGGCCGGCGGGGGGCCCGGGTGGGGGCTCGTGCCCTGGGGCCAGCCGGCGCCGCCCGCGCCCGGCCCGTGCCCGGGCTGATGGGGGGGCGGCAGCGGAGCTCCCACTGAGTGCTGCATCCGGTGGCACTCCGTCTCGTGCAGGCGGTCTGGTACTGGCAACTGTCGCGTGGTGACGCGGCGGTGAGGCCGGTCCAACCGAACGGTACCCGCCCCGGCCGCCGCTGTGTGAACGGCCGGGGAATACCGTGTGTGCCCAGCCCAGCGCCGTCAACCGGCCAGTTCGTCCGCCAATGCACGCAAAGCAAGGCGATACGAACCGATTCCGAACCCCGCGACGGTGCCGCTCGCGACGGCCGCGATGACAGAGTTGTGACGGAACTCCTCCCGCGCGTGCGGGTTGGAGATGTGCACCTCGACCAGCGGCGCGGTGCGCTGCGCCGCCGCGTCCCGCATGCCGTACGAGTAGTGCGTGAAGGCACCGGGGTTGATGACGACCGGGATCGAACCGTCGGCCGCCTCGTGCAGCCAGCGGATCAGCTCCCCCTCGTCGTTGGTCTCCCGCACGTCCACGTCGAAGCCGAGTTCGGCGCCGAGCTTCGCGCACTCCTCCACCAGACCGGCGTAGGAGGTCGCGCCGTAGACATCCGGCTCACGGCTGCCGAGCCGCCCCAGGTTCGGGCCGTTGAGGACGAGCACCTTCCGGGTCACGCGGACACCTCTCCGTAGGCCGCGAGCAGCACGGCCGGGTCCGGGCCCTCCAGCACCGCGGGCTTGGCCAGACCGTCGAGGACGATGAAGCGCAGCAGGTCGCCGCGGGACTTCTTGTCGACCTTCATGGTCTCCAGCAGCCGGGGCCACTGGTCGCCGCGGTAGGTCAGCGGCAGGCCGACGGAGCCCAGGACCGCGCGGTGCCGGTCGGCCGTGGCATCGTCCAGCCGCCCCGCGAGACGGCCCAGTTCGGCGGCGAAGACCATGCCGACGGAGACCGCCGCGCCGTGCCGCCACTTGTAGCGCTCGTTCTTCTCGATGGCGTGGGCGAGGGTGTGGCCGTAGTTGAGGATCTCCCGCAGCCCGGCTTCCCTGAGGTCGGAGGAGACGACCTCGGCCTTGACCCGGATGGAGCGCTCGATGAGCTCGGAGGTGTGCGGCCCCGCGGGGGTGCGGGCGGCCTCCGGGTCCGCCTCGATCAGCTCCAGGATCGCCGGGTCGGCGATGAAGCCCGCCTTGATGATCTCGGCGAGGCCGCTGACGTAGTCGTTGACCGGCAGCGAGTCGAGCGCGGCCAGGTCGCACAGCACCCCGGTCGGCGGGTGGAAGGCGCCCACCAGGTTCTTGCCTTCGGCGGTGTTGATGCCGGTCTTGCCGCCGACCGCCGCGTCCACCATGCCGAGCACGGTCGTCGGGACGGCGATCCAGCGCACCCCGCGCAGCCAGGTCGCGGCGACGAAGCCCGCGAGGTCGGTGGAGGCGCCCCCGCCGACGCCGATGATCACGTCGCTGCGGGTGAACCCGGTCTGGCCGAGCGCCTTCCAGCAGTACGCGGCGACCTCGACGGTCTTGGCCTCCTCCGCGTTGGGCAGCTGGATCGCGATGGCCTCATAGCCCTCGCCGAGGAGGTCCTGGCGGATGGCCTCGCCGGTCTCGGCCAGCGCCTCCGGGTGCAGCACGGCGACGCGCTTGGCCGCCGTGCCGATGAGGCCGGGCAGCTCGCCGAGCAGCCGGTGGCCGACCAGGACCTCGTACGGCTCGCTGCCCGCGGTGCCGCCGACCTGGATACGGGTGGGGGTGTCGGTGCTCATGCGTCCTTCAGCTCCAGTGCGTCGAGGACCGCGTCGGCGACGTCCTCGGGGGTGCGGCCCTCGGTCGACACGACCGCGCGGGCCACCTCGGTGTACAGCGGACGGCGCTCCTCCATCAGCTCCCGCCAGCGCTGCCGCGGATTGACGGCGAGCAGCGGGCGCGGCGCGTCGAGGCCGGTGCGCTTGACCGCCTCGGCGACGCCCATCTCCAGGAAGGCGACCGGCAGGTCGGCCAGCAGGGCGCGGGTTCCGCCGTCCAGGATCGCGCCGCCGCCGAGGGCCAGTACGCCGTGGTGCTCGGCGACCGCGGCGCGCACCGCCTGCCGCTCCAGCTCACGGAAGTGCGGCTCGCCCTCGTCGATGAAGATCTCGGAGATCGGCTTGCCCGCCGACTCGACGATGTCGGTGTCGGTGTCCCGGAAGCCGGTGCCCAGCCGCTCGGCGAGCACCCGCCCGACCGTGGTCTTCCCCACACCCATGGGCCCGACCAGCACGATCGCCGGACCGTTCGCCCCCCGGCCGGTCACTTGACGGCCAGGTTGTCGAGGAAGCCCCGCACATTGCGGCGGGTCTCGGTGACCGAGTCGCCGCCGAACTTCTCCGCGACCGCGTCCGCGAGGACCAGCGCCACCATCGCCTCCGCGACGATGCCGGCGGCCGGCACCGCGCACACATCGGACCGCTGGTGGTGGGCCTTGGTCGGCTCGCCGGTCGCGACGTCGATCGTGGCCAGGGCCCGCGGCACGGTCGCGATCGGCTTCATCGCGGCGCGCACCCGCAGCAGCTCGCCCGTGGTCAGACCGCCCTCGGTGCCACCGGAGCGGCCGGTGGCCCGCCGGACGCCGTCCTCGCCCGGCACGATCTCGTCGTGCGCCTTGGAGCCGGGCACCCGGGCCAGCTCGAAGCCGTCGCCGACCTCCACGCCCTTGATGGCCTGGATGCCCATCAGCGCGGCGGCCAGGCGGGCGTCGAGCCGCCGGTCCCAGTGGACATGCGAGCCGAGGCCCACCGGCACGCCGTACGCCAGCACCTCGACGACGCCGCCGAGCGTGTCGCCGTCCTTGTGGGCCTGGTCGATCTCGGCGACCATCGCGTCGCTCGTGTCCCCGTCCAGGCAGCGCACCGGGTCGGCGTCCAGCCGCTCCACGTCCGCGGGGGTCGGGTACACGCCGTACGGGGCCTTGGCCGCGGCCAGCTCCACGACATGCGAGACGATCTCGATGCCCGTCGTCTCCTTCAGGTACGAGCGGGCGACCGTGCCGAGCGCGACGCGCGCGGCGGTCTCGCGGGCGCTGGCCCGCTCCAGGATCGGCCGGGCCTCGTCGAAGCCGTACTTCTGCATGCCCGCCAGGTCCGCGTGGCCGGGGCGGGGCCGGGTCAGCGGCGCGTTCCGGGCCAGCCCGGCGAGCACCTCCGGATCCACCGGGTCGGCCGCCATGACCTGCTCCCACTTCGGCCACTCGGTGTTCCCGACCATGATCGCCACGGGGGAGCCGAGGGTCAGCCCATGGCGGACACCGCCGAGGAAGGTGACCTCGTCACGCTCGAACTTCATCCGGGCGCCGCGGCCGTAGCCGAGCCGCCGGCGGGCGAGGGCGTCCGCGACCATGTCGGTGGTGATCGGCACACCGGCGGGCAGCCCCTCCAGCGTCGCCACGAGTGCGGGGCCGTGCGACTCCCCCGCGGTCAGCCAGCGCAACCTGCTCAACGGTGCTCCTCATGCTCGCGCCTCGACGTACGGCGGCATGGCCTCGGGGAGCGCGCGGCCCCGGGCCCGCCACCTCCGATCCTCCCACGTCCGAGAACACCTACGAGCGCCGGTCCAACAGGCGGGACTCTCCCCCTTCGGTTCTCCTCCGGGGCGCTACAGCCCCTGTCGACGGTCGACCGTGCTCGGCCCTTCGTTCCTCAGGGCCTCCGCGCGCTCTCCCTTTCGACAGCGGCGCGCCCCTTCGGCTCGCCCCCAGCTACCGCTGGGAGGTGCCCCCGGCCCGCTCGGCGAGGGCCGCCTCGCCCGCTTCGCGCATCGCGGACAGGGGGGCCGGGGCCAGGCCCGTCATCAGCTCGACCTGGAGCACCGCCTGGTGCACCAGCAGGTCCAGACCGCTGACCACCGCGCCGCCGCGCGCCGCCCAGGCGGCGGCGAGCCGCGTCGGCCACGGGTCGTACAGCACGTCGAAGAGGGCACCGGGGCGGTCGGGCACGGCCGCGGCCAGCTCGTCCGTGGTGCCCGCGGGGGTGGTGGCGATCACCAGGGGCGCGCGGAACGCCTGGGCCGCGTCGGCCCAGTCCGCCGTGCGGACCGCCACCCCCAGCCGCTCGCCCCACTGCCGCATCTCCGCGGCCCGCGCCTCGCTGCGGACATACGCGGTGACCTCGCCCTCGCAGACGCGGGACAGCGCGGCCAGCGCCGAGGAGGCGGTGGCCCCGGCGCCCAGCACCGCGGCGCCCGCCACCCGCTCCACGCCGCGCTCGCGCAGCGCCGCCACCATGCCGGGGATATCGGTGTTGTCGCCGGTCCGGCGGCCGTCGTCGGTGAAGACGACCGTGTTGACCGTCTCCACCGACGCCGCCGTGTCGCTGATCCCGTCGAGCAGCGGGATGACCGCGCGCTTGAGCGGCATGGTCAGGGACAGCCCCGCCCAGGGGCGGTCTCCGGCCGTCGCGTCCAGCCGCTCGAAGAAGCCGGGCAGCGCGGCCTCGTCCACCTCGTGGCGGTCGTAGGCCCAACCGGCCAGCCCCAGCTTCTCGTAGGCGGCGCGGTGGAGCACCGGGGACAGGGAGTGGGCGATCGGCGAGCCGAGCACCGCGGCCCTGCGGTTTTCCGACATCTTTCCTCAGCTGTTCTTGCGCTGCCGGTTGAACTCGTCGACGAGCTTCTGGTGATCGGCGTACGTCTTGGTGAACTTGGTCGTCTTGCCGTCGAGCGAGATGAAGTAGTACCAGCCGCTCTTGGTGGGCTTGGTCGCCGCCACCAGCGCGTCCTCCCCGGGGTTCCCGATCGGACCCGGCGTCAGCCCCCGGTAGAAGTACGTGTTGTAGGGGTTGTCGTAGTTCTTGATCTCTTGCAGCGAGATATCGATCTTGCTCTGGTTCTTGATGTAGTTGTACGTCGAGTCGAATTCCAGCTTGCCATTGGTCTGGGTGTTGCCGGGTTCGAGGCGGTTGTAGATCACCTCGGCCATCTGGCGGAAGTCGTCATGGGTGACGCCCTCCGCCTGGACCAGGCTGGCGACGGTGAGGAGTTCGAGCGGCGACTTCAGGCCCAGGTCCTTGGCCTTGCCCTCGATGTCGAAGTTGGCGTAGTTCTTCTTCGCCTGGGCGACCATCTGCCGCAGGACGTCCTTGGGCTTGGCGTCCTTGCCGACGCTGTAGCGGGACGGGTAGAGGAACCCTTCCAGCGGATCCTTGATCTTGGAGTTGTCGTCGGCCCAGTCCGGCAGCCCGAGGTTCTTGGCCTCCTTGGCCGCGACGTCCTTGGTCGTGCCCGCCTTGAGGCCGATCTTCTTGTCGATCGCGGCGTAGACCTGCGCGTTGCGCATGCCCTCGGTGACGATCAGGCCGTTGCTGCTGGCCGGGTCGATCATCAGCTTCACGGCCGCCGCCGCGGACATCTGCTTGCGCAGCGTGTACGAACCGGGCTGGATGCTGCCGCCCTTCGGGTTCGCGTCGGCCGCCTCGATGAACGCGCCGGTGCTCTTCACGACGCCCTTGTCCTTGAGGATGTTCCCCATGGCGGTCACGCTCGCCTCCGCGGGGATCTCGACCGTGATCTCACCGCTGCCGTCGCCCGAGTAGTCCGGCGCCGGGCCGAAGCGGCTCTGCCAGAACTGGTAGGCGAAGTAACCGCCTCCGCCGACGACGCCGACCAGCACCACGGTCACGAACAGGCAGGCCACACCGCTGCGCCGCTTGGGGGGCTTGTTGCGGCCCTCCCGGCCGCCGCGCGACTCGTCCTCATCCTCGTCGTAGTCGTCGTCGTACTCGTCGTCGCCGCGGTCGTCACGGCCGGCCCGGCCGCCGCGGTCGGGCCGGCCGTCGCGGCGGGTGTCGCCCGCGCCGTCGTCGTCCCGGAAGAACGGGTGGTCGTCGTCGGGCTCGTCGGGTTGGTCGTGCTCGGCCTGTCTGGCCTGCGGGACCTGCCCGGTGACGGGCTCCTGGGGGGCCTGCTGCTGGCCGCCGTAAGGGTCGCCGGGCGCGGCGTGCCCGCCCTCCCAGCCGCCGTTGCCGTACGGCTGCTGCGGATGTTGGGCCTGCTGGGCCTGCTGCGGGTAGCTGCCGGTGTCGTGGCCGTCCCAGTGCGGCTGGTGGGGCTGCTGAGGCTGTTGTTGTTGCTGCTGGGGATCCTGCGGGTAGCCCTGGGGGTACTGCTGGTGCGCGTACGGGTCGTGGCCGTACGGATCCTGAGCGGCGTACGGGTCCTGGGCGTAGCCCTGCTGTCCGTAGCCGTCCTGCCCGTACCCCTGCTGCGGGTACTGCCCCTGCTGGCCGCCCTGCTGGTGGCCGCCCTGCTGCTGACCACCCTGGCCGTAAGGGTCCTGGCCGTAGCCGTCCTGGCCGTATGAGCCGTGCTGGGCGTGCGGCTCCTGCGCGTAGGTCCCCTGGGCGTACTGATCGTGACCGGCCACCGTCTGGTGCCCGCCCCATCCCTGGTCCCCGTACAACGGGTCCTCAGGATCCCACGGCTGGGAGCCGTTACCCCGGCGGTAGTCAGTCATCAAACCCCTAGCGACGCACGTAGGCAGCCGAGGAATCGCCCGTTCTCACGCCAGGCGACGGCTGCCTTGGCCGCGCGGAACGTTACCGTATCGCGATCAGATGACCACTTCGACGGCCTCGCCCGGCGCCCGCCCGGAGACACGCTCGGTCTCCAGTGCGCTTTGCAGAATGACGACCGCGGCCGCCTGATCAACGACCGAGCGGCCCTTCTTCGAGGTCACGCCGGAAGCCCGCAGACCCTGGGCCGCTGTGACAGTCGTCATACGCTCGTCGACCAGCCGCACCGGGACCGGCGCGACGCGGCGCGCCAGTTCCCGTGCGAAGGTGCGCACCTTGGCCGCGGCCGGCCCCTCCCGCCCGCTGAGCGAGCGGGGAAGGCCGACCACCACCTCGATCGGCTCATACTCCTCGACGATGGCCACCAGCCGCTTGTGGGCGGCCGGGATGTCCCGCCCCGGCACGGTCTCCACCGGGGTGGCGAGGATCCCGTCGGGGTCGCACGAGGCGACCCCGACCCGGGCGTCCCCGACGTCGATCGCGATGCGCCTGCCGCGTCGCACGGCGCTCAGGCCGCTTCCGCGACGAGCCGCTCGACGGCGGCGGCGGCCTCGTCGACGGCCTCGGGGTTCTGGCCGCCGCCCTGGGCGACGTCCGGCTTGCCGCCGCCTCCGCCGCCGAGGGTCTTGGCGGCGGCGCGGACCAGGTCGCCGGCCTTGATGCCGCGCTCGCGGGCGGCCTCGTTGGTGGCGATGACGGTCACCGGGCGGCCGTTGGCAACGGAGAACAGGGCGACGACGGCCGGGCGGTCGCCCGGGATGCGCCCGCGCACGTCCAGCACCAGCTTGCGCAGGTCGTCGGCGGCCGTGCCGTCCGGCACCCGGCCGGTGACCAGGGCCACGCCCCGGACGCCCTTGGCGCCCGCGGCCAGCCCGGCGGCGGCCTGGAGGACCTTCTCGGCGCGGAACCGCTCGATCTCCTTCTCGGCCTCCTTGAGCTTGGCCAGCATCCCGGAGATCTTCTCCGGCAGCTCCTCCGGCCGGCCCTTGACCAGGTCGGTGAGCTGGGAGACGACGGTGTGCTCGCGGGCCAGGAAGTTGTACGCGTCCACGCCGACCAGGGCCTCGACCCGGCGCACGCCGGAGCCGATCGAGGACTCGCCGAGCAGCTTCACCAGACCCAGCTGGGCGGTGTTGTGCACATGCGTGCCACCGCACAGCTCCTTGGAGAAGTCGCCGATGGTCACCACGCGCACCCGGTCGCCGTACTTCTCGCCGAACTCGGCGATGGCGCCCTGCTTCTTGGCCTCCTCCATGCTCATCACCTCGGCGGTGACATCGAGCTCGTGGGAGAGCACCTCGTTGATCTTCTGCTCGACGTCGGTGAGGACCGCGCCGGGCACGGCGGCCGGCGAGCCGAAGTCGAAGCGGAAGCGGCCGGGCGAGTTCTCCGAACCCGCCTGGGCGGCGGTCGGGCCCAGGGCGTCGCGCAGCGCCTGGTGGGTGAGGTGGGTGGCGCTGTGGGCGCGGGCGATGGCGCGCCGGCGCTTGACGTCGATCTGGGCGTACGCCCCGGCGCCCAGGGTCACCTCGCCCACCTGGACGGTGCCCTTGTGCACGCTGACCCCGGGCACCGGCTGCTGGACGTCCCGCACCTCGACGACGGCGCCGGAGTCCAGGCGGATCCGGCCGGAGTCGGCGAGCTGGCCGCCGCCCTCGGCGTAGAACGGGGTGCGGTCGAGCACGACCTCCACCTCGTCGCCCTCGGTGGCGGCGGGCGAGGGCAGGCCGTCGACCAGCAGGCCGACGACGGTCGACTCGGCCTCTGTGTCGGTGTAGCCGGTGAAGACGGTCGAGCCGGCGGTGTCGGCGACCTCGCGGTAGGCGGACAGGTCGGCGTGGCCGGTCTTCTTGGCCCTGGCGTCGGCCTTGGCCCGCTCCCGCTGCTCCTTCATCAGGCGGCGGAAGCCGTCCTCGTCCACCGAGAGGCCCTGCTCGGCGGCCATCTCGAGGGTGAGGTCGATCGGGAAGCCCCAGGTGTCATGGAGCAGGAACGCCTTGTCGCCGGCGAGCACCGTGCCGCCGGCGGCCTTGGTGTCGGTGACGGCGGTGTCGAGGATGTTGGTGCCGGCCTTCAGCGTCTTCAGGAAGGCGGCCTCCTCGGCGAGGGCCACGGTCTCGATGCGCTTGCGGTCGGTCAGCAGCTCCGGGTACTGCTGGCCCATCGACTTCAGGACGACGTCGACGAGCTCGTTGACCACCGGCTCGGTGGCGCCGAGGATGCGCATGTTGCGGATGGCGCGGCGCATGATGCGGCGCAGCACATAGCCGCGGCCCTCGTTGCCGGGGGTGACGCCGTCGCCGATGAGCATCACGGAGGTGCGCATGTGGTCGGCGACCACGCGCAGCGAGACATCGGAGTCGTGGCCCGCGCCGTAGGCGACGCCGGTCAGCTCCGTGCCCTTGTCGATCACGGCGCGCAGGTTGTCGGTCTCGTACATGTTGTGGACGCCCTGGAGGATCATCGCGAGGCGTTCCAGGCCGAGACCGGTGTCGATGTTCTTGGAGGGCAGGTCGCCGAGGATCGGGAAGTCCTCCTTGCCCTCGCCCGCACCCCGCTCGTACTGCATGAAGACCAGGTTCCAGATCTCCACGTACCGCTCGTCGTTGACGGCCGGGCCGCCCTCGACGCCGAACTCGGGGCCGCGGTCGTAGTTGATCTCCGAGCAGGGGCCGCAGGGGCCGGGGACGCCCATGGACCAGAAGTTCGGGCCCATGCCCAGGCGCTGGATGCGCTCGGCGGGGACGCCGATGACGTCGCGCCAGATGCGCTCGGCCTCGTCGTCCTCCTTGTAGACGGTGATCCAGAGCTTCTCGGGCTCCAGGCCGTAGCCGCCGTCCGCGACGGAGGTGGTCAGCAGCTCCCAGGCGAGCTTTATGGCGCCTTCTTTGAAGTAGTCGCCGAAGGAGAAGTTGCCGCACATCTGGAAGAACGTGCCGTGGCGGGTGGTCTTGCCGACCTCTTCGATGTCCGGCGTGCGCACACACTTCTGCACGCTGACGGCGCGGTCGAAGGGCGGCTTCACCTCGCCGAGGAAGTACGGCTTGAAGGGGACCATGCCCGCGGGGACCAGCAGCAGCGTCGGGTCGTCCGCGATGAGCGACGCCGACGGCACGACGGTGTGCCCGCGCTCCTCGAAGAAGCGCAGCCAGCGGCGGCGGATTTCAGCCGACTCCATCAGTGGTCCTCATTTCCGGCTTCTGGGTGGTTGTACAAGTAATTCTGCGTGACCTGGGCGCGTCCGCGCTGAGCGGGCAGCTGCTTCCGGTCCTGCGGGGGCGCCGCGCTCAGGCCGAGGGCGTCCTTGAGCGCCGCCTCCCGGTCGGCCATGCCCTCGCGTACGTCGAGCGCGAAGACCTTGATCCGCCGCCCCGCCAGCACCGCCCGGTCGGCGGCCTGCGCCGCCAGGCTCTCGGGGGTCAGCTGGTTCAGCTTGCGGTTGACCTTGGTGGTGGCCCACACACCGGCTGCGACCCCGGTGGTGAACCAGAACGTGCGGCGGAACATTCCGGTCTCTCAGCCCTTCGATCCACGGTTGCGGCGGCCGCCCCGGCGGGCGGACGGCAGGGTCCTGCCGACGACGACGGTGCGCGTGGTCTCGCCCTCCGGCTGCGGCTGCCCCTTGCGGCCGATCGCGCGGCGCACGCCGTAGCCGAACGCGGCGACCTTCACCAGCGGCCCGCCGAAGGCCGAGGAGACGGTCGAGGAGAGCGCGGAGGCGTTGGAGGTGACCTCCTGCACATCCGCCGCGATCGAGTCCACGCGGGCGAGCTGGGTGTTGGCGGAGCGCACGGTCGCGGACGCCTCACTGAGCAGCGGCACGGCCTGCTCGGTGACCTCGGCCACCAGCTTGGTCGCCGCCTTGAGCGTCTGCGCGAGCCTCACCAGGGCGAGGGCGAGGAAGGACACGAGGATCGCCCAGAAGACGGCCACGAGAATCCCGGCCACCTCTCCACCGGACACGGTGCACGCTCCCTGCTGCTGCTCGTCGTGGGTAGGTCGTCCATCGGCCCGTCACTGGCGGGTGAGCCATGTCATCCGGGACGGGCGGCAGGTATCGACCTTATCGCGCCGGACAGCCCTGCCCGAACCGGTTTCCCCTCGGCCGGAAACGCCTCGCGGGCCCCCGTCGACCATGTCGAAGGGGGCCCGCGGAGCGCGCTGCGTACGTCCGAGCCGTCCGGCTGGATCAGCGGGCGTAGTACTCGACGACGAGCTGCTCGTCGCAGATCACCGGGATCTCCTTGCGGTTCGGGTCCCGGTCCAGGCGGAAGGCGAGCGCCTGGAGGTTGACCTGGAGGTAGCGGGGGGTCTCGCCGTCCAGGGCGTAGCCACCCTCGCGCGCCACCTGGAAGGGGTGCTTGTCGCGGCTGCGCTCGCGGACCATCACGACGTCGTCCGGGCGGACCCGGAAGGAGGGCTTGTCGACCTTGCGGCCGTTGACCTCGATGTGGCCGTGGACCACCATCTGGCGGGCCTGGTAGATGGTGCGGGCCAGACCGGACCGCAGGACGAGCGCGTCCAGACGGCGCTCAAGCTCGATGATCAGGGCCTCGCCCGTCTTGCCTTCGACCTTCCGAGCGCGGTCGTAGGCACGCGCCATCTGGCGCTCGCTGATGTCGTACTGAGCGCGCAGACGCTGCTTCTCGAGCAGCCGAACCTTGTAGTCACTGTTCTGCTTGCGGCCACGGCCGTGCTCGCCCGGCGGGTAGGGGCGGGTCTCGAAGTACTTGACGGCCTTCGGGGTCAGCGCGATGCCGAGCGCTCGCGACTTCTTGACCTTGGGACGCGACTGGTTGGGCACGGGGAACGAACCTCCGATATAAGTTAGGTGAGCCTTACCTTAGCCGAGGAGGACGCATGTTTCGACCTGGGATCCCCCTGCCCAGCACTGCTCAGAGCACCGAGGAGGGTCAGCCGCGTCCCAAGGAAGAAGCTCCGCGGCCATCGGCGGCGGAGCGAGTACGCACTCTCGTGGAGTCCAAGGCTACGGCGTCGCTCTCCATTCCCGGAATCGAGGCCGCCGCCACCCCCGGCGAGCACCTCGCCGACGCCCCGGCCGCGCGCGCCGTCACCCCCGACGGCGATGTGCTCCTGCTGCTGCCCGGCGGCTCTGCCGCCGCCCGCGCCGCGGCGTACGCCCAGGACGACGAGCTGACCTGCGTGATGGAGATCACGGACGTCGCCCCGGTGGCGATCCCCCACCGGATCCGCGGGCGCGCCTGGGTCGCGGGGTGGCTCACCCCCGTACGCGACCGGCAGCGCGCGGCGAGCGCCGCGCTGCTGGCCAGTCGGCATCCGGTCGGCGAGCTGCTCGGCATCGGCGAGGCGCTGGCCGGGGGCGGCGGCGGGTGGGCACTGCTGCGGCTCGAGGTCGGCGAGGCGTGCGTGGACGACCTGTGGGGCGCGGAGGCAGTCGAGCCGGAGGACTTCACGACGGCGGCCCCCGACCCGCTCGCCCCGCACGAGGCCGAGCTCCTCCAGCATCTGCACGCGGCACACGCCGACCAGCTGCGCCGCCTGTGCACCCTGCTCGACGACCACCCGGACCGCGCCTGCGGGGCGCGCGGCCGCGCCATCCCGGTGGCCCTGGACCGCTTCGGCCTCCGCGTCCGCTTCCCCGACGCGCCCGGCAGCCCCTTCGACGCGCGCTTCGACTTCCCGGAGCCGGTGCGCAACGTCTCCGAACTCCGCCGCGCGATGCACACGCTCTTCGACGCGGCGGCGGACCAGGCGGACCAGGCGGACCAGGCGGACTAGAGGACCGCCGCAGGCGTCAGGATCCGCCGGACGCCCCCGAGTCGGCCTCGCCCTCCGCACCGGCCGGTGCTGAGGACTCCCCCGCCGCGGGCTGGGGTGGGCGTGGGGGTGGGGGTTCGCCGCGGAGGCGGGCGCGCACGCGCTCCACCACGTCCGCGTACCGCGCCTCCGCCCCGTAGCGCGTCGGCTCGTAGTACCGCTTGCCGTGGAGCTTGTCCGGTGCGTACTGCTGCGCCGCGATGCCCCCGGGCAGGTCGTGCGGGTACAGATAGCCCTGCGCGTGGCCGAGCTTCTCGGCGCCCTTGTAGTGGCCGTCGCGCAGATGCGGCGGGACCGGCCCGGCCAGCCCGGCCCGGACGTCGGCGAGCGCGTCGCCGATCGCGCGCGTGACCGCGTTGGACTTCGGGGCCAGCGCCAGCGCCACCGTGGCATGGCCGAGGGTCAGCGCCGCCTCGGGGAAGCCGATCAGCGCCACGGCCTGGGCGGCTGCGACGGCCGTCTGGAGGGCCGTCGGATCGGCGAGCCCGATGTCCTCGCTCGCGGAGATCATCAGCCGCCGCGCGATGAACCGGGGGTCCTCGCCCGCCTCGATCATCCGGGCCAGGTAGTGCAGCGCCGCGTCGACGTCCGAGCCACGGATGGACTTGATGAGCGCGCTGGCGACGTCGTAGTGCTGGTCGCCGTCGCGGTCGTACTTGACCGCGGCGCGGTCGACCGCCTCCTCCAGGGTCGTGAGGGTGATCGCGGACTCGCCCTTGGCCAGCGCGGCGCCCGCGCCCGCCTCCAGCGCGGTCAGCGCACGCCGCGCGTCGCCGCCCGCGATGCGCAGCAGATGCCCCTCGGCGTCCTCGGGGAGCGTGACCGCGCCGCCGAGGCCGCGCTCGTCGGCGAGGGCACGGCGCAGCAGCCCGCGCAGGTCGTCGTCGGTCAGCGACTCCAGGGTGAGCAGCAGCGAGCGGGACAGCAGGGGGGAGATGATCGAGAAGTACGGGTTCTCCGTCGTGGCCGCGATGAGCGTGACCCAGCGGTTCTCGACGGCGGGCAGCAGCGAGTCCTGCTGGGCCTTGCTGAAGCGGTGGATCTCGTCGAGGAAGAGGACGGTCTCCCGCCCGTACGCCCCGGAGGAGCGGCGCGCGCCGTCGATGACGGCCCGCACCTCCTTCACCCCCGCCGTGATCGCCGACAGCTCGACGAAGCGCTTCTTGGTGGCCTGGCTGACGACATACGCGAGGGTCGTCTTGCCGATGCCGGGCGGGCCCCACAGGATGACGGAGGACGGCCCGGCCGGGCCGCCGCTGCCCTCGCCGACGAGCCGCCGCAGCGGAGAGCCGGGCCGCAGCAGATGCTGCTGGCCCACGACCTCGTCGAGCGTGCGCGGGCGCATGCGCACGGCCAGCGGACTGCTGGCCGGGTCCTTCTCCTGGCGTTCCTCTGCGGCGGCGGTGAACAGGTCTGGCTCCACGCGGGAAGCCTATGTCACCGCACTGACAGCGCCTGGCGGGAAGGGCGCCTCACCCCTGGGCGCCGGTCCAGAAGTCCCACCACCGCGTCAGGATCAGCATGCCGATGACGCCGACCCACATCACCGGCACCACCCAGTGGAACTCCAGCAGTCCGCGCCGCAGCCCGTCCGGCGCGGGCAGGAACCCGTGCTTGATGTTCTTGCCGGTGACGTAGCAGAACATCACGATGGTGGCGACCCAGGCCAGGCAGCACCACAGGCACAGCGAGCCGATGACATACAGCGACTGGTACTGGAGCCAGGTGCAGAATCCGACGCCGAACAGGGTGCCGGCGTTGAAGGTCAGCCAGTACCAGCGGGGGAAGCGGGCCCCGGCCAGCAGGGACATCCCGACGCAGATCACGATTCCGTAGGCGACCAGGCCGAGCATCGGGTTCGGGAAGCCGAACGCATGGGCCTGCTCGCTCTCCATGATGTTGCCGCAGGACACGATCGGGTTGAGGCTGCAGCCGGGCGTGAAGGTCTTGCCCACGGCCTTGGCCTCGAGGATCTTGTTCTTGTCGATCGTGATGACCCACGCCGCGAGCAGCCCGAGCGCGCCGGTGATCACGAGCAGCAGGGCGAAGGCGCGACCGCCTCCGACCGCGACCCGTGCGTCGCCGTCCTGCCGGGCCTCGTCGGAGCGCACCTCATCCACCGCTGTCGTCGCCATATCGCCGTTCCGCCATCCCACCGAGTCCATGTGTCGCCCCCGTCAAGCACGGACATTCTGCCGCATCGGGGACGTCCGGACCGCCCCTCGCCGAAATGCGGCACGGTCTCGGCCATCCTCCTCCGTCCCCCGTTCGGTGGGCATAAGCCACCTCAGCAGGGTGCGGGTGGAGAGTTCCCGGACCGCCACCGTCGCCTCTCCTTGACAGAGTGAATCCGCGCCCGCCGAGTTGACGGCGGGCGCGGATTGGGCGCGGCATGGGCGCGGATTCGTCGCGGATTCGCAGGCTGACGCCGTCGGGTCAGCCGAGACGGGCGCGGACCGCCTCGACCAGGCCGTCCAGCGGAACCGCCGTCTGCTCGCCGGACCCGAGGTCCTTGAGCTGGACGACGCCCTCGGCGAGATCCCGCTCCCCCGCGATGACCGCGAGCCGCGCCCCGCTGCGGTTCGCCGCCTTCATGGCGGCCTTCACGCCCTTGCCGCCGTACGCGAAGTCCGTGGCGACCCCCGCCCGGCGCAGCCCGGTGACCGCGCCGAACAGCACCTTGCGCGCCTCCTCGCCGAGCGGCACCGCGAACACGCTGGTGGCGGCCGGCAGGTCGAGCTCGATGCCCTCGGCCTCCAGCGCCAGCACCGTACGGTCCACGCCGAGCGCCCAGCCCACCGAGGGCAGCGCGGGCCCGCCGATCATCTCCGACAGGCCGTCGTAGCGGCCGCCGCCACCGACCGCGGACTGCGAGCCGAGCCCGTCGTGGACGAACTCGAAGGTGGTGCGGGTGTAGTAGTCCAGGCCGCGCACCAGCTTGGGGTCGTCCTCGAAGGCCACGCCCTCGGCGGTCAGCAGCTCGCGCACCTGCTCGTGGTACTGCTTGCACTCCTCGCACAGGTGGTCGCCCAGCATCGGCGCGCCGACCAGCTGCTTCTGCACCGCCTCGCGCTTGTCGTCCAGGACCCGCAGCGGGTTGATCTCGATCCGGCGCCGGGTGTCGTCGTCCAGCTCGAGGCCGCGCAGGAAGTCCTGGAGGGCGGCCCGGTAGGCGGGGCGGCAGGTGGCGTCGCCCAGCGAGTTCAGCAGGATCCGGAAGTTCCGCAGCCCGAGCGAGCGGTACGCGTCGTGGGCCAGGACGATCAGCTCGGCGTCGAGCGCCGGGTCCTCGGCGCCGATCGCCTCGGCGCCGACCTGCGAGAAGTGGCGGTAGCGGCCCTTCTGCGGGCGTTCGTAGCGGTAGTAGGAGCCGGAGTACCAGAGCTTGACCGGCAGGTTTCCGGCCTTGTGGAGATTGGCCTCCAGCGCGGCGCGCAGCACGGACGCGGTGCCCTCGGGGCGCAGCGCGAGCTGGTCGCCGCCCTTGGTGGTGAGGGTGTACATCTCCTTGGTGACGATGTCGGTGGACTCACCGACACCGCGCGCGAAGAGCTCGACGTTCTCAAAGCCGGGCGTCTCGACATAGCCGTAGCCCGAGCGCTTGAGCGGCCCGGAGATGGCGTCGCGCACCGCGAGGTAGGCCGCGGAGTCCGGCGGGATCAGGTCGTAGGTGCCCCGGGGGGCCTGGAAGGTGCTCACGGAAAGTCTCTCGTCACATTCCTCGTCGCGGAGCGGGCGCCGGGGCGCCGTCTCCGAGGCCGTCGGCCACCTGTCGCAGAAACGGGTTGGTGGCGCGCTCTCGGCCGATGCTGGTCTGGGGGCCGTGGCCGGACAGCACCACGGTCGAGTCGTCGAGCGGCAGGACCACACGGGCCAGGGACTCGAGGATCTCGGCATGGTCGCCGCCGGGCAGATCGGTGCGTCCGATGGAGCCGGCGAAGAGCAGGTCGCCCGAGAAGAAGACGGACGGGATGTCCGCCCGCTCGGGCAGCCCGAAGGTCACCGACCCCTTGGTATGGCCCGGGGCGTGCGCGACGGAGAACTCGAGACCGGCCAGGTCCAGCCGCGCGCCGTCGGTCAGCTCCTTGAGGTCGTCCGGCTCGCCCACGGTCAGCTCGCCCATGAGCGGCATCCCGATCGAGCGTCCGAAGGCCTTCTCCGGGTCGCTCATCATGTAGCGGTCGGCCGGGTGGATCCAGGCCGGTACGTCATGGGCGCCGCAGACCGGGACCACCGAGGCGACGTGGTCGATGTGGCCGTGGGTGAGGACGACGGCGACGGGCTTGAGCCGATGCTTGGCCAGTGTCTCCTCGACGCCCTGGGCCGCCTGATGGCCCGGGTCGATGATCACACACTCCTCACCGGCGGCGGGGGCGACCAGGTAGCAGTTGGTCCCCCAGGCCCCGGCGGGGAACCCGGCAATAAGCACGATCGTCCTTAAGAGTCGTCCGGCAAAGGTGGAAGTCGGCCGTTCAGAGCCTACCGGCGGCGCTCCCGCCACAGCGAACCCGTATACGGTACGGCCGAGTCATCACATACGTCAGCGACGGCATACGGCATGAGGGAGACGACCCGGTGGTCAGTAACGAGCAGCGTCGGCGGCAGCTCGCACGGGAGAAGTACCTTCGGCAGCAGCAGCGCCGGGAGACCGCCCGGCACAAGCAGCGCCGGCGCTATGTGGTGATCGCGTCCACACTGGCCGTGGTCCTGGCGGCGGGCGGGGTCGTGACCGCCGTCAGCGCGCTGTCCGGCGGCGATGGGGACAAGAAGTCCGACAAAGCGAGCGAGCCCACGATGCCCACGCCCACGCCGACCCCCACGACCAAGGCGCCGGACCCGTGCGCCAAGGGGGCCAAGGAGGCGGGCGACAAGAAGCCGAAGACCATGTCGTGGAAGAAGGAGCCGGAGCTCACTGTCGACAAGTCGGCTTCGTACGCCATGAAGCTCCAGACCACCTGCGGTGACATGACCATCACCATGGACGCGGCCAAGGCCCCGCACACCGTGAACTCGTTCAACTTCCTGGCCGGGAAGCGCTACTTCGATCACACCAAGTGCCACCGGCTGACGAACCAGGGGATCTTCGTCCTCCAGTGCGGTGACCCGATGGGCACCGGCATGGGCGACCCGGGCTACACCATCCCGGACGAGAACCTGAAGGACGCGAGCATCAAGGGCAACACGTACCCGGCCGGCACGGTCGCCATGGCCAACCAGTACGACCCCCAGACCAAGAAGGGCAAGGACAGCGGCGGCAGCCAGTTCTTCCTGGTCTACAAGGACAGCCAGCTCCCGCCCTACTACACCCCCTTCGGCACCCTCGACAAGGAAAGCATGCAGGTCCTCAAGAAGATCGCCGACGGGGGCGCGGCGGCGCCGGACCCGCAGACCGGGAACACCGCCCCGAACGCCACCGTGCTGATCAACAAGGCGACGGTCGGCACGTCCTGACCGCCTCCGGCGCGCGTACTGCGAAATTTCGGTCGCGCAGGATACGGACAGCCGGGCCACCGTTCGCCTATGTTGGCGTTGTGCAGGGAGGCTGCCTCGGCGGGCGCACCCTGCTGCGAGGCCGGTCCGGGTGGATCCCGGCCGGAAGAAACTGTGGACGATGCCGGCGGGCCGCGCGCCCGCCTCGGCATCATGTGGAGGAGGCGCTGTGAGCAGCGAGCCTTGGGGCCGCGTCGACGAGGCGGGGACCGTGTACGTGCGTACGGCCGACGGTGAGCAGGTCGTCGGGTCGTGGCAGGCGGGATCTCCTGAAGAGGCCCTCGCCTACTTCGAGCGCAAGTACGAAGGCCTGGTCGTCGAGATCGGCCTCCTCGAGCGCCGGGTCCAGACCACGGACCTGTCGGCCAAGGACGCGACGGCGGCCATCGAACACATCCGGCACCAGGTCGACGAGCACCATGTGGTCGGCGACCTGGAGGCGCTCAAGAAGCGGCTCGACAAGCTCACGAGCGATGTCGAGGCGCGCCGCGAGGAGCGCCGCGCGGCCAAGGCGGTCCAGGCCGACGAGGCCCGCCAGGCCAAGGAGGCGCTGGTCACCGAGGCCGAGGAGCTGGCCGCCAGCGAGCAGTGGCGGGCCGCCGGGGAGCGGCTGCGCGCCCTGGTCGACACCTGGAAGGGCCTGCCGCGCCTGGACCGCCGCGCGGACGACGAGCTGTGGCACCGCTTCTCGCACGCCCGCTCGGCGTTCTCCAAGCGGCGCAAGGCGCACTTCGCCTCACTGGACGCGCAGCGCGAGACGGCCCGGCAGGCCAAGGAGAAGCTGGTCGCCGAGGCCGAGTCGCTGTCCGACTCCACCGACTGGGGTCCGACCGCCGCCCGCTACCGGGAGCTGATGGCGGAGTGGAAGGCGGCGGGCCGCGCCCAGCGCGAGTCCGAGGACGACCTGTGGAACCGGTTCCGCGGCGCGCAGGACGTCTTCTTCCAGGCGCGCAGCGCGGTGTTCGCCGAGCGCGACGCCGAGCAGCGGGAGAACCTGACCCGCAAGGAGGAGCTGGTCGTCGAGGCGGAGAAGCTGCTGCCGATCTCCGACCTGAAGGCGGCGCGCTCGGCCTTCCGCACGGTCAATGAGCGCTGGGAGGCCATCGGCCATGTGCCGCGGGACGCCCGGCCGCGGATCGAGGGCCGGCTGCACGCGGTGGAGCGCGCCATCCAGGACGCCGAGGAGGCCGAGTGGCGGCGCACCAACCCTGAGGCGCGGGCGCGCGCCCAGGGGCTGACCGGACAGCTCCAGGACGCCGTGGACAAGCTTCGCG
Organism: Streptomyces sp. NPDC097640; assembly: GCF_040302705.1. Classification (NCBI taxonomy): domain Bacteria; kingdom Bacillati; phylum Actinomycetota; class Actinomycetes; order Kitasatosporales; family Streptomycetaceae; genus Streptomyces; species Streptomyces sp. NPDC097640. The sequence goes on from NZ_JBEOSB010000006.1 coordinate 115,222, forward strand.
GGCAGATCGACGCCGCCCGCGCGGCCGGCAACAACGCCAAGGCCGACAAGCTGGCCAAGGAGCTGGAGGGCCGCCAGGCGCTGCTGGACCAGGCGCTCAAGGGCCTGGAGGAGTTCGGCGGCTGAGGAGCACACCTCTCTGCGGCTAAGCCGCCGCCGCTCTCGCGGAGGTGGTTACTCGCCATCGGGGTTCCTCAATTGATGGCTGAGGTGCCAAACGGCAGCGGCCCCGGCGCGATGGCGCCGGGGCCGCTGCCGTCTGTCTCAGCGCTGGCGCGCCGAGGTCACCCGGTACACGTCGTAGACGCCCTCGACGCCCCGCACGGCCTTCAGCACATGGCCCAGGTGCTTGGGGTCGCCCATCTCGAAGGTGAAACGCGAGGTGGCCACCCGGTCGCGGGAGGTCTGCACGGCGGCGGACAGGATGTTGACGTGCTGGTCGGACAGCACGCGGGTGACATCCGACAGCAGCCGGGACCGGTCCAGGGCCTCGACCTGGATGGCGACCAGGAAGACCGAGGACTGGGTGGGCGCCCACTCCACGTCCAGGATCCGCTCCGGCTGCTGCGAGAGCGAGTCCACGTTGACACAGTCGGCGCGGTGCACCGAGACGCCGCTGCCGCGGGTGACGAAGCCGATGATGGGGTCGCCGGGGACGGGCGTGCAGCAGCGGGCCAGCTTGACCCACACGTCGTCGACGCCCTTGACCACGACGCCCGGGTCGGCGCTGGAGCGCCGCTTGCCGCGGCCGCGGATCGGCGGTGTGGTCTCGGCGATGTCCTCGTTGGCGGCCTCCTCGCCGCCGAGGGCCTGCACCAGCTTGCCGACGACGCTCTGCGCCGAGACATGGCCCTCGCCGATGGCCGCGTACAGCGAGGAGATGTCGGGGTAGCGCATCTCATGGGCGAGGGTGACCAGCGAGTCGCCCGTCAGGATCCGCTGGATCGGCAGGTTCTGCTTGCGCATGGCCCGCACGATGGCGTCCTTGCCCTGCTCGATGGCCTCGTCGCGGCGCTCCTTGGAGAACCAGGCGCGGATCTTGTTGCGGGCGCGCGGGGACTTGACGAAGCCCAGCCAGTCCCGGGACGGACCGGCCCCGGCAGCCTTGGAGGTGAAGACCTCCACCAGGTCGCCGTTGTCCAGCGTCGACTCGAGCGGCACCAGCCGCCCGTTCACCCGGGCCCCTATCGTGCGGTGGCCGACCTCGGTGTGCACGGCGTACGCGAAGTCCACCGGGGTGGCCCCGGCCGGCAGCGCTATGACATCGCCCTTGGGCGTGAAGACGAAGACCTCGTTGCGGGACAGGTCGAAGCGCAGCGACTCCAGGAACTCGCCCGGGTCCTCGGTCTCCTTCTGCCAGTCCAGCAGCTGCCGCAGCCAGGCCATGTCGTTGACGGCGTCGTCCTTGCCGGCCTTGCGGGGGACGTCGGTGCGCACCTTGGAGGCGCCCGCGACGGCCTCCTGCTTGTACTTCCAGTGCGCGGCGATGCCGTACTCGGCCCGGCGGTGCATGTCGAACGTACGGATCTGGAGCTCGACCGGCTTGCCGCTGGGCCCGATGACCGTCGTGTGCAGCGACTGGTACATGTTGAACTTGGGCATCGCGATGTAGTCCTTGAACCGCCCTGGCACCGGGTTCCACCGCGCGTGGATGGTCCCGAGCGCCGCGTAGCAGTCGCGGACGGTGTCGACGAGCACCCGGATGCCCACCAGGTCGTAGATCTCGGCGAAGTCGCGACCCCGCACGATCATCTTCTGGTAGACCGAGTAGTAGTGCTTCGGGCGGCCGGTGACGGTCGCCTTGATGCGGGCCGCGCGCAGATCGCCCTGGACCTGGTCGGTGACGATGGCGAGGTATTCGTCGCGCTTGGGGGCCCGCTCCGCGACCAGCCGCACGATCTCGTCGTACATCTTGGGGTAGAGGATCGCGAAGGCGAGGTCCTCCAGCTCCCACTTGATCGTGTTCATGCCCAGGCGGTGGGCGAGCGGGGCGTAGATCTCCAGCGTCTCGCGGGCCTTCTTCTCCTGCTTCTCCCGCTTCAGGTAGCGCATGGTGCGCATGTTGTGCAGCCGGTCGGCGAGCTTGATGACCAGGACGCGCGGGTCCTTGGCCATGGCGACGACCATCTTGCGCACGGTCTCGGCCTGGGCTGCCTCGCCGAACTTGACCTTGTCCAGCTTGGTGACGCCGTCCACGAGGAGGGCCACCTGGTCGCCGAAGTCGCGGCGCAGGGTGTCCAGGCCGTACTCGGTGTCCTCGACGGTGTCATGCAGCAGACCGGCCATCAAAGTGGCCGGATCCATACCCAGCTCGGCCAGGATCGTGGTCACCGCGAGCGGGTGGGTGATGTACGGATCGCCGCTCTTGCGCTTCTGGCCGCGGTGCCAGCGCTCGGCGACCTGGTACGCCCGCTCGATCTGGCGCAGCGTCGAGGCGTCGGCCTTGGGGTCGTTCCCGCGCACGATCCGCAGCAGCGGCTCCAGGACCGGGTTGTACGGGCTGGAGCGCTGCACGCCGAGCCGGGCGAGGCGGGCGCGGACGCGGTTGGAGGAGCCCGCCCTGGGTGCGGGGCTCTGGAGGGGGCGCGGGGCCGCCGTGGCGGGCCGTGCGCCCGCCGCGCGCTCGGCCGCGGGCCGTGGCTTGGAGGCCGCGGGCTTCGGGGCCTCACCGCTGTTCTTGGGCACCTCAGGGGCCGCCGTGGTCTCGGTGACGGCGGTCGGCTCTGCCGGCTGCGCGGCGGAGAGCGGCTGGGCCTCGTCTGGCAAGAGCACTCCTCGGGCGGTCCGTGCATCTCCGTGCCTCAAAGAGGCCGGGGTGCCATGGTATCGATCCCGCCACGCCACTTGCCTCCCGGCCGCCCCAGGACCCCCTGCAAAGCGGCTTCGCCTCCGGGCGCTCGGGGTCCTCCCCCGGCTACCGCCGGGCGGTGAGGAGGGAGCGAGGGCTCGTATCCGATATGCCGCTCCGCGGCGTGGGCGACCGCGCGACGAGCGCCGTCGACAGCAGGGGGCACCTCCCAGCGGTGGCTGGGGGAGCGTCTTGGCTCAGCCGCTGGCGCAGACAAGGGTGAGGAGCCGCCGTGAGGCAGCTCCCCACCCTCGGGTGATGGCGCGGCTCAGATCGTGATCAGAGCCTCCAGGGGCGCGCTGTCGAGCGCCGGGAGGAGGCGGCTACGACCATCGAGGAAGCCGAGCTCCAGCAGCACCGCGACCGCGGCGACCTCGGCGCCCGCGCGGCGGATGAGCCGCAGCGACGCCTCGGCGGTGCCGCCGGTGGCGAGCACGTCGTCGATCACCAGGACCCGGTCGCCGGGCTCCAGCGCATCGGCGTGGATCTCGATCTCCGCCGTGCCGTACTCCAGCTCGTACGCCTGGCCCAGGGTCGCTCCGGGGAGCTTGCCCGCCTTGCGCACCGGTACGAAGCCGATCCCGGCGCGCACCGCGGCCGGGGCGGCCAGGATGAAGCCGCGCGCCTCCAGGCCCACGACCTTGGTGGCGCCGTGCTTGGCACACAGCTCGGCGAGCGCGTGCGTCAGCGCGCCGAAGGCGGCCGCGTCGGCCAGCAGCGGGGTGATGTCCTTGAACATCACCCCCGGCTTCGGGTAGTCCGGCACATCCAGGATCCGGCTGAGCAGCAGGCCGCGCAGTTCCTCGCCGCCCAGGCCGCCGAGCGCGGGGTCCGTCGTAGCAGCGCTCATCGGCGCTTCCCCGACGGCCGGCCACGGCCCCGGCTGCGCGAGGCGGGCTGACGGCGCTGGCCCGCGCCCGCGGCCGCGGGGGTCGGCGGGTCGCCGTCCTCGTCGGTCGGCGGGGTGACGTCCTCCGGCGCCTGCTCGGCGTCCGAGTCGGTCTTGGCCGCGACCGAGGCGCGCTTGGCGCGCACCCGCTTGGTCAGGGCCTTCATCTGCGGGTCGCGCTCCTTCAGATCCGCCACCAGCGGGGTGGCGATGAAGATCGAGGAGTACGCACCGGCGGCGAGGCCGACGAACAGCGCCAGCGAGATGTCGTTGAGCATGCCCGCGCCGAGCGCACCGCCACCGATGAACAGCAGCGCGCCGACCGGCAGCAGCGCCACGATCGTGGTGTTGATGGAGCGCACCAGGGTCGAGTTGAGGCTGCGGTTGGCGAGCTCGCTGTAGGTGAAGCGGCTCTGCTTGGTGATGTCCTTCGACGCTTCCTTGAGACCGTCGAAGACGACGACGGTGTCGTAGAGCGAGTAACCGAGGATGGTCAGCAGACCGATCACGGTGCCCGGGGTGACCTCGAACCCGACCAGCGCGTAGACGCCGACCGTGATGGTGAGGTCGTGGATCAGCGCGATCAGGGCGGCCAGTGCCATACGCCACTCGAAGGCGATGGCCAGATAGATCACCACCAGGACCATGAAGATCGCCAGACCCTGCCAGGCCTTGCCGGCGATCTCCTTGCCCCAGCTGGGGCCGACCAGCTGTGTGTCGATCTTGCTGGTCTGGACGTTCAGCTCCTTGGCGAGCTTCTCCTGGACCGGCAGGGCCTCCTTGGTGCCCAGCTCGCTGATCTGGATCCGCAGACCGCCGCGGCCGAGCTCCTGGACGACCGCGGTGTGGCCGCCGGACGCCGACTCCGCCACATGGCGAGCGTCGGAGGCCGACACGCTGGTCTTCGGGGTGGTGAAGACCGCTCCGCCGGAGAACTCGATGCCCATGTTGAGCCCGCGCACCGCCAGGCCCACGATGGCCGTGATGGTGATCAGTATCGAGACGCCGTACCAGAGCTTCCGCTTGCCGACGAAGTCGTAGCCGACCTCGCCTCGGTAGAGCTTGGCGCCGAGAGTGCCGAGTCGCGACATCTCACGCCTCCTTCGGGTCGGCGGGGGCGGGGGCGGGGGTGCGGCGGCTGCGGCGCAGCGGCGGCTTGACGCCCAGGCGCCGCGGGTCCAGGCCGGACCACGGATGACCGCTCGCGAAGAACTTGCGCCCGGCCAGGATCGTCATCAGCGGCTTGGTGAACAGGAACACCACCACGACGTCCAGCAGCGTGGTGAGGCCCAGGGTGAAGGCGAAGCCCTGCACCTTGCCGACCGTCACGACGAAGAGCACCGCCGCCGCGAGGAAGGACACGAAGTCGGACACCAGGATGGTGCGCCGGGCTCGCGGCCAGCCGCGCTCGACGGCCGGGCGCAGCGAGCGGCCCTCGCGGATCTCGTCCCTTATGCGCTCGAAGTACACGATGAAGGAGTCGGCCGTGATACCGATCGCGACGATCGCACCACAGACGGCCGGCAGGTTCAGCGCGAAGCCGATGCCCGGGCCGAGCAGCACCATGATCGTGTACGTCAGGATGGCGGAGACCCCGAGGCTGGCCATGGCGACCAGCGCCAGGCCGCGGTAGTACACCACCAGGTAGATGACCACGAGCGCCAGGCCGATGGCGCCGGCGACCAGACCGGCCTCCAGCTGCTCACCGCCGAGCGCGGCGGAGACGGTGGTCTCGTCCGCGATGTCGAAGGACAGCGGCAGCGCGCCGTAGGACAGGACGTTGGCCAGGTCCCCGGTGTTCTGCTGGTTGAAGTCCGGACCGGAGATGGTGGCCCGGCCGCCGACGATGGACTCGTCGACCTTGGGGTCGGAGTAGACCTCGCCGTCCAGGACGATCGCGAACTGGTTCTGCGGCGGCTGCTGCGTGGCCAGCTGACCGGTCACATCGGCGAACTTCTTGCCGCCCTTGCCGGTGAAGTTCAGCTGGACGATCCAGCCCTGGCCGCTCTGGCTGTCGTAGACGGAGGAGGCGTCCTTGACGTCGGTGCCCTCCACCTTGGACGGGCCGAGGATGAACTTGCGCGAGCCGTCCCGGTCACAGGCGACGACGGAGTCGGTCGGCTTGGTGCCCGCGGCCTTCTCCCGGGCCTTGGCCCGGGCCGCCGGGGTGGAGCAGTCCAGGTCCGCGAGTTGCTTGGTCAGGTCGTCGGCGCTGGAGGAGTCGCTCTTCGGGGTCTTGGACGTCTTGGGGCTCCCCGAGGCGCTCGGGCTCTGCGAGGGGGTCGGCGTCTTGTCGGCCTTGAGCCCCTCGGAGACGGCCCGCCCCTGGCTGCTGCTCGATGCGCTCGCGCTGCTCGACGCGCTGGGGCTGTTCGAAGCGCTCGGGCTGTTGGACGCGCTCGAGCTGCCCTTGGCGGTCGGGGTGTCCGACGCCTTGCCCTTGTCGTTCTTGCCCTTGCCGGTCGCGCTCGGCGAGGGGCTGGTGGTGGGCTCGGTCTTCTTGCCGTCCGTGTAGGTCACCACGGGGCGGAAGTAGAGCTGGGCGGTGGTGCCGACCTGGGTGCGGGCCTGTTTCGCGTTCATCCCCTTGGGGATGTTCACGATGATGTGCTTGTCGCCCTGCGTCTGGACCTCGGCCTCGGACACGCCCAGACCGTTGACCCGCCGCTCGATGATGCCGACGGCGGTGTTCATGTTGTCCGCGTTGATCGCGTTGGGCTTGCCCGGCTGGTTCTTGGCCTCCAGCGTGAAGCTGGTGCCGCCCGCCAGGTCGATGCCCAGCCGTGGCGTGGTGTGACCGGAGATGAACATCCCCGCGGTGAGCGCCACGATGGCGACCAGGATCGTGACCAGGGCGCGCCCGGGCCTGCCCTGTGACCCGGAGGACCTGCGGCCCTTCTTCGGTGCTGCCACCTTCTCGTAATCTCCCTGTCCAACCGCCCGGCACCGGGTGTGCGCCGGGCGGCCACGAAGTCTTGTGGGACGAACCCCCGCCGGAGCCTAGACCGTCCGGGGACCGCGGCGCACCGAGCGGTGGTGCGCCGCGGTCCCCGGAGCGGCATTACTTGGCGTCGGAGTCGCCGTCCCGCTTGTCCTCCTTCGGCGCGTCGGCCGCGGCCGACGGCTTGCTGAGGTCGGTCTTCTTGCCCTCGTCCGCCGCATCGGCGTCGCCGTCGGCCGCCCCGGTCTCACCCTCGGCCTCGGCCTCGGTGAGCGAGGAGGCGTCGTCGGGGACGACGGGGGCGTCGTCGTCAGTGTCGTCAGGGTCGATCCCGTGCACGATCCGGTTGTACTCGGCGTCGTCGAGGACGGCACCCACCGCGTTCTTCGCGTAGAAGGCGTGCACGCCGGGAGCGACCTCGAGGAGGACCGCGTCGTCATGGACCTCCTTGACCGTGGCGTACATGCCGCCGATGGTCCGCACGCCGGTGCCGGGCCCCATCTGGTCACGCATCTGTGCGGCCTGGCGCTGCTTGTTCTTGGCCGACCGGGTCATCAGGAACATGGCCCCGATGAGCACGATGAACGGCAGGAGAGTCATATACACGGGACGGAAATTCCTTCACATGACCGCGGGGACGCGACCTGGGCTATGGGATGGTGGTCATGCCGAGCCGGACACGGACGGCATACGGACGGCATCGGCGGAGTCTAAGCGAGCCCGCGCCTATGGAACAACGCCCGGCGCGGCCGTTGGGTTCCTGACCCGGCCAGAATCGGCTATTCGCCCGCTCAGCCCTCGAAAAGTCCGGGCTGGGCACCGCCGCCGTGCTGGGGCGCGGCCAGCCCCAGGTGGGTCCAGGCCGCGGGGGTGGCCACCCGGCCCCTGGGCGTACGGGCCAGTAGCCCCTCGCGCACCAGGAAGGGCTCGGCGACCTCCTCGACCGTCTCCCGCTCCTCCCCCACCGCGACCGCCAGCGTCGACAGCCCCACCGGGCCCCCGCCGAACAGCTTGAGCAGAGCGGTCAGCACCGCGCGGTCCAGCCGGTCCAGGCCCCGGCCGTCCACGTCGTACACCTCCAGGGCGCGGGCGGCGATCTCGGCGGTGATCACGCCGTCCGCCTTGACCTGGGCATAGTCGCGCACCCGGCGCAGCAGGCGGTTGGCGATGCGCGGGGTGCCGCGGGAGCGCCCGGCGATCTCGCTCGCACCGGCGGGCTCGATATCGACGTCCAGGAGCCCGGCGGAGCGGTGGATGACGCGCTCCAGCTCGGCCGGGGCGTAGAACTCCATATGGCCGGTGAAGCCGAAGCGGTCGCGCAGCGGGGGCGGCAGCAGCCCGGCCCGGGTGGTGGCGCCGACCAGGGTGAAGGGCGGCAGCTCCAGGGGGATGGCGGTGGCGCCGGGGCCCTTGCCGACGATCACGTCGACGCGGAAGTCCTCCATCGCCATGTACAGCATCTCCTCGGCGGGCCGCGACATGCGGTGGATCTCGTCGAGGAAGAGCACCTCGCCCTCGGTGAGCGAGGACAGAATCGCGGCGAGGTCGCCGGCGTGCTGGATGGCGGGCCCGGAGGTGATCCGGATGGGGGCGCCCATCTCGGCGGCGATGATCATCGAGAGGGTGGTCTTGCCGAGGCCGGGCGCGCCGGACAGCAGCACGTGGTCGGCGGTGCCGCCACGCTGCCGGGCCGCCTTGAGGACCAGGTCGAGCTGGACGCGAACCCGCTCCTGGCCGACGAACTCCCCCAGGTCCTTCGGGCGCAGCGCGGCCTCGACCGCCTGGTCCTCGCCGTCGGCGTCGGCGCCCACCAGCCGGCCGGCGAGGGCGTCGTCGGCGGCGGCCGGTGCGGTTTCGTCCCAGTTCACGGAAGTCTCGCCTCGCGATGTCGTATCGGGCAGTGCGGCCGGGCGCACGGGGCGGTCGCCCGGCCCGGTTCGAAGGCCCTCAGCGGGCCCGGTTCAGGGTCTGGAGGGCGGCCCGCAGCAGCTGCGCCACCTGCGGGGTGCCGCCCGCGGCCACGGCGGCCTCGGCCTGCGGGGCGACGGCCCCGACCGCGTCCTCGGCCTCGCGGGGCGCGTATCCGAGGCCGACGAGGGCGGCGTGCAGCTGGTCGCCCCAGCCCGGGGCGGCGGCGGCCGCGGCGGGGCGGCCCACCGGCTCGCCGAGCCGGTCCTTGAGCTCGAGCAGCAGCCGCTGCGCGCCCTTCTTGCCGATCCCGGGGACGGCGGTCAGCGCCTTCTCGTCGCCGGTGGCCACGGCGAGCCGCAGCGCGTCGGGCGAGTGGACGGCCAGCATCGCCTGGGCGAGCCGGGGGCCGACCCCGCTGGCGGTCTGGAGCAGCTCGAAGACCTGGCGCTCGTCGTCGTCCGCGAAGCCGTAGAGGGTGAGGGAGTCCTCGCGGACCACGAGGGAGGTGGCGAGCCGGGCGGGCTGGCCGACGCGCAGCCCGGACAGCGTGTTCGGAGTGCACTGGAGGGCCATGCCGACCCCGCCGACCTCGACGACGGCGATATCCGGGCCGACGGCCGCAACCGGGCCGGAGACGAACGCGATCATGAAATACGGCCTTTCGTGGTGCGGTGGGCGGCGACGGCCTGCTGGAGCCGGTTGGTCGCGGGCGCCCGCCAGATGTGGCAGATGGCCAGCGCCAGCGCGTCGGCGGCGTCGGCGGGTTTCGGCGGGGCGTCGAGCCGCAACAGCCGGGTGACCATCGAGCCGACCTGCGCCTTGTCGGCGCGCCCGGATCCGGTGACGGCCGCCTTGACCTCGCTCGGCGTGTGCAGCACGACCGGCAGCCCCCGGCGGGCGGCGCAGAGCATCGCGACCGCGCTCGCCTGGGCGGTGCCCATGACCGTTCGCACATTGTGCTGGCTGAACACCCGCTCCACCGCCACGACTTCGGGCCGGTGGGCCTCCAGCCACTCCTCCAGGCCGCGCTCGACGAGCACCAGCCGGTCGCCGATCTGAGCGTCCGCCGGAGTCCGTATGACACCGACCCCGAGCATGCGCAGCGGCCGCCCCGCGACCCCCTCGACCACGCCGACGCCACACCGGGTCAGCCCCGGGTCCACGCCCAGCACCCGCACCGCGCCCCTCCCCATCGCCGCTTTCGATCACCTGCTCGGCAGCGTAGCGGGCGCCACTGACAACGGGCCCCACCGACAACAACGGGCCGGTGGGGTGTGTCCCCGCCGGCCCGTGCGCCGCTGGTCTCGCCTCAGGCGTCCACCTTGGCCATGACCTCGTCGGAGACGTCGAAGTTGGCGAAGACGTTCTGCACGTCGTCGCTGTCCTCCAGCGCGTCGATCAGCCTGAAGATCTTCCGCGCCGCCTCCTCCTCCAGCTCGACCTGCATGGTGGGCACGAAGTTGGCCTCGGCCGAGTCGTAGTCGATGCCCTCCTTCTGGAGCGCGGTGCGGACCGCGACCAGGTCGGTGGCCTCGCTGATCACCTCGAAGGACTCGCCGAGGTCGTTGACCTCCTCGGCGCCCGCGTCCAGCACCGCGCCCAGCACGTCGTCCTCGGTCAGCTCACCCTTGGGGACGATCACCACGCCCTTGCGGTTGAACAGGTACGACACCGACCCCGGGTCCGCCATGGATCCGCCGTTGCGCGTCATGGCAACGCGCACGTCGGAGGCGGCGCGGTTGCGGTTGTCGGTCAGGCACTCGATGAGCACCGCGACACCGTTCGGCCCGTAGCCCTCGTACATGATCGTCTCGTATTCGGCGCCACCCGCCTCGAGCCCGGCGCCGCGCTTGACCGCGCTGTCGATGTTCTTGTTCGGCACGGACTGCTTCTTCGCCTTCTGGATGGCGTCGAAGAGGGTGGGGTTGCCATCGGGGTCGGCGCCGCCCATGCGGGCAGCGACCTCGACGTTCTTGATGAGCTTGGCGAAGAGCTTGCCGCGCTTGGCGTCGATCACGGCCTTCTTGTGCTTCGTCGTAGCCCATTTAGAGTGGCCGGACATCCGCCTGTCTCCTTCGCTTAACCCAGTGCTGTACGAACGTCTGAGATCCTACCGGGACCGTGTCATCCGGCGGACCTCACGATGTCGACGAACAGCGCGTGTACCCGGTGATCGCCGGTCAGTTCGGGGTGGAACGACGTCGCGAGCACATTGCCCTGCCGCACGCCGACGGCGTGGTCCCCGTACGTGGCGAGCACCTCGACGCCCGCGCCCACGGACTCCACCCACGGCGCCCGGATGAAGACGCCTTCGACCGGGCCGCCCTCGACGCCCGCGACCTCGACCGCGGCCTCGAAGGACTCGTTCTGGCGACCGAAGGCGTTGCGGCGCACCGTCATGTCGATGCCGCCGAAGGTCTCCTGGTCGTCCCGGCCGTCGAGGATCTTGTCCGCGACCATGATCATGCCCGCGCAGGTGCCGTACACCGGCATCCCGGCCCGCACCCGCTCGCGCAGCGGCTCGAGCATCCCGAAGATGACGGCGAGCTTGGACATGGTGGTGGACTCCCCGCCGGGGATCACCAGGCCGCTGACCTCGGCGAGCTCCTCGGCCCGGCGAACCGGCCGGGCCTCGGCGCCGGCCGCGGCGAGCGCGGCGAGGTGTTCGCGGACATCGCCCTGAAGGGCGAGCACTCCGATGGACATGGAACCTCTCGGGACGGAACGGGAAAGCGGCGGACGGCCCCCGCGGGCCGTCCACCGGCAAGCGGGTCGGTGGGTACCAGCCGGTCCGCTACCAGCCGCGGTTGGCGTAGCGCTCGCCCTCGGGGAGGGTGTCGCAGTTGATGCCGACCATGGCCTCACCCAGGTTGCGGGACACCTCCGCGATGACCTTCGGGTCGTCGTAGAAAGTGGTGGCCTTGACGATCGCGGCGGCGCGCTTGGCCGGGTCGCCGGACTTGAAGATGCCGGAGCCCACGAAGACGCCCTCGGCGCCGAGCTGACGCATCAGAGCGGCGTCGGCCGGGGTGGCCACACCACCGGCGGAGAACAGCACCACCGGCAGCTTGCCGAGCTCGGCGACCTCCTTGACCAGCTCGTACGGGGCGCGCAGCTCCTTGGCCGCGGCGTACAGCTCGTGGTTGTCCAGGCCCTTGAGCCGGGCGATCTCGCCCTTGATCTGCCGCAGGTGGCGAACCGCCTCGACGACGTTGCCGGTGCCGGCCTCGCCCTTCGAACGGATCATCGCCGCACCCTCGGCGATCCGGCGCAGCGCCTCGCCCAGGTTGGTGGCGCCACAGACGAACGGCGTGGTGAAGGACCACTTGTCGCTGTGGTTGACCTCGTCGGCGGGGGTGAGGACCTCGGACTCGTCGATGTAGTCCACGCCCAGGGCCTGGAGCACCTGCGCCTCGACGAAGTGGCCGATCCGGGACTTGGCCATCACCGGGATGGAGACCGCGCTGATGATCCCGTCGATCATGTCCGGGTCGGACATCCGGGCCACGCCGCCGTCCTTGCGGATGTCGGCCGGAACGCGCTCGAGGGCCATGACCGCGACGGCGCCCGCGTCCTCAGCGATCTTCGCTTCCTCCGGCGTGACGACGTCCATGATCACGCCGCCCTTGAGCTGCTCGGCCATGCCGCGCTTGACGCGCGCGGTGCCGGTCTCGGGGGTCTGGGGCGTGCTGACGGGCGTGATGGACACGTTTGACCTCACTCGATGATGAATGGTGCGATGAGCCCATCGTAGGGCCGTTCGATAGACAAAAGCCGCCCGGGTGGTCCCCGGACAAGGGCCAATCGCGGGCCGGTGGCCTCAACCGACCTGCGCCGTCAGGGCCGCCGGAGGCTCGTCGTCCATCTCGAACGCCATCGGGAAAGGGGCATGGCCCGCGAGCCGGAACCAGCGCACCTTGCGGTGCCGGCGCAGGGCCCGCGCAGCGCGCACCGCGTCATTGTGGAACCGCCGGGCCATCGGCACCCGCCGCACCGCCTCCGTCAGCTCACCCAGCGCCGCCTCGCCCCCCGGCGCCTCCCGCACCGCCTCGGCCTGTCCACTCTCCGCGAACACCGCGCGCAGCGCCTGGCTCAGCTCGCTCTCGGCGACCTCGCGCTGCTCCTCCTCCGCCTGCCGCGCCGCGTGCGCGGCCTGGTACAGCACGATCGAGGCCGCCGGATCGAACACCCCGGCGGTGGCCAGCTCCTGCGCGACCGAGGCCCGCCGCAGCAGCTGCGCGTCGAGCGCCGCGCGCGCCGCGTCCAGCCGGCTGTGCAGCCGGTCCAGCCGCCCCGCGGTCCAGCTCAGATAGACGGCGATGACGACCAGAAGGGCCACGATCCAGATCAAAGTGGTCACGCCGGGCCACGCTACCTGCTGCCCGGCCCACCCCTGCTAGCCCCGGGCCACCCCTGCTAGCCCCGGGCCAGCCCCAGCCGGGCCCGCAGCCCCGCGCGCTCGTCCGCGGCCACCGACGCCGCCCCGTCCGCCACCGTCTCGTACACCGCCAGGATGTCCGCCCCGACCGTCTCCCAGTCGAACCGGCGCACATGGCGGCTGCCCCGCTCCCGCAGCTCCGCGCGCCGCTCCGGGTCGCCCAGCAGCCCGATCGCGGCCCGCGCCAGCGCGTCCGCGTCCTCATTGGCGAACAGCTGCCCCGCCGCTCCCCCGTCCAGCACCTGCGCGAACGCGTCCAGGTCGCTGGCCAGCACGGGCGCGCCCGCCGACATCGCCTCGACGAGGATGATGCCGAAGCTCTCCCCGCCCGTGTTCGGCGCGACGTACACATCCACGCTGCGCAGCAGCCGCGCCTTGTCCTCGTCGCTCACCATGCCCAGGAACTCCACCCGGCGGCGCATCTCCGCGGGCAGCGTGGCCACGGCCTCCTTCTCGTCGCCGCGCCCGGCGACCAGCAGCCGCGCCCCGGGCCGGGCGGCGAGGATCTCCGGCAGGGCCCGCATCAGGACCGGCAGGCCCTTCCTGGGCTCGTCGATGCGGCCCATGAAGCCGATCGTCTCCCCCTGCCACTCCTTCTTGGGCTCCGCGCCGGCGAAAAACCGCACATCGACGCCGTTGGGGATGACGACCGCGTCCCCGCCCAGGTGCTCGACCAGCGTCCGCCGCGCGTACTCGCTCACCGCGATCCGGGCGCTGATCTTCTCCAGCGCGGGCTGAAGGATCGGATACGCGGCGATCATCGCCCGGGAACGCGGGTTCGAGGTGTGAAAAGTCGCCACGATCGGGCCCTGCGCCGCCCAGCACGCGAGCAGCCCCAGCGAGGGCGAGGCGGGCTCATGGATGTGGATCACGTCGAACGCGCCGTCGTGCAGCCAGCGCCGCACCCGCGCCGCGGAGAGAAAGCCGAAGTTGAGCCGCGCGACCGAGCCGTTGTACGGCACCGGCACGGCCCGCCCGGCTGAGACGACATACGGCGGCAGCGGCGTCTCGTCGTCCGCCGGAGCCAGCACCGACACCTCGTGCCCGCGCCGGATCAGATGCTCGGCCAGGTCACGGATGTGGAACTGGACGCCACCGGGGACATCCCACGAGTACGGGCAGACGATCCCGATCCTCACCGCTCCTCCGTTCCGGAGCCGTCGCCGGCGCCGGGAGCGCCACCGGGACGGGGCCCGAGATCCGCCAGCCAGAGCCGCTGAAGCATGTGCCAGTCCTGTGGGTGGTCGGCGATCCCGGCGGCGAACACGTCGGCGAGCTCCTGCGTCATGACCGCGGCCTTCTCCGCACTGGTGCCCATCGAGGGGACCTCGATCGGCGGATGCACCCGCCCCCGCATCACCGGGGACGCGTCGTACCAGAGGGTGACCGGCAGCAGCAGCGCACCCGTCCTTGCCGCCAGTATGGCGGGCCCGGCGGGCATCTTGGCCGACTCGCCGAAGAACTTCACCTCAACTCCAGACGCCGACAGGTCCCGGTCGGCGACCAGACACACCAGCCCGCCCGCCCGCAGCCGCCGCGCCAGCGTCCCGAAGGCGCTCCCGCCGGTGTGCGGCAGCACCTCCATGCCCAGGCCCTCCCGATAGGCCACGAAGCGGTCGTACAGCGCCTCGGGCTTGAGCCGCTCCGCGACGGTGGTGAACGGCACGCCCAGCTCGGTGGTGACCCACGCCCCGGCCAGGTCCCAGTTGGCCATGTGCGGCAGCGCCAGCACCACCCCGCGGCCGCTCGCCAGACCGTCCGTGAGGTTGTGCAGGCCCTCGGGGTCGAAGCCGCCGCGGACGCGCCGCTCGCTCCAGGCCGGCAGCCGGAAGGACTCCATCCAGTAGCGCAGATACGAGCGCATCCCGGCCCGGGACAGCTCAGCCAGGCGCCGCGGGGAGGCACCGGGCACGACGCGCGCCAGATTGGCCTCCAGGCGCAGCACCCCCTTGCCGCGCCGCTTCCACACCACATCGGCGATCCGCTGCCCGAGCGCCGTCGCGACCGGTTCGGGGAGCTTCTTGACCGTGCTCCAGCCGAGCCCGTACAGCGCGTCGGTCAGCTTCTCGCTCACCGCGTCTCGCCTCCCTGGACCACCGCCCGGTCCGCCGCGTCCGCCTCGGCCGCCTCACGGCGCACCGTCACCACGCGCTGGATCAAGGTCACCGCGCTGCCGACGGCCACGATCCACAGGGCGATCGGCAGCAGCACCTCGATATGCGGCACACCGAACTTGTGCAGCCCGGAGAAACCGCAGGCCACCAGCGAGATCACCAGCCGCTCGGCGCGCTCGACCAGCCCGTTGACCTTGACCGGCAGCCCGATGCTCTCGCCCCTGGCCTTGGTGTACGAGACCACCTGACCGCTGGCCAGGCAGAAGATCGCCACCGCGCACAGCGCGTTGTCGTTCCCGCCTCCGGCATACCACAGCGCGAGACCGCCGAAGATCGCTCCGTCCGCGACCCGGTCGAGCGTGGAGTCGAGGAACGCCCCCCAACGGCTGGAGCGCCCGAGCTGGCGCGCCATATTGCCGTCGACCAGATCCGAGAAGACGAAAAGGGTGATGACGACCGTGCCCCAGAAGAACTCCCCCCGCGGGTAGAAGACCAGGGCACCCGCGACCACACCGCCCGTCCCGGCGAGGGTCACCGCGTCGGGGCTGACCCCCAGGCGGATGAGCAGGGCGGCGAACGGGGTGAGAACACGCGTGAAGAATGCACGCGCGTACTTGTTCAGCATGGCCTTCCCGGGGGGTCGAAACGGACCGGGTGGTCAACGGGCCACCGGCTGGCCCATCGTAGCCACGCCCCAAGGGGCCGCCGCGCACGCATCGGGATGCGCGGGGCCGACGCCCCGGCGACGCCCGGATGTGCGACGTATGGACGCACCATGGCCTCGGTGGAAAGCTCGAAGTATCGCGGATCTCGACCTGGAGGCGAGACATGGGCGACAAAACGAGCACGCAATCAGGGGCCGCCGGAAGGGCGGCGACGGCCGACCGGCCCAGCTCCGTACGGAACGTGGTGCTGGTCGGCCACAGCGGATGCGGAAAGACAACACTGGTGGAAGCCCTCGCGCTGGCCACCGGAGCGATCAACCGGGCGGGCAGGGTCGAGGACGGGGGATGCCTGTCCGACTACGACGAGATCGAGCACCGGCAGCAGCGCTCGGTCCAGCTCTCCCTCGTCCCCGTCGCCTGGGACGGGGTGAAGATCAACCTTCTGGATACCCCGGGGTACGCCGACTTCGTCGGGGAGCTGAGGGCCGGTCTGCGGGCAGCGGACGCGGCCCTCTTCGTCGTCTCGGCGTCCCAGGACGCCCTGGGCATCGCGGGCGCGACCCGCATGGTGTGGGACGAGTGCGCGGCCGTCGGAATGCCGCGCGCCCTGGTCATCACGCACCTGGAGGCGGCGCGCGCCTCCTTCGAGGAGATGACCGAGCTGTGCCGGGAGACCTTCGGCGGCGACGACCCCGACGCGGTGCTGCCGCTGTATCTGCCGCTGCGCGGCGAGCATGGGCCAGAGGCAGGGGCAGCCGGGCACGCCCCCGTGACCGGGCTGATCGGACTCCTCTCCCAGCGGGTGTACGACTACGCCTCGGGCGTACGGACCGACGCGGCGCCCGCGCCCGACCAGCTGCCGCTGATCGAGGAGGCCCGCAACCGGCTGATCGAGGGGATCATCGCCGAGAGCGAGGACGAGACCCTCATGGACCGCTACCTCGGCGGCGAGGAAATCGACGTCAAGACGCTCATCGGGGACCTGGAGAAGGCCGTGGCCCGCGGCTCCTTCCACCCCGTGCTGGCCGCCGCGCCCGCCCCCGAGGGCTCGAAACAGGGCCTGGGCACCACCGAACTGCTCGAACTGATCACCGGCGGCTTCCCGACCCCCCTGGAACGGGAGGCCCCCACCGTCACCACCCCGGAGGGCAAGCCCCGCCCACGGCTGGACTGCGACCCCCAGGGCCCGCTGGCCGCCGAGGTGGTCAAGACCTCCTCGGACCCGTATGTCGGCCGGATCTCCCTGGTACGGGTCTTCTCCGGGACGCTGCGCCCGGACGAGACCGTGCATGTCTCCGGCCACGGACTCACGGACCGCGGCCACGAGGACCACGACGTGGACGAGCGGGTGGGCGCCCTCACCACGCCCTTCGGCAAGGCACAGCACATGCTCAACCAAGCCATCGCGGGCGATCTGGCCTGCGTCGCCAAGCTGAACCGCGCCGAGACCGGGGACACCCTCTCCGCCAGGGACCAGCCGCTGCTGATGGAGCCCTGGGAGATGCCCGACCCGCTGCTGCCCGTCGCGATCCGGGCGCACAGCAAGGCCGACGAGGACAAGCTGTCCCAGGGGCTCGGCCGGCTGGTCGCCGAGGACCCGACGATGCGCCTCGAACAGAACCAGGACACCCACCAGGTGGTGCTGTGGTGCCTGGGCGAGGCCCATATGGACGTCGCGCTGGAGCGGCTGCGCTCCCGGTACGGCGTGCAGGTGGACGCGGTGCCGTACAAGGTGTCGCTGCGCGAGACGTTCGGCGGCCGGTCCGCCGGACGCGGGCGGCACGTCAAACAGTCGGGCGGGCACGGACAGTACGCGATCTGCGAGATCGAGGTGGAGCCGCTGCCCGAGGGCTCCGGCATCGAGTTCGTGGACAAGGTCGTCGGCGGGGCGGTGCCCCGGCAGTTCATCCCGTCCGTCGAGAAAGGCGTGCGCGCGCAGGCGGCGCGGGGCGTGGCCGCCGGCTACCCCCTGGTCGATGTGCGGGTCACCCTGCTGGACGGCAAGGCCCACTCGGTGGACTCCTCCGACGCCGCCTTCCAGACGGCCGGCGCCCTCGCGCTGCGGGAAGCCGCCGCCGACGTCCGGATCCATCTCCTGGAACCGGTCGTCGAGGTGTCGGTCCTGGTGTCCGACGAATACGTCGGCGCGGTCATGAGCGACCTGTCGGGCCGGCGCGGCCGGGTCGTGGGCACCGAACAGTCGGGCGGCGGCCAGACGCTGATCCGGGCGGAGGTCCCCGAGATCGAGATCGGCCGGTACGCCGTCGACCTGAGATCACTGTCGCACGGCACCGGGCGGTTCAGCCGCTCGTACGCCCGCCATGAACCGATGCCCGCGCAGCTGGCCGACCGGATCCAGGAACAGTCCGAGGCCTGAGGCACGTTCGCCGAGCGCCCGCCCCAACTCGCGTGGGGCGGGCGGCCGGGCGCGGTTGTCCACAGGCTTGCGACGCCCTGGCGACAGGGACCGCACACCCCGATACGCTGAGGTCGCAGCTCAAGCAGTATGCGCTATTGGGGGCGTTGGTGACGGCGGACGTATTCGACTTCAGCCCGGGGGCGCAGATCCCGCTCTCCGGCGCGGCAGGCCAGACCGCGGCGACGCAGGCGCTCGCCTCGGCCGCCTATCGCGACGGCCCGGCGGCCAAGCTCCTCGATGCCAACTCGGAGTGGACGGTCTCCGAGGTCAAACCACCGAAGATCTCTCTGTTCGAGCCCAATCTGGGCGAGGCGTTCTCGCGCGCGGTGCAGATGCGGATGCTCGGCGGCGGCCGCGGCCAGGTGATCCAGTCCTTCGGCATGGAGCCTCAGACGGTGGTCGAGCACTGCCTGGCGGCCAACCGCATCCGCAAGACCCGGGATGCCCGGCTCACCGTGGTCATGGTGGTCTTCGGGCTGCTCTTCCTCCCCGGGGTGCTGCTGTGGCTCGGCGCCTTCCAGCTGCGGCGCACCGTCGCCGGGTCCCAGGACAAGCGGATGGGGGCGCTCGGCACCATCTTCCTGGCGGTGCTCGCCGTGGTGACCCTCATCTTCCTGATCAAGCTCCCCTTCGACGGGTTCTTGGGCCTCTATCTGCGCGGCGTTATCGTCGCCCCCGTCATCGGGTGGTACGTGGCCAAGCAGATCAGCGAGCGCACGGCCAAGAACCTCCGGGAGGCCTGGAGCGGCCTGCTGTCGGGCGGCGGGATCGGCGCGAAGGTCCCCGAGACCGTGCCGAACCACCCCGGCCAGACCTCGGCCGAGGAGCTGCGCAAGGCGCTGCACAAGCTCACCGCCGAGCAGCACAGCAATGTGGTCTTCTACGCCGGTGCCAAGGGGATACTCGGCATGGGCACGCGCTGGGGCAGCTGGCAGCTCGCCGAGGAGCTGGTGTCGGCCGACCCCGACAAGGAGATCGACCCGTTCCGCAGCTGGGACGTGATACGCGCGATCCATGACCAGCTGCGGATGCTGGAGCGCAGCCCCCTGCACACCGGAGGCTTCCCCACCCCATCGGTGCGCCACTGGGTGGTGTCGGCGGTCGGCGAGGGCGCCAAGTCGGTGGCGCGCGGCGGCACCTCGGAAGGGGAGGGCTTCCAGATAAAGGGCGTCGAGCTCCAGCGGATCTGCGACGAGCAGCAGTTCGACTCCGGCGACCGGCACTACCTGGGCGTGCAGTTCGTCCTCTGGGACGGCCAGCTGGTGATCACCCTGCTGATCACGGTGACCCTCCTGCACAAGACCATGCGGATCGAGGTCACCGGCCACGCCCTGGGCCCGGTGCACCCCCTGTTCACCTCCAAGCCCTCCGCGCCCTCCAAGACGGTCAGCAAGACCTTCAGGTTCTGGGAGACCAAGTCCATCCCGCTGCCGCTGGTGGACGCCAAGGAGGTGGTGCGGCTGGCCGTCCGCGCCCCCTTCACCTGGTATCCGCCGCTGCTGGACTACCTGGGCGGCAAGCTGGCCCTGCCCGAGCCGTTCGGCCTGCGCCACGCCTGGGCGGACAAGCCCTGGCGCCACCGGTTCATGGCGGACGACGCACTGCGCACCGCCACCCCGGTGCTGCGGGTGGTCCACGAGGCGGCGATCGGCGTGCTGAAGCACCACGGCGTGGACACCGAGCGCTTCGGCAACCGCTCCCTGGCGCTCAGCGGCCAGGTCCAGGACGCGGCCCCGAAGAAGGCCGACCTGTACGACGCGTAGGTCGTCGATGGCCCCGGCCCGGCCGCACGGCCGGGGCCGGGGCCGTCACCGCGGGAAGGCCGGAACGTCAGGCCCGCGGCCAGACCTCGGCGAGCATCCGGCGGGTGTCGGCCAGCAGTTGGGGCAGCACCTTGGTGTGGCCGACCACGGGCATGAAGTTGGTGTCCCCACCCCAGCGCGGCACCACATGCTGATGCAGATGGGCCGCGATCCCGGCCCCCGCGGCGGATCCTTGGTTCAAGCCGATATTGAAACCGTGCGCGCCCGAGGCGGCACGCAGCGCGACCATGGCGGCCTTGGTGAACTCCGCGAGCTCGACCGTCTCCGCGGCGTCCAGCTCGGTGTAGTCGGCCACATGCCGGAAGGGGACGACCATGAGGTGTCCGCCGTTGTACGGGTACAGGTTCAGCACGGCGTAGACATGCCGGCCCCGAGCGAGGATCAGCCCGTCCTCGTCGGACTTCTCCGGAATCGAGCAGAAGGGGCAGCCGTCCCCGGCGCCCGGGCCGGTGGGTTTGTTCTCGCCTTGGATGTAGGCCATCCGGTGGGGTGTCCACAGGCGCTGGAACGCGTCGGGCGTCCCCACTCCGATCTGCTGCTCCGGCTCACTCGTCATGCGGGCCAGCATATTCGTCCAGGGCCGATGAGGATGCGGTGAGGGGCGACCCCGTTCGGGGCCGCCCCTCGAATACGTAGCCCCGCGCGTGCGGGGCCGAGATCACACCTGGATCCGGCGCTCCACGGCGTCAAGGATCTCGGCGATCGCCTCGGCCTTGGGAATCCCGTTCTTCTGCGAGCCGTCCCGGTAGCGGAAGCTGACCGCCCCGGCCGCCATGTCGTCGTCACCAGCGATGATCATGAACGGGATCTTGGCGCGCTGAGCATTGCGGATCTTCTTCTGCATCCGGTCCGAGGAAGAGTCCACGTCAACCCGCAGCCCCTTCGCCTTGGCCTCCGCCGCGAACTCCTCGAGGTACGGCACATGGCTGTCGCCGATCGGGATGCCCACCGCCTGGACCGGCGCGAGCCAGACCGGGAAGGCGCCCGCGTAGTGCTCGAGCAGCACCGCGAAGAAGCGCTCGATGGATCCGAACAGGGCCCGGTGGAGCATGATCGGCTGCTGCCGCGAGCCGTCCGCCGCCGTGTACTCCAGCTCGAACCGGGCGGGCTGGTTGAAGTCGACCTGGATGGTCGACATCTGCCAGGTGCGGCCGATCGCGTCCTTCGCCTGGACCGAGATCTTGGGCCCGTAGTAGGCCGCGCCGCCCGGGTCCATGACCAGCTCGAGGCCCTGCTTCTCGGCGGCCTGTCGCAGCAGGTCGGTGGCCTCGGCCCACTGCTCGTCCGTCCCGATGAACTTGTCGCTGTCGTCCCGGGTGGACAGCTCCAGGTAGAAGTCGTTCAGGCCGTAGTCGCGGAGCAGGTCGAGCACGAAGGTGAGCAGGGAGTCCAGCTCGTCCGGCGCCTGCTCCCTGGTGCAGTAGATGTGCGAGTCGTCCTGGGTGAAGCCGCGGGCCCGGGTGAGGCCGTGGACGACGCCCGACTTCTCGTAGCGGTAGACCGTGCCGAACTCGAACAGCCGGAGCGGCAGCTCTCGGTACGACCGCCCGCGCGCCTTGAAGATCAGGTTGTGCATCGGGCAGTTCATGGCCTTGAGGTAGTAGTCCTGCCCCTCGAACTCCATGGGGGGGAACATGCCCTCCATGTAGTGCGGCAGGTGCCCCGAGGTCTCGAACAGCTTCGCCTTGGTGATGTGCGGGGTGTTGACGAACTCGTAGTCGGCCTCTTCGTGCCGCTTCCGCGAGTACGCCTCCATCTCCCGGCGGATGATCCCGCCCTTGGGGTGGAACACCGCGAGGCCCGACCCCAGCTCGTCGGGGAAGGAGAACAGGTCCAGCTCGGAGCCCAGCTTGCGGTGGTCGCGCTTCTCGGCCTCCACCAGGAAGTCCAGATACGCCTTCAGCTCGTCCTTGGTCGGCCAGGCGGTGCCGTAGATCCGCTGGAGCTGCGGATTGCGCTCGCTGCCGCGCCAGTACGCGGCGGCGCTGCGCATCAGCTTGAACGCCGGGATGTTCCGGGTGGTGGGCAGGTGCGGCCCCCGGCACAGGTCACGCCAGCACAGCTCGCCGCTCTTCGCGTCGAGGTTGTCGTAGATGGTCAGCTCACCGGCGCCGACCTCGGCGGACGCGCCCTCGGCGGCGTCCGCGGCCGATCCCTTGAGCCCGATCAGCTCCAGCTTGTACGGCTCGGCCGCCAGCTCCTCGCGCGCGGCCTCGTCGGTGACGGGGCGGCGGGAGAACTTCTGGCCCCGCTTGATGATCTCCTGCATCTTCTTCTCGATGCGCTTGAGATCGTCCGGGTGGAACGGGGTCTCGACGTCGAAGTCGTAGTAGAAGCCGTCCTTGATCGGCGGGCCGATGCCGAGCTTGGCCTCCGGGAAGAGCTCCTGCACGGCCTGCGCCATGACATGCGCGGTGGAGTGGCGCAGGATGTCCAGGCCGTCCTGGCTGGTGATCTCGACCGGCTCGACCTCATCGCCCTCGGCGACCTCGTACGCCAGGTCCTTCAGCTGCCCGCCCACGCGCGCGGCCACGATCGAGCGGTCGCCGTCGAACAGGGCCGCCGCCGTCGTGCCCGTGGTCACCACGCGCTCTTCCCGCTCGGAATCGCGTTGGATGATCACACGGACGTCTGACACCGGTCTCTCCTGACTGATGGATCACTCGGAGCAGCGATTGCTGCGCAGCGTGAATCGTACCGAGCCCGGGGGCCGGACCGCGAAACGGTTACCGGGACGATCACGGCCGCCCCATGGGCCCGGCCGGAGCCCGCCTTCGGGGCGCCGGCGGTCCTGGTCAGGGTGTCAGGGCTCGTCGCGCGCCTCCTCGGGCCCGCCGCACGCCTCCTCGAAGAAGGCCGCGACGCCCAAATGCTCTTGCATCGATTTCAGCAGCCGGTCCCGCTCGGCCTCGTCGACCTGCACCGGTGTGACGTCCGTGGCCCCGGTGATCCGCCGGAACCCGCCCCGGCTCTCCAGCCTGCCGCTCACCCGGATCGGCAGCCCCACCAGATGGGCGTGGACGGCGATCCGGTAGTCGTCCTCCTCCAGCGTGATCCGCACCTGGGCCACCTCGGCGCCGGCGAGCACCCGCAGCCGGACCGTGCCGGGGCCGCCGGGCCCCGTGCGGCGCAGCCGCGTCACCGCGCCGGTGACCCGCACCGGCACGGGCGGCTCGGCCCGCTCGTAGCGGGCGCCGGCCTCCCGCAGGGCCGGCAGGTCGCCGGGGCTGAACTCCACCGGGTCCGGCCGGGCCGCAGAGCCGCGCGGCGGCCCGGCCCCGGGCGACCACTCCAGCGCCACCCGGGCCCCCTCCGTCCCCTCGACGAGGGCGACGACCGCCTCGGTCAGCTCACGGCTCACGCCCGCCTCGACGGCGGCGTCGAAGGCCTCCTGCCTGCCGGTGGCCCGCTGGTAGTCCACGGCGTCGCGGAGCCCGTACAGCGCGCGCAGCAGGGTCGCGGTGACGGCCCGCCCGCGCTCCACCGGCACGAAGACGGTCAGCTCGCGCCCGTCGGGGCCGGCCGGGCCGACGAGGACGCGCTCCAGGGCCGCCTCGGCCTCGCGGCGGTGCCGCGCCCCGTGGTAGCCCGCCCGCCCCCGGGCGGCGAGCGCACCGGCCAGCAGCGTGGCACGGGCGGCGGTGCGCAGCCGCTCCTGCGCGCTCCAGGCGGGGGCGCCCGCGCGGGGCTCGGGCACCTCGCGCCGCCAGCGGATCTCGTCGCTGGGCACGGCCAGGCCGATCAGCACCTCGCGGGCGGACGGCGCGGCGCTGCGGGCCAGCGCGGTCATCACCTCGCCCAGCAGGTCGGCGCTGTCGGGGAACTCCCGGCTCTGCGGCACCAGCAGGCTGGTGCCGCCGGCCGGGTCGCCCGGCGGGGTCCACCGCCCGTACTGCCCCACCGCTCCCCCACGCCGCCGCCAGCCGTGGCGGGCCAGCAGGGCGCCGAGCACGGCGGGGTCCACCTCGTCCGGGGACGGGACGGGCGGTGTGGCTGGGACAGGTGGGGTGGTTGGGGTGGGTACGGGCTCGCGGCGGTACCGGTCCATCAGGGTCTCCCTCCCGCCCCGACCCGGGCCATGATCTCGCAGAGCGCGCGGTCGTCGAAGACCCGCGAGGTCGGGATCCGCACGGTGGTCCGGCGGCTGCCCGTGACGGGGTGGCCGGCCAGATTGGTCCAGTAGCAGCAGTGGAGCAGCGCGAGCCGGTCGTGGCTTGCACGTACCCAGTCGTCGCGGGCGCGGGGCACGATCATCACGACGAGGATCTTGTGGACCGACACCGGGGTGCGGGCCAGCTTGATCAGGTGGTCGTTGTCGAGGGTGAAGGAGAAGGTCGGCCCGGGCGGCCGGGGTGCGAGCTGGTAGGTGGCCTTGAGCTGCACCTTGATCGTCACTTCGTCGTCGACGGTGTGGCCGCGCGCGCTGTGGCTGAGGTGCCAGTCGATGCCGTGGTCGGGGAAGGGCTGCGCCAGGGAGCAGCCGGCCGCCGCGGCGACCGCGTGCAGATAGCCCACCTGAAGGGTCTCCATGCAGGCGGTGGTGGCGAGGGAGCCTCGCGGCGGGGCGATCCGCTCGGGCAGCAGACTGCTCGCCGACGCGGCCGGGTCGGGCTGCGCGAGCGCCATGTCGTCGAGCGCCTTCCGGTGTTGCCGGTCAGTTCCGCAGGGCTCGGTCCTCCCCCGGCTACGGCAGGGGCGTTATAGCCCATACAGGTGTGTTGTCTCCGCGTCAGGCCGTCTGCAAACGGCGGCGGTTCGAGCCGTTGTCCTCGGGTATCACCAGGTGGGGCGGGGTTGTAGGTGCCATCTGGTGAGCGAGCACGAGGAGTTGAGGCCATGCCGTCCTGGTTCGAGGGGCCTCTCGCCGCATTCGACACGGAGACCACGGGAATCGACATCGAGCAGGACCGGATCGTGTCCGCCGCGCTGGTGGTCCAGCGTGGGGCCGGGAGCCTGCCGGAGACACGGCGCTGGCTGGTGAGCCCGGGCATACCGGTGCCCGAAGCGGCGAGCGCGATACACGGGTTGACCGACACCCACCTCCAGCGGCACGGCAGGTGGCCCGCCCCGGTGGTGGACGAGGTGGCGCGGGCGCTCGCCGAGCAGGCCGCGCGGGGCACCCCGGTGGTGGTGATGAACGCCCCGTTCGATCTGACCCTGCTGGACCGGGAGTTGCGGCGGCATCGCAACTCGAGCCTGTCCTCGTATGTCTCGCTGCGCTCGCTGGCCATCCTCGACCCCCGGGTGCTGGACAAGCACCTCGACCGGTACCGCAAGGGCCGCCGCACCCTCACCGACCTGTGTGCGCATTACGGCGTGGAGTTGACGGGCGCCCACGACGCGGCCGCGGACGCCACGGCCGCCCTGGACGTGGTGCGGGCGGTGGGCCGCCGCTTCACCTCCCGCCTGGGGACGATGACGCCCACCGAACTGCACGACCGGCAGACGGTGTGGTACGCGGCGCAGGCCCGCGGGCTCCAGGCGTGGTTCGCGCTCAACGGCTCGGAGGAGACCTGTGACCCGGCCTGGCCGCTGCGGCCGGAGCTGCCCGCCGCGGCGTAGGTGTCCGGTGCCCGGTGTCCGCGGACGCGCCCCCAGATGCGTCGAGGCCGGGCCGCCTGCTGGCGGCCCGGCCTCGTGAGGTGGGCGATACTGGGTTCGAACCAGTGACCTCTTCGGTGTGAACGAAGCGCTCTCCCACTGAGCTAATCGCCCGGGTGTCCCGGTGGGGTAATCCCCGGTGGAACGACCTGAACAATACAGGTCGTGGTGGGTTTCGTTCAAACCGAATGCGCGCCGGGCGGCCGCGCGGCCAGCCGCGCCCGCAGCCCCCGCCGCCCGCCGCGCATCATCAGCGCGTGGTTGAGGCGGAAGAGCGGGCGGCCGGGGAGCGCGAAGCGGCGCAGCAGCGGCTTGCGGACCACCACATCCTGCTCGAAGAGGGCGCGCGCGCCGCTGCCGCGGGCGGTCACGGTCCAGCGCGCCCACCCCTCCAGATCGCCGGAGAACGTCATCTCCAGCACCCCGGCCGCCGGGTCCTGGCGCGCCTCGCGGACGGTGATGACCAGGTCGTACGGGATCATGGAGCGGAAGCGGGCGATGCCGGTCCGCTCGTCGCTCCTGACCGCCTCCCGGACCTGCGGCCACCACCCGGGGTAGTCGTCGCCCGCCGCGAGCAGCCGGTAGACGGCGGCGGGCGGGGCGTCGAGGTCCCAGTGGCTCCGGAAGCGGTAACGGCACCAGTCCATCCCACCAGTCTGCGGCGGATCCGGCCCGGGAGCGGCCCGCCGGGCCGACGGGCCGCTCCGGTTCCGGTCAGCCCGGCAGCTTGTCCCCGATCAGCGCGAGGTTCTGGATGGCGGCCAGCCCGTACTGGGCGGTGGAGTTGGTGGACACCCAGGTGGCCTCGACACCCGGCTCCAGCACCGCGGGCCCCTCCACCTTGACCGTCTTCCAGTCGGTCGTGGCGTCGGGGTAGCCGTCCCCCTGGGAGAACTTCTGCCAGGCGCGCTTGATCAGGGCCTCGTCCTTCGCTTGCGCCCCGGCGTACGCGTCGAGCCGCGAGTGGCCCTGGAAGAGCAGCAGGGAGCCGAAGTCCGTGCCGTAGCGGGCCTTCTGCTCGGCCTTGGTGGCGTTGAAGTAGCGGCAGTAGTCCAGCCAGGCCTCCTTGAACTTCGGGAGGTCGATGAGGTCGATCAGCTCGGCGCACATCTCGACCAGGCCGAAGACGGCGGACAGGTGCGAGACGCTGACCTTCGCCTCGGTCTCGACGGCGTACTTGCCGGTGGCGAGGTCGTAGAGCCCGGAGCCCTGGACGAAGCCGTTGGGCTGGGCGGCGATGGTCTCCATGGTGCTGCGCAGCCTGGCCTCGGCCTTCTCCGCCTTGGGGCCGCGCCGCTCCCATTCGGTGAGCCACGCCCCGGCGAGCCCGCTCCAGTCGGTGCCGAAGCCGATGGACAGGGCGTGCGGGTCCGGCTCGTAGTCGGGGTCGGTGCGGACCTTGCGCTGCGGGTCGAGGACGAGGAAGGTCTCGTCGGAGTCCACGAGGGCGCTCATCAGGTCGCCGACGCGCTCGTCGCCGGTGAGGTAGTAGTAGGGGCGCCGGTAGACGGCGGTGGAGATGCGCTGCTGCTTGGCGCTGTCCGCGAAGTGCTGTACGCCGTGGCGGGTGCCGAGGCCGGCCCATTTCCCGAGGTGGTAGACGTCCACTTCGCCGGTGTGGCGGGTCATGGCTTCCGCGAACCGGAAGATGTCGGCGCGGCCGGAGCGCAGATAGGCGTACCAGAGCCACAGGTCGGGGGACAGCTCGGAGTTGTCCCAGGCGTAGCCGCCGACGTCGTACCGCCACTGGTGCCGGTCCTCGTCGTAGGTGTGCATGATGTCGCCGTAATCCCAGAACCCGTACCAGCGGCGCTGTTCGACCTGGCCCTTGTGGTAGGTGAAGAGGAAGTCCAGGTGGTCCTCGATGTTCGCCTTGGCGGCGGTCGAGCGGTCCACGGGGGCGAACAGGCCGCCGAAGACCTTGGCGCGGGCCAGGTCGGCGGGGGCGGCGGCCAGTTGCGGCGGGGTGCGCACGGCGGCGGCCTGGGCGACGAGGGCCTCGGCGGCGGGGGTGGTCTCGTTGGCCCAGAACATCAGCTCGCTGGTGCGCGCGATGCCGTACGGGGTGCCGAACTCCGGCTCGTAGTCCTCGTAGGTGATGTTGAGGCCTTCGAGCTGCTCGGGGTAGGTGTCCTGGCCCAGGCCGTCGTGGTAGAAGCGCAGGTCCATCGGCTGGGCCTCGGGCGACCACAGCCACAGGGTGACCTCGGCCTCGTCGCCCGCGGCGCCCCGGATGTCGAGCTGGGCGGGGAACTTCTCCCAGAAGTCGCGCAGCCCGAAGGACAGTCCGCCGCTGACGCCGCCCACATAGCCGAAGCCGCCCGCCCGGCCGCCCCCGCCCGCGGGGATCCAGCCGTGGCCCGGCTTGGTGCGCTTGCGCAGCGCGAAGCCGTCGGCGGACAGCTGGGAGAGCGTGTAGTCGCCCCAGGTGGGGATGAGGTGCAGCCGGGTGGTCACCCGCTGGTCCCAGGTGGCCGGGTCGGGCAGCTTCTCGCCCTTGAACTGGGCCTTGCGGACGGCGGCGCCGGGGTCGCGGCGCAGCCCGGTGATGCCCTTGACCGCCTCGGTCAGAAACCCCTTGCCCTCGCCCGCGATCCGGATGTGCCGGTCGTACGCCTCGTCGCGCATGGGTACGGAGAAGCGCACGCCCAGGCCGCGGATGAAGTCCTTCTCCTGGTCGCCGTCGAAGGTGATGGTGTGGACCATGCGGAAGGAGTCGGCGCCCGCGTAGAAGTAGAGCCGGACGCTGAAGGGGAGCCAGCGGCGGCCGCCCTTGCGGTGCTTGCCGTCGATGCGGACGACGGCGCGGACGGGGCCCTTCTGCTCGACCTCGGCGCCGCTGATCTCGCCGTCGAACCGCTCCCACTTGGCGCTGCCGTGGTCGCCGTCGTCGATGTCGCCCTGGCGGAGCAGGACCAGCCGGCCGTCGCGGGCGATCTCGGTGCCGCCGCGGGTGACGGAGCGTATGAGCTTCCCGCCGTCCTTGCCGACCACGGCCTTGATCACCCCGGTGTCCACGGTGATCCTGCCGCCGCTCTCGGCGACGGTGACCTTCTTGGGGGGCGCCGCGGGCTCGCCGGCCGTGAGGCGGTACGTCTTGGCGCCGTCGAGCCCGTCCGCCGCCGCGTGTGCGGTCCACTTGAGCGAGCCGTCCGGCCAGTAGGCGGTGGCCCAGGTCTGGAGGGGCACGTCCTTGCCGTCGGCCGTGGCCAGCGCGAACTTCTGATCCGCGGGCCGGGCCCCCTTCGGCCACGGCACGCCGAAGGTGCTGCCCGGGGCCGCGCCGAGGCCGCCGTCCTCCAGCCAGGTGATGTCCACGGAGTCGTCAGCCGCCTTGTCGGCGGCCGTGGCCTGCTGGGCGTTGCCGGCCAGCAGCCAGGAGAACGGGGCCGCGGCGCCGGCGACGGCTGCGGCCTTGAGGACGTTGCGTCGGGGGATCGGAGACATGTGCAACCTTTCAACGGGGTTCAGGTGCATCACATGAGTGGCTTGCCAGGGGCCCTGCGGCGGGCCCGTCAGGCTCGGGCTCGCCGTTCCACCGCGACGGCGCAGGCCGCGAGGGCCCCGACCGCGGGTGCGGCCAGCGGCAGCAGCTGCCAGGTGGCGACGGTGACCACCGCGAGCCCGCCGACGAGCAGCAGCGACCCGCCCAGGTCGGCGCCGAGGCCGCGGCGCGCGGCGGCCCGGGCCACGGCGGGCCAGCCGAGGCCGGGCCGCCACTGGGCCGCGGTGCGCAGTCCGAGCACGATCACCGTGAGCGTCCCCGTCACGCTCACGGCGATCAGTACGGGCCCTCCGGGCAGCGCCCCGGAGCGGGCCACGCGCAGATCGAAGGCGAGCAGCGCGAGCGCCGCCCACCACAGGAGGGAGAACCGCCAGCCGCTGCGCGTCGCCTCCCGCAGCCCGGAGAGGAAGTCCCGCCAGGTGGAGCGCTCGCCGTCCAGGTGGCGGCGCAGATGCGCGCAGCCGGCCGCGAAGGCGGGCAGCAGGGTGACCACGGGCAGTGCGGCGAGCACCACCCACACCCCGGTCAGCAGGCTCTCGGCGAACACGGAGAAGAGGAACAGCCGCGATTCCCGCCGCGACGCCGCCCGCCCGCCCCGCGACCGGGGGCTCATCTCCCGTACGTCCATGGGGCCGCCCCTCAGCCCTTGAGCCCGGAGGTCGCCGCGCCCTCGACCAGATAGCGCTGGAACGCGAGGAAGAACAGCAGCACGGGCGCCAGAGCCACCAGCGACATGGCGACCATGCCGCCGTAGTCGGCGACGGTGTCCTGGTCGATGAACATCTTCAGCCCGAGCGAGACCGTGTACTTGTCCGTGGTGTTCAGATACAGCAGGGGGCCGATGAAGTCGTTCCAGGACCAGATGAAGCTGAAGATCGCGCTGGTGATCAGGGCCGGGCGGCACAGCGGGAGCACGATGTTCCAGTAGATGCGCAGATGGCCGCAGCCGTCGATCCGGGCCGCCTCGTCCAGCTCCGTGGGGAGGTTGCGCATGAACTGCATCATCAGGAAGACGAAGAAGGCGTCCACGGCCAGGTATTTGCCGAGCAGCAACGGCCAGAAGGTGTTGATCAGGTCGAGCTTCTGGAACAGCACGTACTGCGGAATGATCAGCACCTGGAAGGGCAGCAGCAGCGTGGCGATCATGACCGTGAACAGCGCGTTGCGCCCGGCGAAGCGGATCCTGGCGAAGGCGTAGGCCGCCAGGGAGCAGGAGAACAGCACGCCGATCACCGAACCCACCGAGATGAACAGCGAGTTGTAGAAGAAGCTGGTGATCGGGATGTCGGCGATGCCCTCCGACAGCCGCCGGTAGTTGTCGGTGATGGGGTCGGTGGGCAGCAGCTCCAGACTGCCGACGATCTTGTCGCCGGGCTTGAACGAGGCGCCGATCACCCACACCACGGGGTACAGGATCACGGCCAGCAGCGCGAGCGCCCCCACATGCCAGCCCACGGACCGCACCCTGCGCCGGGCCGTACTGGTCAACGCGCTCACCGGGCATCCTCCTCGTAGTGCACCCAGCCGCGCTGAGTCTTGAACAGCACCACCGTCACCAGACCGATGCCGAGCATCAGCATCCACGCCATCGCGGAGGCGTAGCCCATGCGCATATTGCGGAAGCCCTGCTCGTACAGGTACCAGGTGTAGACCAGCAGCGAGTCGGCCGGACCGCCCGCCCCGGAGCCTCCGGTGCCGCCGATGACCACCGCCGAGGTGAAGACCTGGAACGAGTGGATGATCTCCAGCAGCAGATTGAAGAAGAGCACGGGGGAAATCATCGGCAGGGTGATGGAACGGAACCGGCGCCAGGGCCCCGCGCCGTCCATCTCCGCGGCCTCGTACAGCTCGCGGGGCACCTGCTTGAGCCCGGCCAGGAAGATCACCATCGGGGCGCCGAACTGCCAGACGGTCAGCGTGATGAGCGTGGGCAGCATCCAGTCCGGGTCACCGATCCAGCCGCCCACGTCCCAGCCGAAGAGACTCATCGACTTGTCGACGATCGCATCGTCCTGGAAGATCGACCGCCATACGATGCCGATGCTGACGCTGGCGCCGATCAGGGACGGGGCGTAGAAGGCCGAGCGGTAGAAGCCTTGCCCCTTGCGGGGCTTGACCAGCAGCATCGCCACGCCGAGCGCGATCAGCAGCTTCAGCGGGGTGCCGATCAGGACGTACTTCAGGGTGACGTCGACCGAGTTCCACCACCGGTCGTCGTCGAACATCTCCTGGAAGTTCTTCAGCCCGACCCACTTGGGCGAGTCGAAGAGGTTGTAGTCGGTGAACGCCAGGTACAGCGAGACGAGCATCGGGCCGAGGGTGAGCAGCAGGATCCCGATGCACCACGGCGTCAGGAAGAGATACCCGGCCAGCGTCTCCCGGCGCGCCCGCCGCCGCGCGAGGGCGGCGGGCGCGGACGGCGGGGCCTCGGCCTTCCGCGGCGCGGATCCCTTCCGGCCGAGGTCGTCCGCCACGGAGGTCTTGGTAGGGGTCACGGAAGATCTCCTCAGGAGCCGAGCGCGGTCTTCGCCTCGCTGAAGAACTGGTCCACGGCGTCGTCCACCGAGGTCTTGCCCTGGTTGACCTGGCCGTAGATACGCAGGAAGGCGGCCTCGGCGACATCCGCGCCGGCCGGGTGCGGGGTGATCGGCTCCAGCTTGTCGGTGACGCTCTCCTCGTACTGGGCGATCTTGGCGTTCACGCCGGTGGGCTTGAACGCGTCGTACTGCGCGTTGGTGGGCAGCACCCCGCGGTTGTAGCCCATGGTCTTGCCGACCTCGGGGTCATGGGTCATGAAGTCGATGAACTGCGCGACTTCCTTGGGGTGCTTGGTGCGGTTGGAGCCGCTCAGCATCAGCGAGGAGAGGTACTGTCCGGTCCGCTTCCCGTCCAGGGTCGGGATCGGGCCGAGGTCGAGTTCGGTCTTGGTCTCGGCGGCGAAGCGGACCAGGAAGTTGTCCCAGGTGAACTCGGCGGCGGCGAGGTCGCCGCTGATCGTGGCCTTCGGCTTGACCTGCTCGCTCTTCTTGGCCGGGACCAGCACGCCGTCCTTGTTCTTCGCGTACCAGTCGCCCCACCACTTCTTGAGGTCGTCCTCGGTGAAGCCGAGCTTCTTGTCCTCGGTGAAGAAGGCCTTGCCCTCCTGGCGCAGATACAGGTCGTAGAGGTACATCACCCCGGCGTTGTCACTGGCGCCGTAGAGGTCCCCCTTGTCCTGGCTGACCTTCTTGGCGGCGGAGAAGAACTCGTCCCAGGTCCACCCGTCCTTGGGGGTCACCCCGATCTTCTTGAACTCGGCGGGGTTGTAGAACATGGCGAAGGTGTTGACGCCGACCGGCACACCGTAGAGCTTGCCGTCGACCTCACCGGCCTTCTCCAGGCCGGACCGGAAGTCCTTCATGCTCAGGTTTCCGGACTTCACCTGCTGATTCAGGTCCAGCAGAATGTTCTTCTCGCCGTACTTGCGCAGGAAAGCGACCGAGTTCTGGAAGACATCGGGCGGGTTTCCGCCCGCGGCCTGGGTGTTGAACTTGCTCCAGAAGTCGGCGTACTCGGCGAAATCCGTCTTCACCTCGATATTCGGATATTTCTTCTCGAACAGCGCGACCGTCTTCTGGATCAGTTCGGCGCGGTCCTTCGCGCCCCACCAGGAGTAGCGGATGGTCACCTTGCCGTCGCCCGAGCCACTGTTCCCGCCGCATCCCGAGGCCAGCAGCCCCAGCCCGAGCAGACCCACCGCGGCCGCTCGCAAACCTCTGCCGCCCCGCACCCATCGAGCACCCATGAGACGCCCCTCCCGGGCATGTCATCCGACTGCCCAACGAGCCTTGAAACGTTTTAGGCAAGCGCTTGCCGGGCTAAGTTATGAAGGTAGGTCCGGAGACGTCAACGGTTCGGACAGGATCGATTCGAAGCGCTTCACCAGAGCGACCCGATCAGGTCGTCACCGCGGGTGACAACGCCGAGGGCCCGGAGGCATCAAAGCCTCCGGGCCCTCGGTCCAGGGTGGGCGATACTGGGTTCGAACCAGTGACCTCTTCGGTGTGAACGAAGCGCTCTCCCACTGAGCTAATCGCCCTGGCGCACGCCCAACCCTAGCGCATGCCGGACGGTGCCCTTCACCAACCGCACCGCCCCCACCAGGGGCGGCTCACTCCTTGATCTTCCAGGGCATGACCAGCCCGAACTTCCACACGTACACGGTCACCGCCGCCGCGCAGATCACCACCCCGATCGTGGTCAGGATCAGATTGCGCTTGCGCACCCGGGGATCCAGGGCGCGCTGCGCCGCCTCCGTGACCTTCCGCTTGGTCCAGCGCAGCACCAGCTGGGCCCAGACGAACTCGGTCGCCCAGATCGCCATGCCGGCGAAGATCACCAGCCATCCCGGGCCGGGCAGCGGCAGCATGATGATGCCTATGATCACGACCGCGAGCCCGACGACGAACACCCCGACCTGCCAGCTCAGATGCAGCGCCCGGGACTTCTGGATGAAGTGCGGCGCCCGCGAGCCGAAACCCGGCCCATCAGAGGCGCTCTCCCCCGCTGCGGCCTGCGAGGCCGCCGATTTGGCGACTTCCTGCCGCTCGTCACTCTCCGCGTTCATGTGACCCAACTTACCTGATCAAAAAGAGTCACCGGAATGGCGGTACCCGCTGCCCGGAGACTCCGCTGCTAGAGCTACTGGAAGGACCACAAAACGGTCAGAGGGGTTTACAACGGCACCGTAGGTGGCATGTCGATTTCGCCGACGTGCGAATCCCCGAGCGCACACTGAGCGAAAGGCCCTGGCGCTTATGAACACCACGGTCAGCTGCGAGCTGCACCTGCGCCTCGTTGTGTCGAGCGAGTCCTCACTGCCTGTACCCGCGGGCCTGCGGTACGACACGGCCGATCCCTACGCCGTGCACGCCACCTTCCACACCGGAGCCGAAGAGACGGTCGAATGGGTGTTCGCCCGCGACCTGCTCGCCGAGGGCCTGCACCGGCCCACCGGCACCGGCGACGTCCGCGTGTGGCCGTCCCGCAGCCATGGGCAGGGCGTCGTCTGCATCGCCCTGAGCTCCCCAGAGGGAGAGGCACTGCTCGAAGCCCCGGCGCGGGCCCTGGAGTCGTTCCTGAAGCGGACCGACGCCGCGGTGCCACCCGGCACCGAGCACCGCCACTTCGATCTCGACACCGAGCTCTCCCACATCCTGGCGGAGAGCTGAGCCCCGGCGAGAGCTGAGCGCGGCCGTCCGACTCGGGGAGACGGCGCGAGCCCGGCCGCGACAGGAAGACAGCGACATATCGACAACGACATACGGCAGGCGGCGGTGCCGTCGCCGCGGAGCGGTCCGCGGCGACGGCACCGCCCTATCGTCCGCCGCCGTATCGTCCGCACGCCGGGCGGACGGCCCGCTAGAGTCGGTCAGATCGAAGGGCAGGCGACAGCAGCCTCCGATCCGGCCGGCCAGGGAGCCAACCGTGCTGATCAACCACGACACCCGGTGCGCGCTCGACGCGGTCGTCGCTCTGGTGAACACCTCGCCCGAGGACGACGGCCCGGACGCCCTCGCGGATGTCGCCACGCTGCGCAGCTTTGTGGCGGACCACGCCATCAGCGACATCGGCACGCTCGGGGAGCGGGATCTGGAGGCCGCACGCGCGGTGCGCGACCGATTCGCCGAGGTCTTCGCGGCGCCCGACTCCCGGCGCGCCTCCGAGCTGCTCAACACGATGATCGCCGCGGCCGGCACCACCCCCCGGCTCACCGACCACGACGGCTACGACTGGCATGTGCACTACTTCGCCCCGGGGGCGTCGCTGGCCGAGCACCTGGCCGCCGACGGCGGCATGGCGCTGGCGTTTCTCGTGGTGGCGGGCGAGCGGGAGCGGCTGCGGCGCTGCGAGGCGCCGGACTGCGGACACGCCTTCGTCGACCTCTCGCGCAACCGCTCACGGCGCTACTGCGACAGCCGCACCTGCGGCAATCGCCTGCATGTGGCGGCCTACCGGGCCCGGCGCCGGGAGGCCGCGGGCTGAGCACGCCCGACCCGGGCCCAGGGCGGCCCTCACCACCGGTAGAGGTCGTGGACGGCGGTGACGAACAGCAGGGTGCCTATGAACGCGAGGAAGAGCATCAGCGGCGGCTGGGAGAGGGCGAAGAGACAGCCACGTGGCTCCTCGCTCGGCGGTGCGGGGGGTCTTTCGAGGGGGGATGGCTCCCCGGGTGTTTGCAGCATCTCGCGCATGATCATGGCGCAGGGGGACCCCACCTGCGACCCGAGAGCTGTATTGATCGTTTGAGCGTCAGATTCCGTGCTTTTTGAGGATGGCCTCGATATCCGAGAAGTCCTCCGTGCCCGAGCTGCCTCCGGACTTGGCCGCGCCCTTGATTCCCCTCGGCCGGCCGCCCGCGACCGGCGCGGGGGCCTGCGCCCCGCCCCGCTCCGCCGCCGCGCGCCGCTCCTTGCGGGTGCCGTCGCCCCGGTGCTCCACCGCCCGGACCACCAGGAACAGCAGCCAGGACAGGCCGAGCACCCCGAAGCCCAGCCAGACGCTCGGCTTGAAGACCAGGTCGGCGATCCAGCCCAGGATGCCCGTCAGCGCCAGGCCCACCGGCAGCAGCGCATAGGCGGCGATCCGGGTCGCGGCCAGGAACCGCTTGCGGTACGCCGTCAGAAAAGCGACAGCGAGGCCCGCCGCGGACGCCGCGGCGCAGACCGTGTCAGTCAGCATCGGGGGCCTCCTGCCCGTCGAATATCGGTATTCCATCCTGCACCCTCGCGGCGCCATTCCGGCCATATCGGGGATGAGGATCAGGGACATCTCCGGGAAACGACTCCTCCCCCGGGCCGACGCCCCTCCCCGACCAGTCTCTCCGGCGCAGATTCGGAGGAGTCGGCTCCGGGCTGGAAGACTGACCCCATGAGCGACCCCCAGCCTGCCCGCCCCGCCTCCGGCGAAGCCGCCGAGCACCACAGCCCCGAGCCCGCCGTGCTCGACGTGTGGTGCGAGCTCCAGTGTCCCGACTGCCGCGGTTCGCTGGCCGACCTGCACACGCTGCGCGCCCGCTACGGCGAGGCCCTGGAGATCCGCATACGGCATTTCCCGCTGGAGAAGCACAAGCACGCCCACGCCGCGGCCCAGGCCCTCGAGGAGGCCATCGTGCAGGGCCGGGGCTGGCCGTACGCCGAGGCCGTGCTGGCCCGCGCCGAGGAGCTGGGCGCGCGCGGCGAGGTGGTGCTGGTCGACGTCGCGCGGGAGCTGGGGCTCGACGCCGAGGAGATGGACACCGCGCTGATCGACGGGCGGCACATCCTGATCGTGGACGCGGACCAGGCCGAGGGCAAGGCGATCGGGGTGGCCGGCACCCCCACCTATGTGATCGGCGGCGAGCGGCTGGACGGCGGAAAGAGCCAGGAGGGCCTGCGCGAGCGCATCGAGGCGATCGCCGACCGGCTGCTCGCCCGGTGAGCGGGCGCCCGCGCCTCAGAGCAGCTGCTTGAACAGGTGGTACTCGGTCGGCCGGTAGCCGAGCGACTCGTACAGCCGCAGCGCCGCGGTGTTGCCGCCGAAGACATGCAGCCCGATCGTGCGGGCCCCCGCCGCCAGGCTGTCGCGCTCGGCGGCCAGCATGAGGGTGCGGCCGTGGCCGCGCCCTCGGTGCTCCTCGTCGACCTCGACGCCGTAGACATAGCCCTCGAGGGCGTCCCCTGCCTCCGCCCCCTCCTCGGGGCGTATCGCCAGCCACAGGGTGCCCACGTCGGTGCCGTCGTGGGCGAGGACGCGCAGCAGGGCACCGGGCGTCGCGGGGCCGTCCGGCAGCAGGGTCGCGTAGGCGGTGTCCGCCTTGGCCCGGGCCGCTTCCTCGGCCACCCCACGCTCCGTCCAGCTGCGGATGTGCTCGGTCCGCTCGTGCTCGAACCAGGCCGGGTACTCCGCCTCCCCCATGGCCCGCACCTCGCTGCCCGGCGGCAGTTCGGGCGCCTCGGACAGCTCCTTGACCATGTTGCGGCTGCGCTCGCCGAAGCCGAGCGCGCCCGCGAGCCCGAGCCCGGTCGTGGCCTGCGCCGGAATGCTCACCTCGACCTGCGTACAGCCCCAGCCGCGCAGCACCTCCTCGGCGGCCAGCGCGGCGACGGTGCCCCGGCCGCGGTGCCGGTCCGGCTCGTCGATCTCCAGCCGCTCGATCCGCCCGACCTCCGGGCCCAGCCGGTCGTCGGTGGCGAGGCGGAGCGTGCCTACGGCGCGGCCGTTGACACAGACCTCGTACGCGCGGGCCCGGCCGCCCGCGTCGGTGTGCTGTTCCGGCCCGGTGGGCCGCAGGGTGGTGGTCACGATGGTGTTCTACCTACCCGACGCACGATCGTCACCAGGTTTTCGCGGCGAACCGCCCTCAGGGATCGAGGTCGTCGGCCGCCCGCTCGGTGAAGATCCGCATCGCCTCCGCGGTCACCGGGCCCGGCGCGCCCGGCAGCGGCCGCTCGTCCAGCCGGTGCACGGCCTGGACGTCCCGGGTGGTGGAGGTCAGGAAGATCTCCTCCGCCCGCTCCAAAACGTCGAAGGGCAGATCGGTCTCCTTCGCCCCCACCCAGTCGATCACCAGCTGCCGGGTGATGCCCGCGAGGCAGCCGGAGGCCAGCGGCGGGGTGTGCAGCTCCCCGTCGAGGACCACGAAGACATTGGTGCCGGTGCCCTCGCACAGCCGCCCCACGGTGTTGCCGAACAGCGCCTCGCTCGCGCCGTGCTCCCGCGCCCGGGCGAGCGCCACCACGTTCTCGCCGTACGAGGTGGTCTTCAGGCCCGCCAGCGCCCCGCGTTCGTTGCGGGTCCACGGGACGGTGACCACCGCCGTCGTATCGGGCCGCCGCTCGGTCTCGACGACCGCGACGACCAGCGTGGGTCCCGCCGTGCCCCGGTCGGAGCCGAGCGGTGAGACCCCTCCCGTATAGGTGATCCGCAGCCGCCCCAGCGGCACCGCGTTGGCGTCCAGTACCGCCTCGCAGCCCCGCCGCACCTCGTCCAGGTCCGGGGCCGGCAGCCCCAGGCCGCGGGCCGAGCCGGCCAGCCGGTGCAGATGGCGGGTGAGCGCGAAGGCCCGCCCGTCCACCGCCTTGACCGTCTCGAAGACGCCGTCGCCGACCGTCAGCCCATGGTCGAAGACGGACACCCGCGCGCTGTCCGCCTCACGCAGCGAACCGTCGAGCCAGATGGCGAGTGTCATCGTGCGGTGCCTCCCGTCGGCTGATGTGCCCCCGACGCTACCTCGAGCAGCCGGGCGGCCTTGAGTTCGGTTTCGTCCCATTCGCGCTCCGGGTCGGAGCCCCAGGTGATGCCCGCCCCGGTGCCGAAGCGCAGCGCGGGGCCGCCGACGGCCCCGCGGTCGATCCAGAAGGTGCGTATCCCCACCGCCAGCTCGCCGGTGCCGCGGTCGGCGTCCACCCAGCCGACACCGCCGCAGTACGGGCCGCGGGGCGCGGTCTCCAGCTCCTCGATGATGCGCAGCGCACTGGACTTGGGCGCCCCGGTGACCGACCCGGGCGGAAACGCCGCCGCGAGCAGCTCCGGCCAGCCCGCGCCCTCCGCCAGCTCCCCGCGCACCGTGGAGACGAGGTGCACCAGCCCGGGGTGCGGCTCGACGGAGCAGAGCGCGGGGACCGTCACCGACCCGGGGACGCAGACCCGCCCCAGGTCGTTGCGGACCAGGTCCACGATCATCACGTTCTCGGCGTGGTCCTTCTCCAGCAGGTCCGCCGCCTCGCGCCCGGTGCCCTTGATCGGGCCGGACTCGACGACCCGCCCGTCCCGCCGCAGAAAGAGCTCGGGCGAGGCCGTGGCGACCTCCACGCCCCGAGCGGGCAGACGGACGGTGCCGGCGTACGGGGCGGGGTTGCCCAGCGCCAGCAGCGCGCTCAGCGCGTCCACGTCGGCCCGGCCGGGCTCGGGCAGCGGCGCGGACAGCACCCGGCACAGGTTCGCCTGGTACACCTCGCCCGTCGCGATGCGCCGCCGGATCCGCCGTACGCCCTCGGTGTACGCGGCGCGGTCCAGCGACGAGGTCCAGTCCGCCGGAGCGGGACCGCGCCAGCGGCCGGGCACCGGGTCCGGCACCGGATCGGGCCTGACGTCCCCGAAGCGCGCGCACACCAGACCGCCCTCGAAGTCCGCGACCACCGCCCAGAAACCCCTGGAGTCCAGGGCCGCGGGATCGCTCGTCACCTCGCGCAGATCGGTGGCGAGGAGGCCGCCGAAGCGGGCGAGAGGGGGCAGGTCGTACACGGTTGCGAGTGTATGGCGGGCGCCCCGGCGGTGCGGCGGGAGGTCGTTCACGGCGGCACGCTGCGGAAACGGAGGGAGCACGGTGCGCAAACGGAATTTGAGCTGGCCCGGGAATCCGCTAGAGTTCAACACGTCGCCGGGACGCGGGAGCGCCCCGGAGAAACGACACCTGCGGACGTGGCTCAGTTGGTAGAGCATCACCTTGCCAAGGTGAGGGTCGCGAGTTCGAATCTCGTCGTCCGCTCGGAGTGGGGGTTTCGGCCCCTGCGTCTGGTGGAGTGGCCGAGAGGCGAGGCAACGGCCTGCAAAGCCGTCTACACGGGTTCAAATCCCGTCTCCACCTCGGACGATTAGCTCAGCGGGAGAGCGCTTCCCTGACACGGAAGAGGTCACTGGTTCAATCCCAGTATCGTCCACTCGGGTCCTCACGGGCCCGCCCGCGCGATTAGCTCAGCGGGAGAGCGCTTCCCTGACACGGAAGAGGTCACTGGTTCAATCCCAGTATCGCGCACACCACGGCATCGCGATCTTCATCGCGGTGCCCGGGACGATTAGCTCAGCGGGAGAGCGCTTCCCTGACACGGAAGAGGTCACTGGTTCAATCCCAGTATCGTCCACATGATCGGCCGAGGGCCGGGGCATCTCGCCCCGGCCCTCAGTCGTATGCGCGCTCAGGAAGAGAAGAGCATGTGGCCGAAGCCACGCTTGTGATGACCGTGGTGGCCGTGGTGGCCATGCTGCGGGGCACCCCAGGCGGGCGAGGCCGGGTACGCCTGAGGGGCGGGCGGGGCCTGCGGCGCGGGCGGGGCCTGCGTGGTCCACTGCGACTCGAGCCGGGTCAGCGCCTCCAGCTCCCCGTAGTCCAGAAAGATCCCCCGGCAGCCGCTGCACTGCTCGATCTGGACGCCGTTGCGGTTGTACGTGTGCATCGGCGCATGGCACTTGGGACACTGCATGGTCCGCTCAACTCCTCAGCAATCAGACAAAAGCGCTGCCGGAACAGCCGTCCGGCGGCGTTGACTTCACCCTACGCCGCGGCAAGCCGGGCGATGCGGACACAGGACTCCACCATGGCCTCCTGGGCCTCGTCCAACGGACGCCCCTTGGCGAGCGCCAGCGCCGACATCTGCACGGTCAGCGCGCGTGCGGGCACATCGAGCCGCGCCCACGGGTCCTCTTGG
Organism: Streptomyces sp. NPDC097640; assembly: GCF_040302705.1. Taxonomy (NCBI): domain Bacteria; kingdom Bacillati; phylum Actinomycetota; class Actinomycetes; order Kitasatosporales; family Streptomycetaceae; genus Streptomyces; species Streptomyces sp. NPDC097640. The sequence continues at coordinate 155,819 of NZ_JBEOSB010000006.1, forward strand.
CAGCCCCGCACCGCCGAACCACCCGCCGCGCGGTACGCCTCCAGGAAGCGCGCCCAGTCCTCCGGGGCGAGCAGCCCGGCGGCGTACCAGGCGGCGGGGCGCGCGAGGTCCCACGCGGGGTCGCCGAGGCCGAGGTCGTCCACGTCGATCAGCAGCCAGCCCGTGGCGCGCCTCACCAACTGGCCCAGATGGAAATCGCCATGGCACAGCGCGCCCTCCGGGGCCACGTCCTCGCCCCGCGCCCAGCCCGGCAGCGCGGCCCAGGCCCGCAGCACGGCCTCGGCCGCCGCCCCGCCTCCGTCCACCGCGCGCAGCCGGGCCACGGCGCGGGCGGCCTTGGCTGGCCCGCGCATCGGCGGCAGCGCCCCAGGAGCCACCGCGTGCAGCCGTGCCAGCAGCGCGCCGGCCTCCGCCCACGGGGCGGCCTCCGGCTCCTCCGGTGACACCGGCTCCCCATACGGCCACACCGTCACCATCCGCCCGCCGGGCAGGACCTCGGGCCCCCGCAGCGGCGGAAGCAGGACGCCCTCACACCGAGCAGCGACCCCCACCCTGACGGCCAGCTCCCCCGGATCCACGCCGGGGGCGTGCGCCTTGGCCACGACCGGACCGCGCCGCACGACGGTGCCGTCGTCCCGGTCCGCCAACACGACGGCCTCCCCCCGACCGACGACGTCAACCAGCTGCGAGACGATTCCGCTCACGGCTCTCCATCCGGTACGGCGTGGTGACTCTCCCGGATCCTAGATGATCGATTCCAAGGGGTGCCTGCGGTGGTGAGAACGAGGGCATTCAAGATCGTTATATGGCGAACGATCTGGACACCCTCGCGACAGCTCCCTATGCGACGACCGAAGATCTACTGAAGGAGCGTCCGGACCTTGCGCCGTGGCGCCCGACGGTCGGCATCGCGCCTCGCCTGAGTGATGCCGAACTGGTCACCCTTGCAGTGATGCAGGCTGTGCTCGGCTTCACCTCCGAGGCCAGGTGGCTCCGGCATGCCCGGGCCCACCTGCGGCACCTCTTCCCGTACCTGCCGCAGCAACCCGGCTACAACAAGCGACTGCGCAAGGCCACCAGTCTGCTTCGTCGAGTTGCCCGGATCCTGGCCACCAGCACCTCGGTGTGGAGCGACGACGTATGGCTCGTGGACTCCACTCCCGTGGAGTGCGGTCGCTCACGCGAGACCGTCAAACGCTCCAACCTGGCCGGATGGGCCCAGTACGGCTACTGCGCCAGCCACAGCCGCTTCTTCTGGGGCCTGCGCCTGCACCTCATATGCACCCTTCAGGGTCTACCCGTCACCTTCGCTTTGACCGGGGCCAAAGCCGACGAACGCGAAACCCTCCTCGACCTCTTCGCCGCCGAACCGGACCTCCTCCAAGGCCGGCCCGGGCAGACACTGATCGGTGACAAGAACTACTCCGGCCGCGCCTTCGAACACGAACTTGTCCAGCACGGAATCCAGTTGCTGCGACCGACCCGCAAGGGCGAACGACAACGACCCGGCGGATCCCTGTTCAAGCCCTTGCGGCAAGTCATCGAGTCGATCAACGAGACGCTCAAGGGGCAGCTCAATCTCGAACAGCACCGAGGGCGCACGCCTGGGGGCGTCATCGCCGCGTCATGCAACGCATTCTCGCCCTGACCGCCGCGGTCTGGCACAACGACCACACTGGACAAGACACCCTCCGCTCGCTGACCGGGTTCGATCACTGACGCGGAGGGCACAGACGCTCGGTGGTGGATGAGGTGGTAGCGGCTGACCTTCGTTACCAGCGGACAACGAGCATGGGATCGTCGACTGCCGGAGTTTCAACGCCACCGGCAAGGCCATGCCGCCGTGGTATGTCGGCGGCATGCGGTTGACTGACACCCATGGGACATTCCGAACGCGTCGCCAGTGTCTGGAAGATGATCGACCAGGCTTCGCCTGCTCGCGATGCTCCGACCATCTTCGATGCGCCGGGCGGTACGAGCTTGGCGGAGCTCATCGCCGAAGTCGGTCGGCTGGCGGGTCGGCCCCGGAATCTCGCTGCGGGTGGTTTCACCGACCCGTCGCTCACCGAGCGCACCGGGTTGCCGCTCACCGAGCCGTTCGGGGAGGAACTGCTGGAAATGCGGGGGTGGGCCTACTGGTCCTACTGGATCGGGTGCGGCCAGGTTGCCTCCCCGGAGGGAACACGTTCGGTCATCGTTGTCGCCCATCGTGAGAACCCGGCGGCCACCGGGTTCCCGGAGGGTGCCTCCTGGGCCGAGAAGCTGCGCGTCGTCGTCGGCTGGGAACCGATGCGTAAACCGGCCGTCGACTGGCCCGCAACCGAGGCTGCCCTCGGCACGTCGTTGCCGAGCGACTACAAGGAGATCGTTGATCTGTTCGGCGCCGGCGGCTTCGATGACTACCTTGATCTGCTCGTTCCCGGTGTGCTTGGCATGGACCTCGTGGACTGGTCCAAGGGTGATGCGGTGCACGCCGTTGAAATGTGGCGACCACACGCCGTCTACCCGGCGCGACATGGGCTGCTGCGCTGGGCGGCGTCGGAGCAGGAGATCCGCTTCGTCTGGCAGACGGGGGCAGCCAGCCCTGACGACTGGCCGGTGCTCGTGCAGCATGACTTCGATAATTGGGAGCAGTTCGACTGCGGTGTTGGTGAGTTCATCCTGCGCATGCTCACGGACCTGCAATTTGGATTTCCCACGAGCCACATGGATGTCCACCACTTCACACCTCTTGCTCACTGACCCATCGAGCACCTACCCCTTGGAATCGATCATCTAGGGCGCGTATCGGGTCGTGATCAATTGGTGGTCCGGGTGAGGTCCTTGATCCACATCATCGAGGCGCGCAGGTGGAGACTGGCGAGGTAGCTGTCCGGGGACCCGATACGCGCCCTAATAGATGCAGAACAGGTCCTCGAAATCGAACTCCTTCTTGTTCAGCCCGACCACCTTCACCTCACCGCTCAGGCCGAAGCAGTAACGTTCGCTATAGAAGCCGAATTCCACATCGGCATGGACGAGGGATGTCCCCGGCTTGACGTGAACGACCTTCTTCTCCTTCGAGAAGTCACGGAAATCCTGGGAGTAGACCTCTTCGCCGAAGACCTGGATTTTAAAAGTTACATCGGCCTTCCAGTCGTCGCCGCTAGTAAACTCCGCCGAGACCTTGAAGGTCAGAACACCCGGAATAACCGGGAACTCATATTCCTTCTTCACCAGCTCCAGCGGGTCAACGAAGGAATCCGCGGACTCGTCCGCGGCTTCCAGAGCTGCCTTGATCTCGTCAACAGGCCGTCCGGTCAAGGCGACGAGGTCCTCCCACTCAGCCTCGGAAATGTTTGCGATCTCACTGGAAGTCATTCAGTTTCCCTCTCGTTCAGGTTGAGAACCGAAACTCGCATACCGCCGGACCTCGACGGTTCCGTCAGAGTGGTTACACGCCAGGCCAGTCGAGCTGTTTCGGGCCGACTGTGATTGGTTATTGCAGTTCCATGGCTGAGGCAAAAGCGCCGCTTCCCCACCCGTGACTCTTTGACTCATACTGGTCGCCCCGTATCGTGGCGGTCAAGAGAGCCCTACGGCGTGCTGTGCCGGCGCTACGCACCGGTGTCCTACCCCTAACGCCATGATTCTAGGGCGCATATCGGGTCCCCGGACAGCTACCTCGCCAGTCTCCACCTGCGCGCCTCGATGATGTGGATCAAGGACCTCACCCGGGACCGTCAGTTGATCACGGCCCGATACGCGCCCTAGGCCACCCCGCCTCCACACCCGTACGCCCCGGCACCGCGCCGCGGGCGTTTTCTCATGTCTGGAGTTCCCCGTGACACGCATGCCCGGCGCCAAGTGGCGCCCGATCCCCGTCAACTTCACCAAGGGCGGACAGGACGACGTACGCGGCGTCGTCGTCCACATCATGGATGGCAGCTACGCCGGTACCGATTCGTGGTTCCGCGACCTCAAGGCGAAGGCGTCCGCGCACTTCGGCACCAGCCGCGCCGGCGACCTGTGTCAGTGGGTCGACACCGCCGACCGCGCGTGGGCCCAGGCCGACGGAAACCGTACATGGCTGTCTGTCGAGAACGAGGGCCGCGGGGGCGATGCCCTCACCGACGACCAGCTCGACCGATGCGCCGAGGTACTGGCGTGGACCCACAAGACCTACAGCGTGCCGCTTCAGGTCGCCAACGGCCCCAGCGGGCGCGGCCTCGGCTATCACGCGATGGGCGGTAGCGCGTGGGGCGGGCACACGTCATGCCCCGGCTCGCACGTTGTCGCCCAGCTCGCCGAGATCGTCCGCCGGGCGAGGAAGCTCGCCGGCGGAACCGCTCCGAGCGACGACGACCCCAGCACCTACACGCCGCCGAAGTTCCCGACCGGCCTCGCCCCGAACAAGGCCGAGCCGTGCGCGCGCACCCTTCAGCGCGCGCTCAAGGCCGCCGGCTACATGCCCAAGGGCGTGAAAGAGGCCGACAACTACGGGCCCCAGACTCAGGCCGCCGTCATCAAGTTCCACAACGCGCACCCGCAGTACCGCGCCAAGGGCAAGCCCAACGACCCGGCGATCGGCCCGAAGGGCTGGTCCGCCCTGTTCCGCCTCGCCTACGACAAGTAGGCCCTCGCCCGCCCCGCCGGTACCGCGCCTCGGGGCGCCCCCCGCACGATGGGAGACACCCCCACTCATGAGCGACAAGACCAAGCGCGCCATTCGCACCGCGATACAGACCCTGCTCGCTGTCGCCGCCGTACTGCCCGCCCTCGCCGCCGTGATCGCCGATAACGACGCTCTTGCCGTCGCCGCCCCATGGCTGGTCGCCGCCGCCGGATCGGCCGCCGCCGCGGCGGGCATCGTCGCCCGCATCATGGCCACGCGCGCCGTCGAGCAGCTGCTCGACCGACTCGGCATCGGCCTCCCCGACACCGGGGACGGCACCGAGTGACCGAGCCCTCGCCCAACGATCCGGCCGCGGTCGCCCTCGAGCTCGAGCGCATCCGGCGAACCATCGAGGTCGGGTTCACCCGCACCGACGGCGCCCTCGCCCTGCTGGTGCAGCGCCACGACCAGAGCGACGAAACACAGAAGGAGCACGCCCGACGTCTCGACGCCCACGACGCACGCCTCGACACCCTCGAGCGCGGCGAGACCGAGGGCCAGAAGCGCAGCGACGGCCGCCTCGACGCCCTCGAGCGCGCACGCTGGCCGCTCCCGTCCGTCGCCGCCCTGGTCGCCCTGTACGGCCTGCTGCTGTCCCTGTGGCAGCTCAGCCGATGACACGACACGCCCCCCGTACGGCCGCTCACGGCCGCGCAGGGGGCGTGTCTGTGCGTTCCGGAGCCCTATGCCGCGGCGACCAGCTCGCGGGCCCGCTCGTTGAAGTCAGCGACGAGCCGATGCCCGCCGAACGGCTGCATGCGCCGCTGTAGATCCTCGACCGCCTCGACCGCCCGCGACGACTTGACCAGTCCCGACAGCTTCAGCGTCCGCAGACCCGCGGAGTACGCGGCCTCGAGGTCGCGCCGTTGCAGGTGGGATACGGCAAGGGCAGCTTGCGACATCGCGCCCCGGCGGGCGCGCTTCTGCATGTGCGCGTGCCCGATGGACCGGCGGGCGTGTTCCTCGGCCGCCGCGGCGTCGCCCAGATCGCGGAAGGTGTTTGCGTGCTCCCCGTGCAGGTACGCCGGATCGATGAAGGCCGCCCAGTCCGGTTCCTTATCGAGGTTGACGTGTTCGTACGCCCGTTCCGACTGGGCGACCGCGTGCGCTGCTGCCGACTTCTCGCCGAGCAGCGCGAGCGCCCGCGCCTCGAGGCACCACAAGTCAGCCATGCAGGCCGGCGACGTGGCTCGCGACAGCCCTTGCCGACCAGCCTGCGCGAGGCGCCTCCCCTCGGCCGGATTCCCGAGCAGCGTCGTTTGATCGGCCATGCCCGCGAGGACGTGCGCGCCGAGCGCCGGGTTCCGCGACTCCTCGGCAAGGCGTAGCGACTGGATCAAGTAGCGCTGCGCGACACTGTGCTCGCCGTTGTCGTAGGCCATCCAGCCCAAGAGGTACGTCTGCTCTGCCGCCGCTTCGCACAGCGCGCGGCGCACGTCGTCGCTATGGGCGCGGCGCAATAGCGGGTAGACGTGGGCGTTCATGTAGTCGGCGAGTACCATCCGGCCCGACCCTCCGCCCTGGAAAATATCCATGCGCTGAAAGGTCGTGAACATATTCTTCACCGCGGTCACGTCCTCAAGACGCACCCGCGGGCCCGGACTCGGTTCGGGTTCCTGATCAAGGGTGTTCAACAGCCAGTCCCGCGAGGGACCGACCCCCGCGACGGCCGCAAACGGCGCGGCTGCAAGGAACTTGCGTCGGTCCACGTCAGCTCTCCCCAGGTCTGCGACGACTTCCACCGTAGCCGCGTACGAGGAGTTGTAAACGAGCGCAGCGTCGGCGGCGCCGCTGTCCCCGAGCCCGAGATCGTACGTCGTGACCCGAAAACTGAAGTGATCCGAGAACACGCCCGCAAGGATGTCCGGAATCGGTGCACGCGGCGTCTCACCTTGAAGCCAGCAGCGAACACGCGTCGCGTCCGGTGAAATATGCGGCTGGTTCCACTGGGCCGCCTTGGTTTTCACGCGCCGCGCCAACTCTCCGCGGCTCATGCCCGACCGGTCTAACCACTGTTCGAGCTTGTCGTTCGGCGTCTTCATGTTCAGACCCTTCTGCGACGACGGGTAGTCGAAGCGACACCCTTCGACACCCCCCAAGACGGTACCCCGACTTTCACCACGCGTGTTGCCTAGTCGGAGGAACCATCCGGCCCGCGACCCGGGCCGCGACTGTCCGCCCGTAAGGGGAGACACATGATCGAACGACGACGGGACACCGCTCCCGTCTGCTGCGCCCCACCCGGCGGCCCCCCACCGGTACTGCTGTTGGAGGGCGCCCCCGAATCGGCCGGCGCGGCACGCGAGTTCGTACGCGAGTTCATCCGGTACCACGTGCCGGACGCATCCGACGACTACCTCGAAACCGTCGTGCTGGTGGCCTGCGAGATGGTCACCAACTCAATCAGGTACGGCACGGAACCCGGCGACTCGATACGAGTCACGCTCGACGCCGACGACACCCGCACCAAAGTGGAGGTACAAGACCCTGTGAGACGCCATCCCCACCCGCGCCCCAAGTCGCACGACCGCGACCGTGGACGCGGCCTGATCATCCTCGACGCCCTGTGCACGGCGTGGGGAGTCACCGATGCCCCGCCCGGAAAGGTCGTATGGGCGGAGGTGAAGGCATCGTGACTGCCCCGCATCTCGACGTTCCCCCGGGCCCCGGGTTCGTCGCCACAGTGGCCGCCGCGACCGGCATTCACCGCGCCGACGGGTTCGCCCTCGCCCAGTTGCTCATCACACACCCCGGACCACGCCGACAGAACGAGTCTGCTGAGACCGTCGAAGACGGAATGCGGCGCCTCGCAACCGCGCTGCACCTTGGCCCCGGCGATAAAGAGCCGCCCGTGATCGGCGCACGGCTCACGATCCGCCGCGGGTGCGCCGCACTGGACTACGGCCACGATCAGTACGTAATGACGATCCCCCCGCCGTCACGGGACTGGTTAGCCCTGGTCGCGCACGGAGCCCTGTGCCGTGTCTGTCTGGTGATCGCCCCGCTCGCACTGGCCGCCGACCAGGCCGAAACCGACGCGCACGTACGCGCCAGCCTCGCCCGCGGTCAGGTCATGTGGGGGAGCACCTTCGCCCGCCGCCGCTTCTGATCGACCACAACGGACGGGCCGCCCCGAGGTGGATTGGACCCCGGGCCGGCCCTGGGGCCGAGCGTACAAGGTGCTCCGACAGCACACAGCGAACCGGACACCGCCGCTCGGCCCCAGCTCGCCGAAGCACACCCGCCGCAACCGCGGCGCACTCCTGCCCATCTACCGAGGGGGAAGACAGGGTGACCACATACCCCGTATCACCGAACACGGTCCTCGCGAACGCGCTCAGCCGTGCCGAGGACGTGCTCACACCCCGAGTCCTCGACACCGCGCCCGAGCGGATTGTGTTCGTCGTAGGGACGCAGATCAACGGGGCCCCGCACATCGGCACGTCGCTGGTGCAGTCCCTCACATTCGCTACGGCGACCCGCCTCCGGGACAAGTTCGGCGTACCTGCCGAGGTCCAGTTCGGCGCACTCGACAACGCGCCATATGCCATCGTCACCGACCATAAAACCGGTCACCGCTACCAGCGGGCATACGCACAGGCGCTCGGCGAGCAGGGCATCGCCGAGCAGGTCGACAAGCTGTACCGCCCGCTGTTCAACGCCCTGTCCGAGCGACTGCACGTGCCGTACTCCGTCGAGACATACAGCCAGCAGCAGGCCGGCGAGGACTTCCGCCGCACGTGGCTGCGCGTGCTCCCACGGATGGACGCCGCCCGATGGTGGCTCGCGCCATCCGCGGGCGTGGCTCACCTTCGGGTTCCTTGTCCGCGGCCCGCCTGTGGGTGGGCCGAGAAGTACGCGCAGCGTACACATGTGCAGCACGTCGAGGCAGAGCGCGCGACGATCTCAGCTGTCTGCCTGCACCACGGCGAGTACGAGGTCACCATCGACCCGACCAGCGAGGGGTACCTCGACCTCGCCACGCTGTACCGCAACCTGGTGAAGGAACTCGCCGTCACCGGCGCGCGCGGCACCCTGTACGTGATGGTGAAGGGCGGCGACTGGGTGTTCGGCTCGCACCTGGTCGACGGCGCCTTACAGGCTGTCGGCCTCACTCGCGGGCAGTTGCCCGCACGCCTGTTCTGCCCGCAGATCGTCAGCGACACGGGCGCCAAGCTGTCGAAGTCGCTCATACGGGAAGGGCGCGCGCCCTTGCCCGAGGGCGCGGCCCCTTGGATGCTCGACACTCGGGAGTGGCCCGGGTCGTTGTCCGAGTACATCGACCGCCTGCTCAACACGACCGAGATCGTGCTCTCCGACCCCCGGCACTTCTTCCGCTCGTACTCCGCCGGGGAACTCGGCCGGATGATGACCGCACCAGCAGCTAGGAGCATTTCCGCCTCATGACGGATACGGCCGCTCGCGTCCGCGAGCTGAACCTCTACCGGCGATACTTCGATCTGGTCGCCGCGGGCAAGAAGACGACCGAGGTACGGGTCAAGTACCCGCGTCTCGCCGATCTTGCCGCAGGCGATGTGATCCGCTTCCGGATCAAGGGCACAGATGAGACGTGCGACGTGCTCGTGAGGCAGGTCACGGAGTATCCCGATTTTGAGGCCCTGCTTAACGGCGAGGGGCCGGCGAACGTCAACCCGACGGCGACCCGCGAGGAACAGCTCGCGAACATCCGCACCATCTACCCGCCCGAAAAGGAAGCGCTAGGCGCCCTCGCAATCAAGATCGAACTACTCGCCTCCTGACAGCCGCGCCGCCCTCATTCCCCCGCGGGGCGGCGCGGTTCCCAACAGCCCCGGTCCTCCGAACGAGGTACGGGGTCCATGCATGCACGCGGGCCCCGTTCGCTCTCGCTCCCCAGCGAGTGCGAACAGGGCCCTTTGCTATGCCCGGACTGCCGCCCCCAACCTGCTCTCGCAGGTCAGAGGCTCGGCACCCGTTGCGGGTGTTTCACCGCAACAGCTCCCCAGCTGTCCGGGCACTCGTGCCGTCCGCCGCACCCCCGTCCCCACGGGGTTGATGACGGGATGTCCCCGCCCGGGCCGCTCTCCCGGGCTTGGGGCGCTCAGCGCCCCAGCATTCCCGCCACGGACGACGCCTGTGTGACGACGGCTTCCCAGCCGCCGAACACGATGGCCAGGAGAGTGGCCAGCGGCAGCACCATGGCCGCCGCGACCAGGGGGTGACGCGTGCCGGTCCGCTGTTCGCCGAACACATCCGCCGCGCCGTGTCCGCGCGCCCGGGTGGTCGTCCGTCCAGCGGGATCCACCATCGTCCCTCTCCTGTCACATCTGGGGCGGCGAGCGTCTGACCTCGGGGGACGAGTGCTGCGCCCGCCGCTTGACCACCACATTAGGCGCGGGGACGGGAGACGGCGTCATGCCTTCGTACCGATGCCGGGCCTCCCGGAGGATGACGTCCTGCGCGGGCGACTACTCCCCTGGGTGGAGACCCGGAGTCAGGACTTGGGGTCCTCCCTGTGAGGGCTCTCCTCGCGCTCTCCGTCGTCGATGCGGGGCACCGGCTGCTCGACCAGCGCCAGCACTCGGTTGGCCATGAAGCGGGCGGTGCGCACCGCCGTGCCGCTCCGGGTGACTTCGCTCACTTCCACCACGCCTCGCCGCACCGCGGTCTCCACCCTGCGGCCCGCCCGAGTCGCCACCACTTCATACGTCCGGGTCGTGTCACCGGCATCCACGACTATCTCCACACGATCACCCTTCACGGGCTCAATCCCCCTTCTGCGACGGTCCCTTGAGAACTCGCATCGTGGACCGGAGCGCGGATTGCCGCGTTTCCGCCCCACTTCTCCAAGGATTCCACCTGCCACTGACAATCCATCTGCCGACGCATGCGCGGCCTCGCAGCGCGTCGGGCCGTCAATCCGTAAGCTGTGCACGTCAGACGGCGGCAGCGGATGGGGCCTCCCCTCCAGGGGTACTGGGAAGGGGCCTACCCACCGGAGGTAGGGGACGGACATGGCGATGATGCGGCTCCGGCGCGAGGACCCGCGTGTCGTCGGCTCCTTCCGCCTTCACCGGCGGCTCGGCGCGGGCGGCATGGGGGTCGTCTACCTCGGCTCCGACCGGCGCGGGCAGCGCGTGGCGCTGAAGGTGATCCGGCCGGACCTGGCCGAGGACCGCGAGTTCCGGTCCCGGTTCGCCCGCGAGGTCTCGGCCGCGCGGCGGATCCGCGGCGGCTGCACGGCGCGGCTGGTGGCCGCCGACCTGGAGGCCGACCGGCCGTGGTTCGCCACCCAGTACGTGCCCGGGCCGTCCCTGCACGACAAGGTGAACGAGGACGGCCCGCTGCCCGCCGCCCAGGTCGCCGCCATCGGGTCGGCCCTGGCCGAGGGCCTGTTGGCGGTGCACGAGGCGGGTGTGGTGCACCGGGACCTCAAGCCCTCGAACATCCTGCTCTCGCCCAAGGGCCCGCGCATCATCGACTTCGGCATCGCCTGGGCGACGGGGGCCAGCACGCTGACCCACGTCGGCACGGCGGTCGGCTCCCCCGGCTTCCTCGCGCCCGAGCAGGTGCGCGGGGCGACGGTGACCCCCGCGACCGACGTCTTCGCGCTGGGCGCGACGCTCGCGTACTCCTCGATGGCGGACTCCCCCTTCGGGCAGGGGAGTTCCGAGGTGATGCTGTACCGCGTGGTGCACGAGGAGCCGCAGCTGGCCGGGGTGCCGGACGCGCTGGCGCCGCTGCTCCACGCGTGTCTCGCGAAGGATCCCGAGGACCGGCCGAGCACGCTTCAGCTCTCCCTGCGCCTGAAGGAGATCGCGGCGCGGGAGGCGCACGGGCATGGGGGCTCTGGGCACGGGGGCCCCGGGCACGGCGGGCAGGGGCACGGGCACGGCGGCCTGGGGGCCGGCGGGGCCGGCGCCTCCGACGGGCACCACCCGGGCGGGCACCACGGGGCCCGGCAGCCGTCGGAGCGGCCGAGCGGCCGGCGCCCCGAGGAGTACGCGCGGCAGCGCACGGAGCGGCGCCCGGGTGGTACGCCCGCCCCCACACCCCGCGCCCAGGCTCCGCGCGCCTCCGCGCCGCGCCCGGGGCCCGGCACGGGGGGCCGTTCCACCGGGTCCACCGGGTCCACCGGCCGTAACTCCGGCGCCCGCCCGACGCCGGCGCGCCCCTCGGGGCGCAACGGTGCGCGGCCGCCCGTCCGTACGGTCCGTACGCCGCCGAACGGGCGGCGGCCCGCGGGGCCGGACCGGCGGCTGCTGCGGCAGCGGCTGATCGTCTTCGTGGTGGTGACGCTGCTGGTCGCGCTGGGCATCGCCGCCGCGCAGGGGTGCCAGGGGCCGCCCTACGGGCTGGGGGCGCCGACGCCCGCGTCGTCGTCCACGCCGACGTCCACGACGTCGTTCGGCTGACGGTGGGTGGTGGGTGCGCCTGCCGTTAGTGGGTGGTGCGGGGGCGGGGCCTCCGGGGCTGTCACCCTGGACCGCATATTTACGGCGCCGGTGCCCGGAAACGTGGTGTTACCCGGAACTTGGCGCCACAAATATGCGTAAGCGTCCAGGGCACCACCCCTGCACCCCCACCCCCTCCCGTCTCGTTCGCGGCTACCCGCCTCAGCCCTGCGGGCGGCCCGCCGTGACCGCGTAGAAGGCCACCGCCGCCGCGGCGCCCACGTTGAGGGAGTCGACGCCGTGCGCCATGGGGATGCGCACCCATTCGTCCGCGGCCATGAGGGCCTGCGCGGAGAGCCCGTCCCCCTCGGCGCCCAGCATCAGGGCGACGCGCTCGATGCGGTGGGGTGCGGCGTCGTCGATGGAGGTGGCCTTCTCGTCGGGTGTGAGGGCGAGGATCTTGAAGCCGGTGTGCCGGACCGCCTCCAGGCCGCGGGGCCAGGTCTCGAGACGGGCGTACGGCACGGAGAAGACGGCGCCCATGGAGACCTTGACGGAGCGGCGGTACAGCGGGTCGGCGCAGTCCGGGGAGAGCAGCACGGCGTCCATGCCGAGCGCCGCGGCGCTGCGGAAGATCGCGCCGATGTTGGTGTGGTCGTTGACGGACTCCATGATCACCACGCGCCGGGCGCCCTGGAGGAGTTGCTCGGCCTCGGGCAGCGGCTTGCGCTGCATGGAGGCGAGGGCTCCGCGGTGGACGTGGTAACCGGTCACGCGTTCGGCAAGGTCGGGGCTGACGGCGTAGACCGGCGCCGGGACGTCTTCTATGACGTCCCGCATGACGTCGACCCACTTGGCCGACAGCAGCATGGAACGCATCTCGTAACCGGCCTGTCTGGCCCGCCGGATGACCTTCTCGCCTTCGGCGATGAACAGGCCCTCGGCGGGCTCGCGCCTGCGCCGTAGCTCCACATCGGTCAGACCCGTGTAGTCGCGCAGCCGCGGGTCGTCGGGGTCATCGACGGTGATGAGATCAGCCACAGGGTGATACTGCCTTGTCCTGGAGGTCGTGCCAATGACGCGGACGTGATGCGTTACCCATGGTTACCCGAGGCGAGGGACACGACATCGCCGATCACGACGACCGCGGGGGGTCGTACTCCCTCGGCCGTGACCCGTTCCGCCACGGTGGCCAGGGTCGCGTCGACGCGCCGTTGGGTGGCGGTGGTGCCCTCCTGGACGACGGCGACCGGGGTGTCCGCGTCGCGGCCGTGCTGGATCAGCGCGGCGGAGATGGGGCCTATCTTTTCGACGGCCATGAGGAGGACGAGGGTGCCGCGGAGCGTCGCCAGCGCGGCCCAGTCGACGAGCGAGCTGGGGTCGTCAGGTGCGACATGCCCGCTGACCACCGTGAACTCATGAGCGACGCCGCGGTGGGTCACCGGGATCCCGGCCGCGGCCGGGACACTGATCGCGCTGGTGACGCCCGGTACGACGGTGCAGGGGATGCCCGCCTCGGCGAGTGCGTGCGCCTCCTCCATGCCGCGCCCGAAGACGAAGGGGTCGCCGCCCTTGAGCCGGACGACCGACTTCCCCGCCTTGGCGTGCTCGATCAGCGCGTTGTTGATCGCCTCCTGGGCCATATAGCGGCCGTACGGGATCTTCGCCGCGTCGATCACCTCGACGTGGGGCGGCAGCTCGTCGAGGAGATCGCGGGGGCCGAGACGGTCGGCCACGACCACGTCCGCCTCGGCGAGCAGCCGACGGCCGCGCACGGTGATCAGGTCCGGGTCGCCGGGGCCGCCGCCCACCAGCGCGACATGGGGCCCGCGGGCGCGGTGCCGGGGCGCGGCGAGGGTGCCGTCGCGCAGCCCCTCGACGACGGCGTCGCGCACGGCGGCGGAGCGGCGCGGATCGCGGCCGGTGAGCACGGCGACGGTGACGCCCTCGCTGCGCCCGGTGGCCGGGGTCCAGGCGGTGGACGCCTCGGCGTCGTCGCTGCGTACGCACCAGATCCGGCGGGCCTCGGCCTCCGCGGAGGCGGCGGCGTTGGCCTCGGGGTCGTCGGTGGTGATCAGGGCGTACCAGGCGCCTTCGAAGTCGCCGTCCCGGTACCCGCGGCGCTCCCAGCGCACCTCGCCGGCCTCGGCCATGGCCTCGACGGAGGCCGTGGCGGACGGAGAGATCAGCACAATGTCCGCGCCCGCCGCGATCAGCGCCGGCAGCCGGCGCTGGGCGACCTGACCGGCCCCGAGGACGACCACCCGGCGCCCGGACAGGCGCAGTCCCACGGGGTATGCAAAGTTCTCGGACATGGCGATGCGGCTCTCCTCGTGCGAATGCGCGGCCGCTGCGGCGCTGGAGCGGCTGATCGACGGTGGGACAGGCCCCCGCGCACACCCTACGTGGCGGGGGCGGACGTCAGCCCTTCTCCGTGACTCCGGCGGAATCGAAGGTCGCCACCTCGTGCATGGCCCGGGCGGCGCTCTGCACCACGGGGAGGGCGAGCAGCGCGCCTGTCCCCTCGCCGAGGCGCAGATCAAGGTCGACCAGCGGCCGCAGTCCCAGCTTGTTCAGCGCGGCCACATGACCGGGCTCGGCGCTGCGGTGCCCGGCGATGCACGCGGCCAGCACCTCGGGGGCGATGGCGCGGGCGATCAGGGCGGCGGCGCCGGCGCTCACCCCGTCCAGGATGACGGGGGTGCGCAGGGACGCGCCGCCCAGGAGCAGTCCGGCCATCGCGGCATGTTCCAGGCCGCCGAAGGCCGTCAGGACGCCGATGGGGTCGGCCGGGTCGGGCTGGTGCAGCTCCAGGCCGCGCCGTACGACGTCGACCTTGCGGGCGTGCATCTCGTCGTTGATGCCGGTGCCGCGCCCGGTGACCTCGGCCGCGTCCACGCCGGTGTATACGGAGATCAGGGCGGCCGACACGGTGGTGTTGGCGATGCCCATCTCGCCGGTGAGCAGCACCTTGTTACCGGCGGCCACGAGGTCGCGCGCCGTCTCGATGCCCACCTCGATGGCGCGCAGCGCCTCCTCGCGGGTCAGCGCGGGGCCGACGGTGAAGTCGCCCGTGCCCGCCCGCACCTTGCGCGGCAGCAGCCCCGGGGTGCTGGGCAGCTCGCCGGCCACGCCCACGTCCACGACGCAGACCTCGGCGCCGACCTGGCCCGCGAAGGCGTTGCAGACCGCCCCGCCGCCCAGGAAGTTGGCGACCATCTGGCCGGTGACCTCCTGCGGCCAGGCGGTGACGCCCTGGGCGTGCACCCCGTGGTCCCCCGCGAAGATCGCGACGGTGGCGGGCTCGGGGATCGGGGGCGGGCACTTCCGGGACAGCCCGCTGAGCTGCGCCGAGATGATCTCGAGCATGCCGAGAGCGCCGGACGGCTTGGTCATGCGCTTCTGCCGCTCCCACGCCTCGCCGAGCGCCTTGGCGTCCAGCGGACGGATACCCCTGAGGGTCTCCTGGAGCAGATTGGCGGGGGCCTCGCCGGGCAGCGCGCGCCGCCCGTACGTCTCCTCGTGGACGACCCAGGACAGCGGGCGGCGCTTGGACCACCCCGTCTTCATCAGCTCCGGCTCGTCCGGGAACTCGTCCACGTACCCGACGCACAGATACGCCACGATCTCCAAGTGCTCGGGCAGCCCCAGCGCGCGCACCATCTCGCGCTCGTCGAAGAAGCTGACCCAGCCGACGCCGAGCCCCTCGGCGCGCGCGGCCAGCCACAGGTTCTCGACGGCGAGCGCGGAGGAATACGGCGCCATCTGCGGCTGGGTGTGCCGGCCGAGGGTGTGGCGGCCGCCGCGGGTCGGGTCGGCGGTCACCACGATATTGACCGGGGTCTCGAGGATCGCCTCGACCTTGAGCTGCTTGAACTGCTTGGCCCGGCCCTTGGGGAGCGACTTGGCGTATGCGTCGCGCTGGCGCATGGCCAGCTCGTGCATGGTGCGGCGGGTCTCCTCGGACCGGATGACGACAAAGTCCCACGGCTGCGAGTGCCCGACGCTGGGCGCGGTGTGCGCGGCCTCGAGCACGCGCAGCAGCACCTCGGGGGGGATCGGGTCGGAGCGGAAGCCGTTGCGGATGTCGCGGCGGTCGCGGATGACCCGGTGGACGGCGGCCCGCTCGGCCTCCGCGTAGCCCTCGGCCGGGGGGCCGGTGGGGACCTCGGGGGCAGCTGTTTCGGGGGCGGCTGCGGCGGCTGGTTCGGGCGCGGGCGCGTTGTCGGTGCCGCCTTCGGTGGCCGTGGCCTGCGCGGCCTCCGCGGGAGCCGGTGCCTCGGCGGAGGCATCCTCCTGCGGCACGGCGCCCGCGGCCGCTTCGGCTTCGGCTTCGGCTTCGGCTTCAGGTGTTTCATCGGCGGCCGAGGCCTCGGCGGGCGCGTCGGCGGCTGCTTGGGCAGCCGGGGCTGCCTCCTGGGACCCGGCCTCCGGCTCCTGCGGTTCGGCCGCGGCGGAGGAGGCGTCGTCAGTCGTCGCCTCAGCGGCATGGCCTGCGCCCGGCTCGGCGCCCTCCGGCTCGGCAGCGGCCTCGTCAGCCGCAGGCGCGGCTGCGGCAGCCACGGGTACGTCAGCCGTCGGCGCGGCAGTCGCGTCGTCCCCAACGGGCGCGTCGACGGCCGCGTCTTCGGCGTCGCCGCCAGGCGCGGCAGGCGCGCCATCCCCGACCGGCGCATCGACGACTGCGCCCTCGGCCACCTCACCAGCCGACGCAGCAGCAGCGACCGCAGGCGCATCAGCCGACGGCTCGGCAGGCGCGTCCTCCACAACGGGCTCGGCGGCAGGCGCGTCCACGGCGTCGCCGCCAGGCGTGGCAGTCGCACCGTCCTCGACCGGCGCATCGACAATCGCGCCCTCGGCCACCTCACCAGTCGGCGCGGCAGCAGCGACCGCAGGCGCATCAGCCGACGGCTCGGCAGGCGCAACCTCCACAACGGGCTCGGCGGCAGGCGCGTCCACGGCATCGCCGCCAGGCACGGCAGCCGCGCCATCCCCGACCGGCGCATCGACGACCACGCCCTCGGCCACCTCACCAGCCGACGCAGCGGCTGCGACCGCAGGCGCATCAGCCGACGGCGCGCCGTTCGCGTCGTCACCAACGGGCGCGGCGACAGCCGCGTCTTCAGCGGCGCCGCCAGGCGCGGCAGTCTCGCCGTTCTCAACGGGCGCGTCGGCAACCGCACCTTCACCTTCGGCGTCCCCGCCGGGCGCGTCGGCCGGCAGCGCGGCGGTCGTGACGTCCCCGACATGAGCGTTGACGACCGCATCCTCGGCCGCGTCACCAGGCGGCGCGGCAGCAGCGACCGCAGGCGCATCAGGTGCGGCTGCCGCGCCATCCCCGACCGGTGCCTCGACGACCGCACCCTCGGCCGCGCCAGCAGGCGGCGCAACAGCAGCGACCGCGGGCGCATCAGCCGACGGCTCGGCGGGCGCGTCCTCCACAACGGGCTCGGCAGCGGACTCGTCAGCCGTCGGCGCGGCAGGAGCCCCCTCGTTGTCCTGCGCGTCCGCACCCGGCACGGCAACAGCCTCGGGTTGCTCAGCCGTCGGCGCGGCATCGGCGGACACGGGCACGTCGGCCGCCGCGACCGCATCAGCCGTCGGCTCGTCAGTGGGCGCCTCCGCGGCGGGCGCTGCGCCGGGCGCCGCAGCCCCCTCAGCGGGATCGGCGGACTCGGCGGCGACAGGTGCTGCGCCGGAGGCGTCGGGCGCGGCGGCTGCCTGCGCCTCGGCAACGTCACCAGCCGACGGCGGGGCGGCGGGCTCGGCCCCGGCTGCGTCAGCGGCCGGGGCCGGGGCCGTCGGTGCGGCCGTGGCCGCGCTCCCATTCGACGGGTCGCCGACTGGCGCGGCGGGCGCGTCATCGGTAGGCGCGGCCACGGCCTCGACGGCCACCGGCGCGGCGCCGGGCCCCGCGGGCGCCTCGGGGGGCGTCTCCTGAGCCTGCGTCTGCTGGCCCTGCTGGCCCTGGCTCCGGGCCGCTCGACGGCGGCGGCCCTGGGGGGCCTGTGCCGCGGGGGTCTGCGGGGCGTCGGTGGGGGCCGCGGTGGGTTCGGCCGGGGCCTCGTCCTGGGTGGCGGCCCGGCCCCGGGCGGCGCGGCGGCGGGCGGCGCGCCCTTGGGGGGGCTGTGCCGCGGTGGCCTCGTCCGGCGCGGGCGCCGCGTCCGCTTCCTGGGGCTGCTCCGGTTCGCTCTGCGCGGGGTCCTCGGGCGAGGGGGCCTCAGCGACTATGGCGTGGCCCGGGTCCACGGGTACGGGCTGTGGGGCGGGTTCGGCCGGGAGCGCGGTGCCGTCCGCCTGGGCCGGGATGGCGATGGCCGGCCCGGGCTGCTCGGCCTGGGGGTGGTTCTGGGGCGGGGTCCCCGCCATGGGGCCCGCGAAGGCCTCGGCTGGGTCGTCCGGGGCGGTGTCCGCGCCGGGGGCGTGCGCCGGGTCCTCCTGCTGGTCCGGGGCGGCGTCGGGGTGGACCTGCGCGGGGATGTCGACGGCCGGGTCCACGCCCTGGAACTCGGCCGCCTCGGGGGCGGCGGGCTTGGCGTACTGCCGCGGGTCGAACGGGTCCAGCTCCTCGAGTTCCTCGGCGGGGGCGGCCGCTTCCGCCGCCGGGGCCGCGGCCTGCGGGGGCTGGGCGTCCCAGGGGGCGCCGGGGAGCGGTGCGGCGTCGTCGTGGGGCTGCTCGATGTACTGGGGTCCGGCGGCGGGCGGTTCGGCGTGGGGGACGGGCACGGACTGGGTGGGGGCACCGGCCGGGCCGCGGTCGGCGAGGGAGCGCACGATGCCGTTGGACGGGTCGGGTACGGGCGGGCCCATGTGCAGCGGGCGCCGCGGCGTGGCGGGGGCGGCGTGGGCGAGCGGCCTGGGTGACGGGGCGGCCTGGGCGTGGGCCTGGTGGACGGGCGCCGGCTGGGGTTCGGGCGGTACGTCCTCGTACTCGGCCGGGGCCTGGTCATAGCCCTGGGCCGGTCCCGCGTCGTAGCCGCCGCCCGGGATCTGGTCGTAGGCCGCGGCCGGAACCTGGTCGTAGGCCGCGGCCGGGACCTGGTCGTAGACCAGGCCCGCGTCATAGCCCTCGGCCGGGGCCGGGGCGTAGCCCGCGGTCTCATACGGGCCGGGCGCGCCGGGCAGGTGGGTCATGGGCTGCTGGTACGGGTCCTGGTACTGCGGCTGGTGTTCGCTCCACGCGCCCTGCGCGCCGGGCATGAGGAGGAGGTCGTCCTCCTCGCCGACGGCGTCGTGCGGGTCGAGGAAGGTGTACGCGGACTGCGGCTGTTCGATGAAGCCGGCGTCGGCGGGGGGGATGGGGACATCCGCGGGATGCGGCTGCCCGAGTCGTCCGCCCGCGTTCTCCGGCAGCCCCTCGCCCGGGACCTGGCCGGTGTCGGTCATGCGTACCCCTCGCCCATCGCTAGTGCTCCTTCCTACCGCCTACCACCGAGAGCAAGCCTCAGAGGCAAGAACGAGCGCACGCGGTGCGCGGCACGTAGCACGCCCGAGGCATTGCCTACCGCGGCCCGTCAAGAGGGGGACGCATTCCGGCCATTGGCCGATAAAGCGCCGAACGCCGGGCAGCGGCACAGGCAGTACAACGATCTGCCAGCCTACCTCGGACGCCGCCCGGAGGCGGTCATAGGGGCGAGGGTCGAGGGAACGTCACAGAGCGAAAATCACAGGTGCAGGCGGTGACCGCAGACCAGGAACGCGACGGCGCGCTCGCGTTCGGCCCAGACCCTGGTGTCCAGCTCCACCGACTGGAGAAGGGCACACTCGACCGCGTAGCCGCCGTCCTCCAGAGCCCGGCAGACGGCTTCCGCCTCGTCCCGTGTCGCGGCATGTGTGACGATCCGCTCGGGGCGGCGGGCGGCGCACGCGGCGATCACGTCGGGGCCTCCGCCGCCGACCCGCACCACGTCGGGCTCGGGGAGGTCTTCGAGCACCTGGGGGGCGGTGCCGTGGACGACCTGGAGCTGGACGCCGTAGCGGCGGGCGAGGGCGGTGGTGCGCGCGCAGGCGTCCGGGTCGCGGTCCACGGCGATGACGGCGGCGCCGAATCCGGCCGTCTCGACGGCGGCGGCGCCGCTGCCCACGCCGATGTCCCAGACCAGGTCGCCGACGCGGGGGCCGAGGCGGGCGAGTTGGGCGGCGCGCAGCTGGGGCGACTCGCTGTCGCGGAGGACGGTCGCGTAGGCGGCGGCGGGCAGCGCCCAGCCGCGTACGGCGCCCGGGTAGCCCGGTTCGCGGCCGGCGAGCCACCCTCCGCCCTGGAGTGCGCCGCGCGCGCCGCCCGGGGCGCTGCGTACGGGGGCCGCGCCGGAGCCGCCGATGACGATGACGACATTGGGGTCGCGCCAGGTGTGGTCGGCGACCTTGTCGGAGGTGAGCACGGTGACCCGCTCGCGCTGGGTGCCGAGGGCCTCGCAGATGACGAAGGTGCGGTGCACCGGGCCGAGGAGCAGTGCGAGTTCGGCGGGGCCGGCGCCGGGCGAGGTGAGCACGGCGACCTTGGGGTGGGCGCGGCAGACGTTGACGGCGCGGCGCAGATCGCGGCTGTGTGCGACGACGACCTGGGCGTCGTCCCAGGGCATCCCGGCGCGGGCGAAGGCGGCGGCGACGGAGGAGACCGCGGGGACGACCTCGACCTCCAGGCCGTGCTCGGGGGCGCGCAGTGCGCGGACGACGCCGAAGTATCCGGGGTCGCCGTCGGCCAGGACCACGGCGGAGCCGCGGTGCTGGGCGATGCGGCGGGCGGCGAGGTCCACGCTGCCGAGCCTGATCCGCTCGGCGCCCGGCGGGACTTCGGGCAGCGCCAGGTGGTGGGCGGCGCCGGCCACGAGGGTGGCCGCGCCGAGGGCGGAGCGGGCCGCGTCCGTGAGCGGGGATCCGTCCCAACCGATCACCGTGACGCGGTCGGCCATCGTCGTGTCTCTCCCAGGTTGTCGCGGGTGGGCGGCGGGTCGCCGCGGAGATCGGGGGTGCCGGTGCGCTCGGCGCGGGGGCGCGCTCCACACGGGCCTGGAGAGATTATCCCGCCTGGTCCGTACCTCCTCACGCAGGGCGGGAGGCGCGGGGCGTGGGTGCGGGGCGCGCCGAGGGCCGGGCGCGCTGGGCGTGGTCAGTTCCAGTCGGTGTACGGGGAGTAGTCGCTGAAGCTCTCCACCTCGGTCGGCCCGCCGTGCACGCCCTGGAGGTCTTCGGGCAGCAGGCTCCAGACGATGACGTCGGTGCGCAGGTCGGTCCAGCCGCCGTCCTCCGTCTGGGTGCGCGCTATCCAGGCGTGGCGCAGGACGCCTTCGCTGATGCAGCCGATCTTCTGGGCGACCTGCTGGGAGGCGGTGTTGTCGGCGGCGGTGCGCAGTTCGAGCCGCTCGAACTTCTGGTCCTGGAAGAGCCAGCGGGCGACGGCCAGCGCGGATTCGGAGGCGTAGCCCTCGCCGCGCGCCCAGTGGGCGGTGACGTAGGAGATCTCGGTGGCCAGCACGCGCCAGTCGGTGTTGCTCAGGTGCACGATGCCCACGAGGCGCTGGGTGAGGAACTCGGCGACGGCGAAGACGATGCCGCGGCCGGAGGTGCGCTCGGCGGGCGCGATGCGCAGCGCCCATTCGCGGGCGTCGCGGGTGGTGTAGGGGTGGGGCACCGAGGTCCAGGCGGTGACGAGTTCGTCGTTCATCATCTCCGTGAGCGCGGGCACGTCCGCTTCCTCGAAGGGGCGCAGCACCAGCCGTTCCGTACTGATGGAGATGTCCGGGAAGGTGGATGTCATGCGCCGCTCCGTAACCGGGGGTCCAAGGATTCAGGAAGAGCCCAGCATGCAGCATCGCCCGAGAGAAATGCAGCACGGGGTGGCCGAACGGAAGGCTCCGTATCCGTTTGTGGCGTTCGGATACGGAGCCTTCACGCGGGCGTCGGCTATCCGCCGGTGACCGGCAGCACCGACCCCTTGTACTTCTCCTGGATGAATTTCCGCACTTCGGGCGAGGTGAGGAGCTTGGTCAGCTTCTTCACCCGCGGGTCGTCCTCATTGCCCTTCTTGACGGCGAGAACGTTGGCGTATTCGTTTCCCTTCACCGACTCCAGCAGCACCGAGTCCTTCGCCGGGTCGAGTCCGGCGTCGAGCGCGTAATTGCTGTTGATGACCGCCAGGTCGACATCGTCGAGAGAGCGCGGCAACTGGGCCGGTTCCAGCTCCTTGAAGGTGAGCTTCTTCGGGTTGGCGGTGATATCGGCGGGGCTCGCGGTGACCCCCGCGTCCTTCTTCAGCTCGATGAGCCCCTTGGCGGCGAGCAGTTTGAGGGCGCGTCCCTCGTTGGTGGTCTC
This sequence comes from Streptomyces sp. NPDC097640, assembly GCF_040302705.1. Lineage (NCBI taxonomy): Bacteria > Bacillati > Actinomycetota > Actinomycetes > Kitasatosporales > Streptomycetaceae > Streptomyces > Streptomyces sp. NPDC097640. The sequence goes on from NZ_JBEOSB010000006.1 coordinate 178,157, forward strand.
GTTGGGCACCGCGACGGTCGCCCCGGTCTTGAGGCCGGAGACGTCCTTGACGTGCTTGGAGTAGGCGCCCATGGGCGGCAGATAGATATCCGCCACGGACACCAGGTCGGTGCCCTTGGTTTTGTTGAAGTTCTCCAGGAATGGGACGTTCTGGTACAGGTTGGCGTCCAGCGAGCCTTCCTGGAGGGCGGTGTTCGGCAGGACGTAGTCGGTGAACTCCTTGACCTCGAGCTTGAGGCCTTCCTTGTCCGCCAGGTTCTTCTTGATGTAGTCGAGCACCTCGCCCGCCGGGACGGCGGTGGCCCCGACGACGAGCGTGTCGTCGTCCGAGCCGCCGCCGGAGCCCGCGCCGCACGCGGTCAGCCCGAGGGCGAGTGCGGCGGCGGCGAGAGGGACCGCGAGCTTGCGCATGATGTGGCTTCCTCCGGGGTCACGCAGTCCGGGTCCGTGGTCAGAACGAGGCGATGACGGAGCCGTCGTACTTGTCCTTGATGAACTTCTTCACCTCGGGGGAGGTGAGGAGCTTGGCGAGCTTCTTGACGCGCGGGTCGTCCTCGTTGCCCTTCTTCACGGCGAGGAAGTTGCCGTACGGGTTGTCCTTGGGCGACTCCAGGACGAGGGCGTCCTTGGCGGGCTTGAGGTCGGCCTCGATGGCGTAGTTGCCGTTGATGACCGCGGCGTCCACGTCGTCCAGGGAGCGCGGCAGCTGGGCGGCCTCCAGCTCCTTGAACTTCAGGCCCTTGGGGTTGTCGGCGATGTCCTTGGGGGTGGCCTCGTTGCCGACGCCGCTCTTGAGCTTGATGACGCCGTTCGCGTCCAGGAGCTTGAGCGCGCGGGCCTCGTTGACGGTGTCGTTGGGGATCGCCACGGTCCCGCCGCTCTTGAGGTCGTCGACCTTCTTCACGCTGTGCGAGTACAGGCCGAGCGGCTCCAGGTGGACGGTGACGACGGGCACGATGTGGGTGCCCTTCTTCTTGTTGAAGTCGTCCAGGAACGGCTGGTTCTGGAAGTAGTTGGCGTCCACCGAGCCGTCTTCGGTCGCCGTGTTCGGCGTGTTGTAGTCGGTGAACTCCTTGACCTCGAGCTTGAGGCCGGCCTTCTCGGCCAGGTTGTCCTTGATGTAGTTCAGGATCTCGGCGTGCGGGACGGGGCTCGCGGCGACGACCAGCGCGCCGTTCTTGTCCGAGCCCGAGTCCGCGCCGCAGGCGGTGAGGCCGAGGGTGAGGGCGCCGGCGGTGAGGGCGATAGCGAGGGTCTTGGTGGTGTTACGCACGAAAAGTGCCTTTCTTTTTGGGCGTACGAAGCCGCTGTGGGTGCGGGACGCTCTGAGGAGAGGGAGTTCGACGAGAGAGGGCGGAGAGAAAGAGGACGGGAGTCGGGGCTCAGGGCGCCTCGGGGGCTTCGGCGACCTTGGCCACCGGGCCGGGCTCCTCCGCCCTCTTCGGGGCGCGCGCCGGCCGCAGCCACGAGGTGGCCGAGGAGCGGCCGCGATGCGACAGGGCGCGGGCCGCGAAGTCACCGGCGAACTGGATGATGGAGATCACCACCGCGAGGATCGCCACGGTGATCCACATCAGCTCGGTCTCGAAGCGCTGGTAGCCGTAGCGGATGGCGAGGTCGCCCAGGCCGCCGGCGCCGACCGTGCCGGCCATCGCCGAGTAGCCGATGAGCGCGACGATCGTGGTGGTGGCGCTGGAGATCAGCGAGGGCAGCGCCTCGGGCAGCAGGACCTTGCGTACGACGGTCCAGGTGGAGCCGCCCATCGACTGCACCGCCTCGACCAGCCCGCCGTCCACCTCGCGCACCGCGGTCTCCACGAGCCGGGCGAAGAAGGGGATGGCGCCGACGGCCAGCGGCACGATCGCGGCCTCGGGGCCGATGGTGGTGCCCACGACCCAGCGGGTGAAGGAGATCAGCGCGACCATGAGGATGATGAACGGCATGGATCGGGCGATGTTCACGATCTGGCCGACGACCTTGTTCACCACGAGGCTCTGAAGCACCCCGCCACGGTCGGTGAGCACCAGCAGCACCCCGAGCGGCAGTCCGCCGACGACCGCGATCAGGGCCGACCAGCCGACCATGTAGAGCGTGTCCCAACAGGCCTGCTCCAGCAGGGGCTGCATTTCGGACCAGGTCACTTGGCACCTTCCTTGGTCAGCACGGCGTCGCCCGTCCCCCGGTGCGCCGCCTCTTCCGCTCCGTCGGCCACCTCGACCTGGAGCCCCTGCTCGCGCAGGAACCCGATCGGCACGACGTTCTCCTCGAACGGTCCGGGCAGCTCGATCCGCATCCGGCCGACCTGGCGGCCGCCGACGGTGTCCATGGCGGCGCCGAGGATCGAGATGTCGATGTTGTAGGTGCGCGCCAGCTGGGAGATGACGGGCTGGGTCGCGGCCTCACCGTGGAAGGTGACGTCCACCACGGTCCGGTCGATGCCGGGCAGTTCCCCGCCGACCGGGAAGAGCTGCCGCGCCAGTTCGGAGCCGGGCGTGGCGAGCAGGTCGGCGACCGTGCCGGATTCGACGATCCGCCCGCCGCGCATCAGCGCGGCCGAGTCGCAGATCGTCTTGACGACGTCCATCTCGTGGGTGATGAGCAGCACGGTCAGGCCGAGCTGCCGGTTCAGGTCGCGCAGCAGCTGGAGGATGGAGCGGGTGGTCTCCGGGTCGAGGGCGGACGTGGCCTCGTCCGAGAGCAGCACCTTGGGGTCGCCGGCCAGCGCCCGGGCGATGCCGACGCGCTGCTTCTGGCCGCCGGACAGCTGCGCCGGGTACGCCTTCGCCTTGTCGCTGAGGCCGACCAGGTCCAGCAGTTCGAGGGCCTTGCGGGTGCGCTCCTTGCCGGAGACGCCGAGGATCTCCAGCGGCAGCTCGACGTTGTCCCGGACGGTGCGCGAGGAGAGCAGGTTGAAGTGTTGGAAGACCATCCCGATCCCGGTGCGGGCCTTGCGCAGCGCCGATCCGGCCCCCGGACCGCGCCCGGCGAGCGCGGTGAGGTCCTGGCCGGCCACGCTGACCGTGCCGGAGGTGGGGCGCTCCAGGAGGTTCACACAGCGGATGAGGGTGGACTTGCCGGCGCCGCTCTGTCCGACGACGCCGTACACCTCGCCCTCCCGGACATGGAGGTCGACGCCGTCGAGGGCGGTGACCTCGCGGCCGCGTGAGCGGTAGACCTTGGTCAGGCCTGTCGTGGTGATCACAGGGGTTTCCGTCACTGTTGAGTGCACGGCGGATGGTGCCGCCGGGCACGGTTCGTTCTTTGCGGAACGCGGCGTGGAGCGCCGGAGGCGCGCGCGAGCGCGGGCGCGGCTTCGGGGTCCGGTGACGCGGGGCGGCGCGGTCCGGTGCACGGCCCGGTAGGGGGCGGCACGGACGCGGCTCGGCTCAGCGGGTCTCGCTTCGGGGCGCGAGGCTCAGGCAGGGGCCCTCAGCGGTCACACATTCGACACATACAACGAGCACCGGGCGTCTGGATCGCCTCGGTCGCGTGGGCGCGGCTGCTCGTCGTGGTCATGGGCGTAAGTAAAGCAGACATGCGTGCGGGCCAATCAACCGTGTCCGAATAGCGGACCTGGTTGACCAGCCCGTGGACAGCGGCGGTACGGGTCACTCCCCGGCCGTGATCTCCAGCCCGCCCTCGGTGGCCTGGACGGACACGGCCGACAGGTCCTTGACGACGACATCGGCGACCAGTTGGTCCGGGTCGGTGGTTGTGGTCAACGCCACGGTCCGCATGCCGGCGGCGCGGCCCGCCGCGAGCCCGGCCGGGGCGTCCTCGAAGACCACACAGCGGGCCGGGTCGAAGCCGAGCTTGTCGGCGGCGAGCAGAAAGGGCTCGGGGTCCGGCTTGCCGCGCGTGATGTCGTCGGCGCTGATCAGCAGGGTCGGGGTGATGCCGACCGCGGCCAGCCGGGCCTCGGCCAGCGGGCGTATCGCCGAGGTCACCACGGCCCAGCGGTCCCGGGGAATCCGGCCCAGCAAATCGAGGGTGCCGGGCAGCGCCACCACCCCGCCGCCGGGCACGTCCTCCAGCTCCAGCTCGTCGATGCGGGCGCGGGCCTCGGGGACGCGGTGCGCGGGAAGCAGATCGCCGATGATGTCGGAGGCGGTGCGGCCGTGCAGCTCGACCCGCGCGAACTCCTCCGCCGGGATTCCGTACTCCCGCGCCCAGCGGCTCCAGCAACGGTGGACCGACTCCAGGGACGAGATGAGGGTTCCGTCGTTGTCGAACAGCAGGGCGTCAGCGGAGATCTTCATATCGGGTCAGCGTACGGGCCCGCACAGGGGCGGGCACAGGGCGCCCCTCGCGGCCGATTACCCTCGTCCCATGCTTGCCACCCCCTGTGTGCGCCGCCGCACCACGCGGAGGTCCCGTTGATCGACGCGCTGACGGTCGCGCTCGGTGTGACCGCCCTCGCACTCGCCGCGTGGTGCGGTTTCGCCACCTACCGCGACCAGCCCACCAAGGACTGGCACTTCATCGGTATGGCCGTGGTGACCCTGCTGGGCCTCGCCCAGCTGGCCATAGGGATCGTGCTGCTGGCGCGCGGGCAGCGTCCCGACGAGTCCGTGACGATCTTCGTGGCGTATCTGATCGGCTCGGGTCTCGCCGTGCCGATCGCGGCGTTCATGTCGCTGGCGGAGCGGACCCGGTGGGGATCGGCGACGGTGGCGGCGGCCGCGGTGGTGCTGGCCGTGCTCGAGGTGCGGCTGTACGACATCTGGGGAGGTACCGGTGGCTGAGTCGACGCCCGAATCCACCGAGCCCGCCGGGAACCGGCGGACCGAGCTGGGCCAGGGGCCGGGGCGGCTGCTGGTCCTGCTGTACGGGGTGTTCACCGTCGCGGCCGCGTCCCGCTCGATCTACCAGCTGATCGCCCAGTACCACGAGGCCCCGCTCGCGTACATCCTCTCCGCGGTCTCGGCCGTGGTGTACGCGTTCATCACCGTCTCGCTGGTGCGCGGCGGGGAAGGGGCGCGGAAGGCGGCCATCGTCTGCTGCGCCGCCGAGTTGCTGGGGGTGCTGACCATCGGCACCTGGACGCTCGTGGACCCCTCCGCCTTCCCCGACCAGACGGTGTGGTCGGACTACGGCATGGGCTATCTCTTCATCCCGATCTTTTTGCCGGTCACCGGGCTGTTCTGGCTGCGCAGGGCCCGCCAGGACTGATCCCGGCGGGCCCTGCCACTCCCTCGGACAACCGGCGTCAGGCGCTGGCCGCGTACGCCGAGGGCGTGGCCTCCTTCTCCAGGGTGACCAGGCTCAGTCGGCGGTTGACCTCCTCGGTGCCCACCTGCGCATAGCCGTACCGCCGGTACAGCCGCAGATTGCCCTCGCTGCGGTGGCCGGTGAACAGCCGGTACCGCTTGGCGGCCCGCTCCTCGGCCAGCCGCTCCTCGATCGCCGCGAGCAGCCTCCCGCCCAGGCCGTGCCGCTGCATCCGCGGGTGCACGATGAGCTTGCCGATGGCGGCGGTGCCCTTGTCGTCGACCATCCCGCGGACCGACCCGACGACCTCCGCGCCGAGCCGGGCCACGAGCACACAGCCCTCGCCCAGTTCGGCGCGGAGGTCGTCGAGGGACTGGGTCAGCGGTTCGATGGAGTAGTCCCCGTAGAGCTCGGCTTCCCGCTGGTAGCACAGGTACTGCAACTTGAGGATCTGCTCGGCGTCGTCCGCGGTCGCCGCAGAGATGGTCACGCTCATGCCCATGTGCGCATGCCTCCCCTTGTATCGGTCCGCCGGCCGCGCTGAGGGTAGGGATGCGACCGGGGGTGTTGGCCTGACCGGAGCCGTCGTGAGGATGCACGTCCGCCTCCGAGGCGCCGATTGTCTAACGCTCCTTTCCCCAGAGTTCAGGAGCCGCAATCTCCGCCGTGAGCATTCTGCGCAGGCAACCGAGACATCGGGAACGTACCGGGCCAAGGCTGCCCTGTGACATTCCCAACTCCCCCGCGATCTCGCGATACGTCAGGTCGGAGCGGGACAGCAGCGCGCCCAGTAAGAGGGGACAGCGGCCGGGCAGCCGGCGCACCGCGGCGCGCAGCGCCCGGCCCGCCTCCGCCCTGAGCACCGCGTGCTCGGCCGACCGGGCGTCGGGGGCGCCGGGCGGGCCGTCGCCCACCGGGTCGTACGGCACCTCCCGCCGGGCCCGGCGCCTGGCCCCGCGCACCTCGGCCCGGACCGCGCCGCGCAGCCAGGCGGCGGGCTCGGGCGGCGGGCCGGCCTCGCGGGTGCGCTCCAGCAGCCGCAGCCACACCGCCTGTTCGAGCTCGGCGGGTTCGATGCCCGCGCCGTAGGCCTCGGCCGCCGCCTCGGCGGCGAGCAGCGGGCGGAGTTTCTCCACAAGGTCCATAACCGGCGGGACGTGGGCGGGTCGGGGCCGGTTTCCGGTGCGCCGCTCTCTCACCCGACCGGGCGGCCGCAGGACGGAAGGTTGACGGCGTCACGGCGGTGTCGAGAACGGTGGCCGGACATGCCGCGGCCCGCGGCGGGCCCGCGTGGGGCACCGCCGCGCGCCGGGGCGTGCGTTCACCGGCTCTTGCGGAAGTCCTCCGCGGCGAGCAGCGCGGTGTCCGGGTTGTCGGAGAAGATTCCGTCGATGCCCGTCTCGAAGTACTTCTTGAAGGCGCCGAAGGCGTCCCCGTAGGCGTTCGGGTCGGTGCCGCGCCGGAAGTCGGCGGGCAGGAAGGAGTTCTCGTTGCGCATGGTGTACGGGTGCAGCACGAGACCGGCCGCGTGCGCGTCCTTGACCACGCTGGTCGGGGTTCCCAGCTTGCCGTCGGCGGTGCGCGGGATGATCACGGACAGGTCGGGGCCGATGCCCTGGGCGTAGCTCGCGATCCACTTCAGGCCCTCGGGCTTGACCAGGTCCGCGACCGTGCGCGGGTCGTTCGCATCGATGAAGTCCCAGGGGCGGCTGTTGACGGTGGACAGCAGGACGACCGCCGGGGTGTCGACCAGCTTGCGCAGCCGCTGGATGCTGCTCGGCTCGAAGGACTGGAGGAACAGCGCCGCGTCCTTCTTGTGACGGCCGTACTTGCGCAGCATCTTGGCCAGCGGCTCTTCCAGGCCGAGCCCGAGCTTGCGGAAGTAGGTGGGGTGCTTGGTCTCCACGTACAGCCAGACGCGGCGGCCCCGCTTGCGGCCCTCGCGCTCGGCCCACTGGAGCACCTCTTCGAAGGTGGGCACCTCCCAGCGGCCGTCGTAGAGCGTGTTGCGCTGGCGGGTGCCGGGGATGCGCTCCTTGGCGCGCAGGGTCTTCAGCTCGGCGAGCGTGAAGTCCTCGGTGAACCAGCCGGTGAGCGCGGTGCCGTCGACCGTCTTGGTGGTCTTGCGGTCGGCGAACTCCGGATGCGCGGAGACGTCCGTGGTGGCCGTGATGTCGTTCTCGTGGCGGCAGACCAGGTGGCCGTCCTTGGTGGGGACCAGGTCCTGCTCGATGATGTCGGCGCCCATGTCGAGGGCGAGCTGGTACGAGCCCAGGGTGTGCTCGGGCCGGTATCCGCTGGCCCCGCGGTGCCCGATGACGGTGGGCACCGGCAGCCCGTGGCCCTTCCCGGACGCCTCTGCGGCGGTGGCGGTGCCCGCACCGCTCAGCGCCATCGCTCCCGCCCCCAGGGCCGCGGCCCCCAGAATGGCGCGCCGTCCAGGCTGTTGCTCCCGCTCCATGACCACTCCTCGCTGAGGCGTCCGGTACCCGCCAAAACCTGATCAAATGACGGGCCGATCGTAGGGTGATGCGGCTTTCCTACGGGAGACGTTGGACGGAACGCGTGGGAAACGTGGGTCAACAGTGCGTATCAGGTGGGTGAACCCGGTGTGCGCGGGGGTGTGACCGGCGAGTATCGTCTCACCGGCGTAAGTGTGCGGTATCGGGTTGACTCACCCCAGGCCGGTCTCCCGCACCCGAGCGCTTCAGACCCTGACCCCGACCGGAGGGCCCGTTGTCCCGATTCACGTTCCTGAAGGCAGTACTCGGTCCGCTGATGCGCCTGATGTTCCGCCCGCAGGTCGAGGGGGCGGAGCGGATCCCCGGATCCGGCCCGGTCATCCTGGCCGGAAACCATCTCACCTTCATCGACTCGATGATCCTGCCGCTCGTCTGTGACCGCCAGGTCGTCTTCATCGGCAAGGACGAGTACGTCACGGGCAAGGGGCTCAAGGGCCGGCTGATGGCCTGGTTCTTCACCGGCGTCGGCATGATCCCGGTGGACCGGGACGGCGGGCACGGTGGCGTGGCCGCGCTGATGACCGGCCGCCGGGTGCTGGAGGAGGGCCGGATGTTCGGCATCTACCCCGAGGGCACCCGCTCCCCCGACGGCCGCCTCTACCGCGGCCGCACCGGCATCGCCCGGCTCACCCTGATGACGGGCGCCCCCGTGGTGCCGTTCGCGATGATCGGCACGGACCGGCTCCAGCCGGGCGGCAAGGGGCTGCCTCGGCCGGGCAAGGTGACGGTCCGCTTCGGCGAACCGCTGGAGTTCACCCGCTACGAGGGCATGGACCGGGACCGCTTTGTGTTGCGGGCCGTGACCGACGAGGTCATGAGCGAGGTCATGCGGCTGTCCGGCCAGGAGTACGTGGACATGTACGCCACCAAGGCGAAGGCCGCCTGACAGACCTTCTTGACGCGAGAGGCCGCCTGGCGATGGCTCAGGCGGCCTCTTCGCGTTCGCCGCGGTGGGTGACGCGGATCTTCGACTGCCGGTGGGGCAGTTCCTCCCAGTCGTCCATGAACCGCGCGGCGAGACCGTGGTCCGCGGCGAGCCGCACCAGGGTGGCCGTGCGGTAGTAGAAGTCCTCGCGCAGCACATGGTGCTCGGGACCCTCGGTGCGGTTGAAGGTGAAGTCGAAGTATCCGCCCGGGGCGAGCACCCGGCCCACATGCGCCAGGCACTCCTCGATGACCTCCCGGGGCGAGTGGGAGAAGACGCTGTGCGCGTGCACCACCGTGAAGTACGCCTCGGGCAGGGCCGCCAGCCGCAGATCGCGCACCAGGCCCAGATGGGGCAGCTTGGCCTGGAGACCACGGCCCGCCACGACCTCCTGGGCCGCGAGGAGGATGTCGGGCGAGATGTCGATGCCGTGGTAGTGGCCCGCATCGAGATAGTCGACAAAGCGCCATCCGCCGCGCAGATTGCCGCAGCCGATGTCCAGCAGCCGGTCCTCGGGCCGCAGCCCGTGCCGCAGGAGGTAGTCGTGCTGCATCTGCCCCAGGGCGAGCCAGCGCTCGTGCGACGCGCTGCCGACGGCCGCCTCGGGGCTGCGGGCGGTGTCGTCCCGCATCACCGCCCGGTAGTAGGCGATGTGGTCGCGGGTGGAGACGCGCAGCCGCAGATCCCGGGCCATCCGCCGCACATAGCGCGGCACCCGCTCGGGATGGCGTACGGCGTACCGGACCTTGTGCAGGGCGCTCGCGCGGTTCTTGGTGCCGGGTGTGGTGGTGCGTACGGGCATCGGGACCTCGCTGTCACGGTTTGCCCCATCCTCTCCGCCGCGGTGTGCCCTCGCCAGCCGCGTGTGGCGTCCGGGCCCCGGCCGCGAAATCGGGTGGTCGCCCCGGTCGGCGCGGCGCTAGCCTGCGGCGGATGGGTGCTCCCCCTGCTGGCTCCACCGCCGCCGTTCCCGATTTCCTCGCCGTGCGCGGCCGCCGCGTCGCCTGTCTGGACTTCGGCGGGCCCGGCGCCCCGGTGCTGGCTCTCCATGGCCACTTCGGGCGCGGTCGGCTGTACGGGCCGCTGGCCGCGGCCCTCGCGCCCGGCCATCGGGTGATCGCCCCCGATCTGCGGGGGCACGGGCTGACCGGGGGCGGCGGGCCGTTCTCGCTGGACGAGTACGTGGCCGACGCCGCCGCCCTGCTGCGCGCGGAGCGGCTGGGCCCGGTCCCGGTCGTCGCCCACTCCACGGGCGGGGTGATCGCGTACACCCTGGCCGCCCGCCACCCGGAGCTGGTGAGCGCGCTCGTCATCGAGGACATCGGCGCCGTGACCGACCGCCCGGTGGTCGCCCATCCCGTGCTCGACGTCTCCGGCTGGCCCGCGCGCGCTGCGGACCGGGAGGCGCTGCGCCGGGAGATCGAGTCACGTGGGATCCCCGACGCCACGTACTTCCTGGACAGCGCGGAGCCGGACGCCGAGGGCGGCGGCTGGTGGCTGCTGTTCTCGCCGCGTGAGCTGATGGAGTCGCAGCGGGCCATGTGCGGCGACTTCTGGGATCAGTGGCTGGGCTCCTCCTGCCCCGCGCTGCTGCTGCGCGGCGAGCACAGCTCCATGCTCCCGGCCGCCCACGCCCGCGAGATGACGGCCCGTCGGGCGGGGGCGGTGCTGCGGGAGTTCGCGGGCTGCGGGCACTGGATCCACGACGACGCGCCGGAGGCGTACGCGGGGGCGGTGCGGGAGTTTCTGGCGGGGCGGTAGGCCGAGCCGCCTCAGGCCCAGGGCAGCTCCGCGCGGTGGTGCCAGTACGTCTCCGGCGACTCGGCCAGCGCCGCCAGGGCCTCCCGCTGTCCCCCGTCCAGCCTCAGGGTCGCGGCCGTCAGGTTGGAGTCGAGCTGGGCGGTCGTCGCCGCGCCCGACAGGACGACGTCCACCCACGGCTGGTGCAGCACCGCCGCGAGGGCGACCGCGTCGGGGCCCGCGCCCGTCTCCTCCGCGATGCGGCGCAGCGCCTCCGGGAGCTGTTCGGGCGCCGCGAGGCGGCCGTTGGCGACGGCCTCCTTGACGATCACCGCGCATCCCGCCTCGTGCGCCTCGGCCAGGGCCGCCCCGGCCGAGGGCTCGAGCAGGTTGTACGTGGACTGGACTGTACGGAACAGCGGGTTTCCGTCCACGGTCACCTCGAGCGCCGCGCGGATCGCCTCGGCCTGGGCGGGTCCGCTGGTCGACAGCCCGATCGTGACGCCCTCGGCCGCGAGCCGGGCCAGCCGGCCGTGCAGCTCGGGGTCGGTGAGGGCGGGGCTGCCGGGGGTGACGGAGTGCACCTGGTAGAGGTCGAGCCGGTCGCCGAGCAGGACCCGGCTCTCCGCGCTCTGGCGCTCGTACGTCGCGACGCTGTGGTCCTTGACCTCATGCGTCTCGGCGTCCGTGCGCCAGTCGGCGACGTAGGTGTAGCCCCACTTGCTGCCGATCACCACGTCCCGTACGTCGGGGCGGCCGTCCAGCCAGGAGGCGAGGAACTCCTCGGCCCGCCCGTACGAGCGCGCGGCGTCCAGATAGCGCACGCCCCGCGCGTACGCGGCGTCCAGCACCTGGTGGGTGCGGTCGCGCATCGCCTCGACGCTGCGCTCGGCCGGCAGGTCCCGCCGCCGGCCGAGGTTGATGTAGCCGGGACGGCCCACGGCGGCGAGACCGAGGCCGATCCGGGCCGTGGGGGTGGTGACTTGCGCGAGGCGCGCGAACGCCATGGTCTGTCCGCTCCTTGTGTCGGGTGGCCGAGCCGTCCGGTCAGTCTGCCGTGCGGCGGCGCGCGCCGTCAGGGCCGGGCGTCAGCGCTTGGCGTCGGCCCACTCGCGCTGCACCGCCAGGTCCGCCTTCACCTCGGCGAGCTGCGCCGCCACCGCGGAGGGGGCCGTGCCGCCGCGGCCGCTGCGGGAGGCGAGCGCGCCGGGCACATTGAGGACGGTGCGGACCTCGGGCGTCAGATGGGGCGAGATCTTCGCGAACTGCTCGTCGGTGAGCTGGTCCAGCTCGATGCCGGCCAGCTCGCACTCCTTGACGCACTCCCCCGCCGTCTCGTGCGCCACGCGGAACGGCACGCCCTGCTTGACCAGCCATTCGGCGATGTCGGTGGCCAGCGAGAACCCGGCCGGGGCCAGCTCCTCCATGCGCTCGCGGTTGACGGTGAGCGTCGCCATCATGCCGGTGAAGGCGGGGAGCAGGACCTCCAGCTGGTCGCAGGAGTCGAAGACCGGCTCCTTGTCCTCCTGGAGATCGCGGTTGTACGCGAGGGGCAGGGCCTTGAGGGTGGCGAGCAGGCCGGTGAGGTTGCCGATCAGCCGGCCGGACTTGCCGCGGGCGAGCTCGGCGATGTCCGGGTTCTTCTTCTGCGGCATGATCGACGAGCCGGTGGAGAACGCGTCGTGGAGGGTGACGAAGGAGAACTCCTTCGTGTTCCAGATGATGACCTCCTCCGCGATCCGCGAGAGGTCGATGCCGATCATGGCGGTGATGAAGGCGAACTCGGCGACGAAGTCGCGGGAGGCCGTGCCGTCGATGGAGTTGGCCGAGGAGCCGCCCTCGAAGCCCAGGTCGGCGGCGACCGCCTGCGGGTCAAGGCCCAGCGAGGAGCCGGCCAGGGCGCCCGATCCGTAGGGCGAGACGGCCGTGCGCGCGTCCCACTGGCGCAGCCGCTCCGCGTCCCGGGACAGCGCCTGGACATGGGCCAGGACGTGGTGGGCGAAGAGGACGGGCTGGGCGTGCTGGAGGTGGGTGCGGCCGGGCATGGCGACGTCCGGGTGGGCCTCGGCCAGCCCGACCAGCGCGCCCTGGAGGTCGGCGATCAGGCCGCCGACGATCCGGGCGTGGTCGCGCAGATACATCCGGAAGAGCGTGGCCACCTGGTCGTTGCGGGAGCGCCCGGCCCGCAGCTTGCCGCCGAGGTCGGGGCCGAGCCGCTCCAGCAGGCCGCGCTCGAGGGCGGTGTGCACGTCCTCGTCGGCGATGGTGCCGGTGAACTCGCCGGACGCGACGTCGGCCGCCAGCAGGTCGAGCCCGGCCAGCATCCGCTCCAGCTCGTCCTCGGTGAGCAGCCCGGCCCGGCGCAGCACCCGGGCGTGGGCGCGGGAGCCGGCGATGTCGTACGGTGCCAGGCGCCAGTCGAAGTGCACGGAGGCGCTGAGCTTCTCCAGTGCCTCGGACGGCCCGTCGGCGAAGCGCCCGCCCCACAGGCGTACGTCACCGTTGTTGCCGTTGCTCACGCTGTTGCTCCTTGAAGGGTGTGGGTGTGCGACCGCCTCCGCGCCGGGGCGAGGAGGCGGCTATGACATGCAGGCTACTGGTGCGCCGGCGTCAGCTCTGCCCGAGATCCCGCCCGGCCGCGATCTTGCTGGACAGGCCGAAGATCTCGATGAAGCCCTTCGACAGCGACTGGTCGAAGGTGTCGCCGGTGTCGTAGGTCGCCAGGTTGAAGTCGTACAGCGACTGGTCGGACCTGCGGCCGGTGACCACCGCGCGCCCGCCGTGCAGAGTCATCCGGATGTCGCCGGAGACCTGCTCGTCGGCCTCGGCGATGAAGCCGTCCAGGGCCCGCTTCAGCGGGGAGAACCACAGGCCGTCGTAGACGAGCTCGCTCCACCGCTGCTCGACCTGGCGCTTGTAGCGGGCCAGCTCGCGCTCGACGGTGACGTTCTCCAGCTCCTGGTGGGCGGTGATCAGCGCGATGGCGCCGGGGGCCTCGTAGATCTCCCGGGACTTGATGCCGACGAGCCGGTCCTCGACCATGTCGATCCGCCCGACGCCCTGGGCCCCGGCCCGCTCGTTGAGCTGCTGGATGGCCTGGAGGACGGTGACCGGACGCCCGTCGATGGCGACGGGGACGCCCTTGTCGAAGGTGATGACGAGCTCGTCGGCCTCGCGCGGGGTGGCCGGGTTCGAGGTGTACTCGTAGACGTCCTCGATCGGCGCGTTCCAGATGTCCTCCAGGAAGCCGGTCTCCACGGCCCGCCCGAAGACGTTCTGGTCGATGGAGTACGGGGACTTCTTGGTGGTCGCGATCGGCAGCTTCTTCGCCTCGCAGAAGGCGATGGCTTTGTCCCGCGTCATCGCGTAGTCCCGGACCGGGGCGATGCACTTCAGCCCGGGGGCCAGCGAGGAGATCCCGGCCTCGAAGCGGACCTGGTCGTTGCCCTTGCCGGTGCAGCCGTGGGCCACGGTCGTGGCGCCGTGCTTCTGCGCGGCGGCGACCAGGTGCTTCACGATCACCGGCCGGGAGAGCGCCGAGACCAGCGGGTAGCGGTCCATGTACAGCGCGTTGGCCTTGATCGCCGGGAGGCAGTAGCCCTCGGCGAACTCGTCCCTGGCGTCCGCGACCTCCGCCTCGACCGCCCCGCAGGCGAGCGCCCGCTTGCGGATGACATCCAGGTCCTCGCCGCCCTGGCCGACGTCCACGGCGACGGCGATGACCTCGGCGCCCGCCTCCTCGGCGATCCAGCCGATGGCGACGGAGGTGTCAAGGCCGCCCGAATAGGCGAGTACGACGCGCTCGGTCACGGCGTTCTCCTTTGGATTCATGCACTAGCTGGCATAAGTATGCACTCCTCCGTATGTTTCGTCAACGCGCCCCGGGGCCCGCCCGCAGGAAAATCCGTGAATCCCGGGCGCCCATTGAGACATCGGCGCCTCCGGGCCGTATCCCTCGTCAACCGGAGCCGTCCGGTGACGCGCGGACGCGTGCGGAAAGGGGACAGGGCGTTGACGACGGTGACGAACAGCCGGACCGACCGGCCGGGGGTGATGCGGCGCATCCGTCCCCGCCGCTCCCCCGCGGTGCCGCTGATCCTGCTCAGCTGGGCGGGGGCCGCGGCGGTGGTCACGCTGTGGTGGCAGAACACCCCGAACGTGGTCGGCAACGCGGAGTGGCTGGTCGGCGGGGGTCGGCTGACCGGGCTGCTCAGCGGGTACTCCATCGCGCTGGTCGTGCTGCTGATGGCGCGGGTTCCGGCGCTGGAGCGGCGCGTGGGGTCGGACCGGGTCGCGCGGTGGCACGCCGTGGCCGGCCGGTACACGCTGTGCCTGATCATCGCCCATATCGGGCTGATCATCTGGGGGTACGCGGTCCAGGCGCGGACGAGCGTCGTCGACCAGACCGTGACGGTGGTGACCGAGTACCCGGACATGATCAAGGCCACGGTCGGCACCGGGCTTCTGCTGCTGGTCGGCCTGATCTCGGCGGGGGTGGTGCGCCGCCGGATGCCGTACGAGGCCTGGTACTACCTGCACCTGATGACCTACGCGGGCGTGTTCCTGGCCTTCTGGCACCAGCTGGCCGCCGGCGCGGAGTTCGTCGCCGACGAGGTGGCGCGCATCGCCTGGTACGTGCTGTACGGCAGCGTCACCCTCGCCATGGTGTGGTTCCGGGTGCTGGTCCCGGTGGGACTGAACCTGCGCCACCGGATGCGCGTGTTAGCGGTGGTGCCCGAGGCGCCCGGCATGGTCTCGGTGGTGATCGGCGGCCGGGATCTGGACCGGCTGGGCGCGGAGCCGGGGCAGTTCTTCCGCTGGCGGTTCCTGGCGCCGCGGCTGCGCTGGGGCTCGCACCCCTACTCGCTGTCCGCGCCCCCGCAGCAGGAGCGCATGCGGATCACGGTCAAGGCGGTGGGCGGGCACAGCACGGCGCTCGCCACGCTGGAGCCGGGCACGCGGGTGTGGGCCGAGGGGCCGTACGGGGCGATGACCACCGGGCGGCGCAGCCGCAGCAAGGTGCTGATGATCGCGGGCGGGGCCGGGATCACCCCGCTGCGGGCGCTGTTCGAGACGCTGCCCGGCCGCGGCAGCGACATCACGCTCCTCTACCGGGCCCGCAGCATGGAGGACCTGGCGCTGTGGGACGAGCTCCAGCGGATCGCCGAGGCGCGCGGGGCCCGGCTGCTGTACGCCGTGAACGGGCCGGACGGCGCCCGCCCCGAGATCACCTCCGAACGGCTGCGCTCGGTGCTGCCCGACATCGACCGGCACGACGTCTTTCTGTGCGGGCCCCCCGGCCTGGCCGAGCACGCCTACGCGGCGCTGCGCGAGGCCGGGGTGCCCGATCGCCGTATCCACCACGAGTCCTTCGAAATGTAGGGAGGCGGAGTCATGAAGAGGAAGCATCCGCTGCGCCGGATCATCCTGGGCACCGCGGCCACCGTCTCCGGGGTCGTGCTGCTGCTGGCCCTGAAGCAGCCGGCCTCCGAGCCGGTCGCCGCGGCCGGCTCGCAGAACGCCGGGCAGGTGCCCGCCACCGCGCCGCCGGCGCCCGGCGGAGACAGCAGGGGCGGAGACAGCCGGGGCGGCGGTGGCGGTGGCGGTGGCGGTGGCGGCGGCGCGCAGACGGTCACCGGCGACGAGGCCAACACCCAGTACGGCCCGGTCCAGGTGAGCGTCACCGTCAGCGGCGGGAAGATCACCGCCGCCACGGCCGTCAAGACCCCCGACTCCGGCCCCCAGAGCGAGCAGATCGCGGCCGATTCGGTGCCCAAGCTGAACCAGGCGGCGGTGACCGCCCAGAGCGCGAAGATCGACACCGTCTCCGGCGCCACCTACACCAGCGAGGGCTACCGGAAGTCCCTCCAGAGCGCGCTGGACAAGGCCGGTCTGTGATGGACGGCGAGCCGCGGCGCATGCTGCATGTCGAGGAGACCATGGGCACGGTCTTCTCCCTCGACGTCCGTGAGGTGGCCGACGCCGCCCGGCCCCGGGTGCGGGCCGCGCTGGACGGGGCCGCGGCCTGGCTGCACCGGGTCGACGAGCTGTTCTCCACCTGGCGCCCCGACAGCCAGATCAGCCGGCTGCACCGCGGCGAGCTCGACGTGTCGCAGTGCGACGCGGACGTACGGGACGTGCTGCGGCTGTGCGAGGAGGCCGAGCGGCTCAGCGACGGCTGGTTCTCCAGCCGCCACGCCGGCCGGGTGGATCCGACCGGCCTGGTCAAGGGCTGGGCGGTGGAGCGGGCCGCCCAGATGCTGGCCTCGGCGGGGGCCGGGTCGGTGTGCGTCAACGGCGGTGGGGACATCCAGACGCACGGGGGGCCGTGGCGGGTGGGCATCGCCGACCCGCTGCGCCCCGGGGAGCTGGTCGCCGTGGTGGAGGCGCGCGACGAGCTGGCCGTGGCGACCTCGGGCCCGGCCGAGCGCGGCTGCCACATCCTGGACCCGTACACCGGCGCGCCTCCCGCGGAGCCGCTCGCCTCGGTCACCGTGGTGTGCCGGAGCCTGGCGGACGCGGACGCCTGGGCCACCGCGGCCTGCGCGATGGGCGCCGAGCGGGCCAGGCCCTGGCTCCAGCGGCTTCCGGACGCGGCGGCGTTCGCGGTCACGGCGGACGGCGCGACCTGGCAGACGAGCGGGTTCGCGCGATACGACGCGGCGATGTTCGTGTAGCGGTGTTCCGGCCGCCCCGCGCGGACCCCGGGCGATCGGTGTAGGGACCACATAACGAGACGGTCTTGCGTGACACCCCGTCGAGGGCGTTCCATCACGCGGTGCGATCAGAAGACACGAGCCGCAGGGCGGACGCCACAGCACCGCCGACACCGACGCAGTCCGCCACCGCCGACCGGGCGGCCAGACGGGCCGTCACCGTCTTCCCCGTTCTGGTCCTCGCCGCGGGCGCGGCGGGCCTGGCGACGCCCGGCACCTTCAGCGGCTGGGCGCCGAACGTGCCCTACCTGCTGGGAACGATCATGTTCTGCATGGGTCTGACCATGACCACGCAGGACTTCTCCGGCGTCGTCAAACGGCCGTGGGCCGTGGCGCTGGGCCTGGTGGCGCACTATGTGATCATGCCGGGCCTGGGGTGGCTCATCGCCCATGCCCTCGGTCTGTCACCGCAGTTGGCGGCCGGTGTGATCCTCGTCGGCTGCGCCCCGAGCGGTACGGCCTCGAATGTGGTGACGTACCTGGCGCGCGGCGACGTGGCGCTGTCCGTCTCGGTGGCGACCGTCTCCACGGTGCTCGCCCCGCTGGTCACCCCGCCGCTGACGCTGCTGCTGGCCGGGGAGTATCTGCCGGTGGACGCCGGGTCGATGGTCACCGACATCCTCAAGACGGTGCTGCTTCCGGTCCTCGGCGGCCTCGTCGTACGGCTGGTGGCGGGGCGTTACATCGGGCGTGTGCTGGGCCTGCTCCCCTGGCTGTCGGCCGCCACCATCGCGGTGATCGTGGCGGTCGTGGTGGCGGCCAGCGCGGACGCCATCAAGTCGGCGGCCGGGCTGGTGCTGTTGGCCGTGGTGCTGCACAACGGCCTCGGGCTCGCGCTCGGCTACGCCGCGGGCCGGGCCGCCCGCCTCGGCGAACCCGCCGGGCGGGCCATGGCCTTCGAGGTCGGCATGCAGAACTCCGGGCTCGCGGCGTCCCTGGCGTCCGCGCACTTCAGCCCGCTGGCCGCGCTCCCGGCCGCCATCTTCTCCGTCTGGCACAACATCTCGGGCGCGCTGGTCGCCGCCTGGATGTCCCACCGCTCGCGCCGCGCGGAGGGCTGACGGCGGGGGTCAGGCGACGACCGGGTCCTCCCAGGCCCGGTCGACCACCCGCACCAGACCCAGGTCCGTCAGCTTGATCTGCGGCGACACCGGGAGGGTCATGGTGGACACGCTCATGAAGGCGTTGCGGTGGAGCCAGCCCCACCCGTGCAGCGCCTCCCGTACGGCGCCCGCGCCGGCCGCGACCTCGGGCGCGGGCGCGGCGGACATCACGCCGCCCACGGGCAGCGGCAGATGGACGTCCGGCCGCCCGGCCACCGCCACGCAGATCCCGCCGCCCGAGGCGATGACGCGGTTGGCCGCCCGGCGCAGCGCGCCCGCGTCGGTGGCCACCACGGTGAGGTTGTGGCTGTCGTGCGCGTAGGTGGTGGCGGTGGCGCCCTCCGCGAGATCGAACCCCACGACGGGGGCCATCGTCCGGCGGCCGGTGCCGTGGTGGCGTTCGTACACCGCGAGCACGGCCGTCCTGCCCTCCCAGTGCACGACCCCGTCCCGTACGGGCAGCACGACCTCGGCCGGCTCGGTGAAGGTGTCGACGGGGTTGACCCGCAGCGCCCGGAAGGTGTGGTCCCCGTCGGGGAGGTCGGCGCGCCACACGCAGTCGGCCTCCTCCAGCGGGGCGAGGCGGACGGAGTCGGCGAAGGGGTTGTCGGGCGCCGGCCCGGCGGTGTCGTCCCCGGCCACGACGCGGCCCCCGCAGACCACCGTCACCGGTGTCGGGTCGTCGAGTGCGCGCAGCAGGACCAGGTCCGCCCGCTTGCCGGGGGCGACCACGCCCCGGTCGTCCAGGCCCAGGCGGCGGGCCGGGTGCAGGGTCAGGGCGCGCAGTACGGTGGCCGGGCTCATCCCGGCGTCGAGCGCGACGCGGGCGATGTGGTCGAGGTGTCCGCGGTCGAGGATGGCGTCGGCCGCCAGGTCGTCGGTGACCAGGCAGAAGTCGGGCAGCACGGGGAGCTCGTGGAGGCGGCGCACCAGTTCGGCGCTCAGGCACTTCTCCTGGAGCATCAGCAGCATGCCGAGCCGCGCCTTCTCGACCGCGACCTCGGGGGTGTTCTTGGTGTGGTCGGAGTCGATGCCGGCCCACAGGTATTCGCCGAGGTCGTCGCCGGTGAGGTTGGGGCAGTGGCCGTCCAGGCGGACGCCCTTGCGCCGGGCCGCGTCGACGATCGAGCGCATCCGCGGGGAGCCCGCGACCACGGCGCGGTAGTCCATCACCTCGCCGAGGGTGGTCACCCCGTCCCAGTCGAGCATCTCGGCGATGTCCTCGGCGGTCAGCGAGGAGCCCGCGGTCTCGAAGCCCTCCAGCGCGGGCACGCAGGAGGGCACGGCCCACAGCATGGTCTGCTCGGCCCCGCGGCCCTGCTCGATCATCCAGGCCATGGCCTCGCGCCCCGCGACGTTGACGATCTCGTGCGGATCGGCGAGCACCGTGGTGGTGCCCCGGGGCAGGGTGATCCGGGCGAACTCGGCGGGGGTGAGCAGCGAGCTCTCGATGTGCATATGGGCGTCGATGTAGCCGGGCGCGACGATCAGCCCGTCGGCGTCCAGGACGCGCTCGGCCTCGATCCGTACACCCGGGGCGGTGACGGCGCGGATGAGGTCGCCGGTCACCACCACGTCGGCCGGCAGGATCTCGCCGGTGTGCACCGAGAAGACGCCGGCGCCACGGATGAGGAGGTCGCAGCGGCTTGGCATCGGCATGGGGTCTCCTGCTCGCTTCCTGCTCTGGGGGGTTGGTGAGGGGTGCGGCCGTTACGGCGCGGGGGTGGTGTCCGCGCCGTAACGGCCGCGCAGCCGGGACATCAGGAAGGCGCGGAACGCCTCCGCGTCCACGCCGGTCGCCACGCGCGCGTTGGGCGGAAGGCCGGTGCGCCCGTGCACATCGGCCACCAGGGCGCCGCGGGTGAACTCGCCCGCGCACTCGACGGTCACCCACGCCTCCGTCCACTCCAGCAGCTCCGGGCGGACGGCGGCGGCCACGGCGAGCGCGTCGTGCACGGCGCAGGCGCGCACCTGGTGGCGGCGGGCGTAGCGGTCGATGAGGTGGCGCAGCATCTGCCCGGCCGCCGTGGTGACGGGCGCGCCGTCGGCGACGAGTGCGTCGGCGTCGGCGAGCGGGGTGAGGGCCTTGCGGGTGACGTCGAGGCCGACGACGCGCAGCGGGACGCCGGACTCGGTGACGTAGCGGGCGGCCTCCGGGTCGGCGTGGAAGTTGAACTCGGCGGCGGGGGTGGTGTTGCCCGGGGCGAACGCCGCGCCGCCCATGACCACGATCTCCCGCAGCAGTCCGCGGGTGTCGGGGTGGGTGTGCAGCAGCGCGGCGACATTGGTGAGCGGCGCGGTGGCGATGAGGGTGATCTCCCCCGGGCCCGCCCCGCGCAGCTGCTCGGCCATCCAGTCCACGGCGTGGCCGGGGTGGGCGGCGCGGGCGGCCGCGGGGAGTTCGACTCCGCCGAGGCCGTACGCGCCGTGGACCGGCTCGTCGGGGTGGCGCGGCACCCGGGCCAGCGGCCCGGCGTGGCCGCGGAGCACGGGGGTGGCCGCGGCGGGCCCGCCGATCAGGTCGCACAGCCGCAGGGCGTTGTCGACCACCTGGTCGAGGCCGACGTTGCCCGCGACCGTGGTCACGCCCGCGACCTCGAGCTCCGGCGACGCGTACGCCAGGAAGAGGGCGATGGCGTCGTCGATGCCCGGGTCGCAGTCGATCACGACCCGCCTGGGGGTCCGGCTCATCCGGAGACCTCACGCTGGAAGCGGTCCACCCACGCGTCGTTGTGCTCGACGGAGTAGGCCAGGTCGGGCGAGGTGAACCCGGCGGCGGCCGGGTCGCTCGCGGCCTCGCCGGACACCTTGGTGATGGCGGCGGGGACCTTGGCGTCCTTGTTGACCGGCTTGTCACTGAAGGAGGCGGCCGCCTTCTCCTGGACGTCGGCGGACAGCAGGTAGTCGAGGAACTTCTCGGCGCCCGCCTTGTTCTTGGCGCCCTTGACGATCTGGGCGGTGTTGGCGGCGACGTAGCGGCCCTTGTCGAACGGCACCCAGCCGATGGGCTTGCCGGCCTTGGCCGGGTCCACGGCGAACAGGTCGAGGCCGGGGGCCATCTCGACCTCGCCGCGGTCGAGGAGGCTGACCAGCTCGGTGGAGCGGTTGAAGAACTTCAGCACGTTCGGCTTGAGGTCGGAGAGCTTCTTGAAGCCGGTGTCGGTGTCCTTGGGGCCCGAGCCGTACGTCGCGGAGGCGGCCTGGAGGAACGGGACGCCGGCGCTGGTGGACAGGTCGGGGACGGCGACCTTGCCCTTGTACTTCGCGTCCCACAGGCTCTCCAGCGTGGGCGGCTGCTTGACCTTGTCGGTGCGGTAGAGCATCCCGAGCAGCTGGTAGGTGTAGGCGGGGCCGTAGCCGTCCTGGCTCTTGGCGAAGTCGTAGATCTTCGCCATGTTGGGGACCTTCTTGGCGTCGACCTTGTCGAAGAGGCCCTGCTTCTGGCCCATGGCGGCGAAGAGGTCGGAGATCATCACGACGTCCACGGTGGGGTCGTTCTTGTTGACCTTCAGCTTGGTCAGCCGGTCGGCGTTGGCCCCCGTCTCCAGGGTGACATCGATCCCGGTCTTCTTCTCGAACGGCTTGATCACCGTCTCCTCGAAGCGGTCGGCCCCGAAGCCGAAGGTGCTCACCGTCAGCTTCTTCGGGTCGGCCCCGGCGCTCTCCGCGCAGCCGGAGAGGGTGAAGGCGATCAGGGACGCGGCCAGGGCGCCGGTGGTGAGTCTGGCGGTGCGGATCATGCGGGACACTCCTGACGAGGGTTCTTGCCGAGCCGAGCGGCGCCGTCGTCGCCGGGCAGAGGGATGGCCTGCCCCAGGGGCAGATGGAGCCGGACCGACGCGCCCGCGCGCAGCGTCTCGTCGGTGGTGACGGCGTGCAGAACGCGGTCTCCGACGGCGGCGGTGACCGCGAAGTCGGTGCCGCGGAAGCGGACCGCGGTGACGGTCGCCTCGACCACCTCGCCGCCCGCGGGCGGCTCGGCGTCCGGGCCGAGGACGCCGATGTGCTCGGGCCGGATGGTGACCGGGCCGCGCCCGGGGAGGTCGAGGAAGTTCTCGTAGCCGAGGAACTCGGCGACGAAGCGGGTGGCGGGCGCCCGGAACACCTCGCGCGGCGGGCCCTGCTGGACGATCCGGCCGCGGTCGAGGATCACCATGTTGTCGGCGAGTTCGAGCGCTTCTTCCTGGTCGTGGGTGACCAGGATGGCGGTCAGCCCGGTCTCGCGCTGGACCCGCAGCAGCTCCTGGCGCATCTGGACCCGCAGCCGCGCGTCCAGGTTGGACAGCGGTTCGTCGAGCAGCAGCACCGAGGGGCGGATGGCCACCGCGCGGGCCAGCGCGACCCGCTGCTGCTGGCCGCCGGACAGCTGCTTGGGCTTGCGCCCGGCCAGGTGGGCCAGGCCGACCAGGTCGAGGACCTCGGCCACGCGGGTGCGGATCTCGGCGCTGGGCACACCGCGCATCCGCAGGCCGAAGGCGACGTTCTTCTCGACGGTCAGATGGGGGAAGAGCGCGTACGACTGGAACACCATGCCGATGTTCCGGCGCTCGGGCGGCAGGGTGGTGGCGTCCTTGCCGTCGAGCAGGATCGTGCCGCTGGTGGGCGGCAGAAAACCGGCGATCATCCGCAGGGTGGTGGTCTTGCCGCAGCCGCTGGGGCCGAGCAGCGCGGTGAACTCCCCGCGGCGCACCGTCAGATCGATGGAGTCGACCGCCACCGAGCCCGAGAACTCCCGGCTGATGGACTGGAGCTGGACCACTGGCGTCGTCGTTGTCATGGGCGCATCCCTACTTGCCGAAGACCTTGTTGAAGCCGACGAGCCGCTCGGTCACCAGGGCGACGACCACCGTGGCCGCGAGCAGCAGCGTGGACACCGCCGCGACGACCGGGTCGAAGGAGAACTCGACGTAATTGAGCATCTGGACCGGGAGGGTGGTCACGCCGGGGCCGTTGAGCAGCAGCGACAGCGGCACGTTGTTGAAGGAGGTGAGGAAGGACAGCACGGCCGCGGAGACGATCCCGGGCGTCATCACCGGCAGGGTGATGTGGAAGAAGGTCCGCAGCGGGCCCGCGCCGAGCCCCCGCCCCGCCTCCTCCAGCGCGGGGTCGGCCATGGCGAGCGAGGCACCGGTCACCCGCACCGCGTACGGCAGCAGCAGCACGGTGTGGCCGATCAGCAGCGCCCCGAGGGCGGTGATCCGCAGGGTGACCATCAGCTGCTGGAACAGCGCGAAGCCCAGGACCAGCTCGGGGACGATCGCCGGGGACAGGAACAGCGCCTCGGCCGCCTTGCGGCCGCGGAACCGCCGCCGCTGGATCGCCAGCGCGGCGGGGATGCCGACGAGCAGCGCGAGCAGCGTGGCCCCGGCCGCCACCATCGCGCTGGTGGCCAGCGCGTCCTGGAAGGGCTGGTACGCCAGCGCCTTGGTGAACCACTTGCCCGACAGGCCGGGCGGGGGGAACTCCACGGTGTCGCCGGAGGAGAAGGCGATGGCCACCACCAGCAGGATGGGCCCGAGGAGAAAGACCAGGGCCAGCGCGGCCACGGCGGTCAGCAGCGGACGTCCGCGCATCAGACGGCACCCACCTTCGACAGCCGGCCGGAGATCCAGCCCGCGATCAGCACCAGCGCGGTCATGATCAGGGCCACCGCGCTGGCCGCGCCCCAGTCGAGCTTCACGTTGGCGTAGTCGTACAGGAGGGTGGCCAGCGTGCGGTTACGGGTGCCGCCCAGCAGCAGCGGGGTGGTGAACGCGGTGACCGCGCCGGCGAACACCAGCATCGCGCCGACCAGCACACCGGGCAGCGCGATCGGCAGCACCACGCGGCGGAAGGCCCGGCCGGGGCTCGCCCCGAGGCCGCGGGCGGCCTCCTCCAGCTTGACGTCGATGTGCGAGAGCGAGCTGTACGAGGTCAGGATCATGATCGGGGTGAAGAGCTGGGTGAGCCCGGCGATCAGGGCGAACTCGGTGTAGAGCAGCTGGGTGCCGCCGTCGGCGAGGCCGAGGGCGGTCAGCAGGTCGCTGATCAGTCCGTTGCGGCCCAGGATGACCAGCCAGGAGAAGGTCCGTACGACGGTGCTGAGCAGCAGCGGGAACACCGCGAGGGCCAGCAGCAGCCCCTGGCGGCGCCGGGGCGCCCGGGCGATCAGATACGCCACCGGGAAGCCGAGCAGCAGACAGATGGCCGTGGTCAGGGCGGCGACCCGGACGGTGCGGGCCGCGACCTCCAGCACGTATCCGTCGCCGAGCATGCCGCCGAGCTTGCCGAGGACATCGGGGTTCTCGGCGGCGGGCGGCGCGAACAGGGTGATGCCGAAGGGGTAGAGGAAGCCGAAGGCGAGAAGTGCCACGCCCGGCAGGAGCAAGAGGCCAGAAGCCGCTCTGCGTGACACGAGCCGGACCCTCCTAGATGTTACTGATACGTCGTCTGCAACCGGTTGCGGCAACCGGTTGCAGGCAAGCTACGCTGGAGCCGGTGAGCCCGTCAACAACTGCCGGTTAAGAACATGTAACCGGCAACGGACAACAGAAGGCAGGCGCGGATGGTTCGGCTGGCAGATGTCGCACGCGCCGCGGGGGTGTCCACGTCCACCGCGTCCCGCGCTCTGAGCAGGCCCGACATGGTGGCGGCGGAGACCCGGGAGCGGGTCGCCAAGGCGGCCGCCGAGATGGGATTCACGCTCAACGCCACCGCGCGGGCCCTGACCACCGGCCACACCGGGCTGGTCGGCGTCATCGTCCCCACCCTCGCCAACCCGTTCTTCCCGCCCATCGTCACCGGCGTCCAGGAGTCACTGGCCGAGACGGGCGGAAACGTCCTCCTCGGGGTGTCCGACCGCTCCGAGGAGCGCGAGCGCGAGCTGGCGGCGCAGTTGGGCTCGCGGGTCGACGGGCTCGTCCTCGTCGCCCCGGTCAGCGGCGACGCGACGCTGCACGAACTCGCCGAGCGGCTGCCGGTGGTGACGGTCGACCGCACCACCCCGGGGCTGCCCGGGGTGGTGGTGGACACTCCGGGCGGGGTGCGGGAGCTGATGGCGCATCTGCTCGGCCTCGGCCACCGGCACATCGCCTACCTCGGCGGCCCGCCCGGCTCATGGATGGACCGGCAGCGCACCAGGGCCGCCCGCAAGGCGGTCGAGGACGGCGGCGGCGAGCTGACCGTGCTGGACCCCGTACCGCCCCAGGTCGACGCCGGCCTCGCGGCGGCCGAGCACCTGGTGCGGCGGGCGGAGCGGGTCACCGCGGTCATGGCGTACAGCAGCTACGTACTGCTCGGGCTGCTCATGGGGTTGCGCGGGGCGGGGCTGCGGGTGCCCGAGGACATCAGCCTCGCGGCGTCCGACGACCTCACCGTCATCGGGATGACCCAGCCGGGCACCACCGCGCTGCACGTCCCGCTCCAGGAGGCGGGAGCGGCGGCGTGCCGGCTGGTGCGGGAGGCTCCGCACACGGGCGAACGCCCGCCGCGCGTCCGCGTCCCCACCCGCCTGGTCGTCCGCGGCTCCACGGCCCCGCCGCCGGAGAAGCGCTAGGGGGGTCCGACGGATCTTTTCCCCTACCCGCCCCTTCCCGCAACCATGGGCTTTGCCCCTGGACCCCGGGTCTGGGGCAGAGCCCCGCGCGGCGGAGCCGCATATCGACTGGCGCCGGGAAGGGACGGGGTGGGGGCGAGCCCGCCACAGGCGCCAAGATCCGCCGGACAGGTCCTAGCCGCCGACGGGAGGCTGGCCGCGGAGCTGGACACGCTGCCCAGGCCGGGGCGGCGGGCTGTGAGCGCCACGATCGAGTGATGCTCGATCGAGCGCTGCTTCGATCCTGCGGTTCGCATTCGGAGTGTCACGGCCGGACGGGTGCCGGCCTTCGCCTGAAGGGGAATCTGTGATCTCGAAAACCAAGCGGGCCGTCTGTTCCATCGCCGTGGTGCTCGCCGCGGCAGCCGCGTCCACTGTCACCGTGTCGAGCGGCACCGCCTTCGCCATCGACCACGTCCAATGCGTCGGCGGCGAGAACTTCTTGAAGATCTGGTCGCACCTCGACGGCCGCGAGAGCGTCGACTGCTACGCGAACGCCGGCAAGACCGACTTCGGCGCATGGTGGGTCGACCGTATCTACACGGGCAACAACGACCTGATCTATTACGACGTCAACGGCGACTCGGTGAAGATCGAGCGCTGGCACGACATCACCTTCCCGAACCGCCCGCCGAGGGTCGCCGCCATCCAGATCCTGTGACGACCCGCGGCGGAAGGTCTAGCGCTCCTTCTGGGCCAGCCGGAGCAGGTGGTCGGCCAACGCCTGGCCGCCTGTCGACTCGCGGCTGATCAGCAGCACCGTGTCATCGCCCGCGATGGTGCCCAGGATGGCGTGCAGCTCCGCCGAGTCGATGGCCGAGGCCAGGAACTGGGCGGCGCCGGGCGGGGTGCGCAGTACCACCAGGTTGGCGGACGCCTCCGCCGAGATCAGCAACTCGGCCGCCAGCCGCGCCATCCGGGCCTCGCTCGCCGACTCGCCGAGCGGGGCCCGGGGCGTGCGGTCGCCGCCCTCGGCCGGGACGGCGTAGATCAGCTCGCCGCCGGTGTTGCGGATCTTCACCGCGCCCAGTTCGTCCAGGTCGCGGGAGAGCGTCGCCTGGGTGACGGAGAGCCCGTCGTCGGCGAGGAGCTTCGCGAGCTGGCTCTGGGAGCGGACCGGCTGCCGGTTCAGGATGTCCACGATCCGGCGGTGCCGGGCAGTGCGGGTCTGCGGCACGGCCGGGCCACCATTGTTGTGGTTGCCGGTGCCCTGCGCCTCGGTGTGCTGCGCCTCGGTCATCGTCTCGTCAGTCTCCGGATCCGTCAGTGCCCGTGTCTCCCCTGGGCGGCGTCCAGGGCGGTGGGGAAGGCCCGGAGGAACGCATCCACCTCCTCGTCGCCGATGACGAGCGGCGGGGCGAGCCGGACCACGTCCGGCGCGACCGCGTTGACCAGGAGTCCCGCGTCCTGAGCCGCCTGCTGCACCTGCGGCGCGAGGGACTCTGTCAGCACGATACCCAGCAGCAGGCCGGAGCCGCGGACATGGTCGATCAACGCGTGGCCGAGGGACTCGATCCCGTCACGCAGCCGCTCACCGGTCCGCTTGACCTGATCGAGGACACCATCGGCCGCGAGGGTGTCGAGCACGGCCAGCGCGGCGGCGCACGCCACCGGGTTTCCGCCGAAGGTCGATCCGTGCTGACCTGGGGTCAGCAGCTCGGCGGCGGGCCCGAAGGCCACGGTGGCGCCGATGGGCAGGCCGCCGCCAAGACCCTTGGCGAGGGTCACCACATCGGGCTCGACGCCCTGCGCCTGGCATTCGAACCAGTGGCCGGTGCGGCCGATTCCCGTCTGGATCTCGTCGACGACCAGCAGGGTGCCGGTGGCCCGGGTGATCTCGCGGGCCGCCGCGAGATACCCCGCCGGGGGCGCCACGACGCCGTTCTCACCCTGGATCGGCTCCACGATGAACAGCGCGGTGTCGGTGGTGACGGCCGCGCGCAGCGCGTCCACGTCCCCGTACGGGACATGGGTGACCTCGCCGGGCAGCGGCAGGAACGGGTCCTGCTTGGCGGGCTGGCCGGTCAGCGCGAGGGCGCCCATGGTGCGGCCGTGGAAGCCGCCGGTGGTGGCCACCATGTGCGTACGGCCGGTGCGCCGCCCGATCTTGAAGACCGCCTCGACGGCCTCCGCGCCGGAGTTGGAGAAGTAGACCCGCCCGGGGCGGTCGAAGAGCTGGAGCAGCCGCTCGGCCAGCGCCACCGGGGGCTCGGCGATGAACAGGTTGGAGACATGGCCGAGGGTGGCGATCTGGCCGGACACGGCCCGTACGACGGCGGGGTGGGCGTGGCCGAGGGCGTTGACGGCGATGCCGCCGACGAAGTCGACGTACTGCTTGCCGTCGGCGTCCCAGACCTTGGCGCCCTCGCCGTGGGTGAGCGGGACGCGGGGCGTGCCGTAGTTGTCCATCAGCGCGCCCTGCCAGCGCTGTGTCAGCTTCTCGTTGCTCACCGGTCCGCCCCCTCGTTCTTGTTGCTGTCGTTGTCCGGGTCAGGCAGGACCATCGTGCCGATGCCCTCGTCGGTGAAGATCTCCAGCAGGATGGAGTGCTGGACCCGCCCGTCGATGACGCGCGCGGTGGTGACGCCGTTGCGCACGGCGTACAGACAGCCCTCCATCTTGGGCACCATGCCGCTGGCCAGGTCGGGCAGCAGCTTCTCCAGCTCGCTCGCGGTGAGCCTGCTGATCACCTCGTCGCTGTTGGGCCAGTCCGCGTACAGGCCCTCGACGTCGGTGAGGACCATCAGCGTCTCGGCGCCCAGCGCGGCGGCGAGCGCGGCCGCGGCGGTGTCGGCGTTGACGTTGTAGACGTGGCCGTCATCGGCGCTGCGGGCGATGGAGGAGACGACCGGGATGCGGCCGTCGTCCAGCAGGGCCTGGACGGCGCCGGTGTCGATCTCGGTGATCCGGCCGACCCGGCCGATGTCCACGCGCTCGCCGTCGATCTCGGCGAAGTGTTTGGTGGCGGACATCAGATGGGCGTCCTCGCCGGTCATGCCGACGGCGAGCGGCCCATGGCGGTTGAGCAGCCCGACCAGCTCGCGCTGGACCTGGCCGGCCAGCACCATCCGTACGACGTCCATGGCCTCGTCGGTGGTGACCCGGAGCCCCGCCTTGAACTCGCTGACCAGGCCGTGCCGGTCGAGCTGGGCGCTGATCTGCGGGCCGCCGCCGTGCACCACGACGGGGCGCAGTCCGGCGTGGCGCAGAAAGACCACGTCCTGGGCGAAGGCGGCCTTCAACTCCTCGTCGACCATGGCGTTTCCGCCGAACTTGATGACGACGGTCTTGCCGTGGTGGCGGGTCAGCCAGGGCAGCGCCTCGATGAGGATGCGCGCCTTGGGCAGGGCGGTGTGTTTACGGGCGGTCGGCTGGCTCATGAGGAGTAGGCGCTGTTCTCGTGGACGTAGTCGGCGGTCAGGTCGTTGGCCCAGATGACGGCGGATTCGGTGCCCGCGGCCAGGTCGGCGGTGATCCGGACCTCGCGGTAGCGCATGTCGACCAGCTCCCGGTCCTCGCCGACGGAGCCGTTCTTGCACACCCACACGTCGTTGATGGCGACGTTGAGCTGGTCCGGGTCGAAGGCGGCGGAGGTGGTGCCGATCGCGGAGAGCACCCGGCCCCAGTTGGGGTCCTCGCCGTGGATGGCGCACTTGAGGAGGTTGTTGCGGGCGATCGAGCGGCCCACCTCCACGGCGTCGTCCTCGGTGGCGGCGCCCACCACCTCGATGCGGATGTCCTTGGAGGCGCCCTCGGCGTCGCCGATCAGCTGGCGCGCCAGGTCGGCGCAGACCGTGCGGACCGCCTCGGCGAACTCGTCGGCGGCGGGGGTGACTCCGGACGCGCCGGAGGCGAGCAGCAGCACGGTGTCGTTGGTGGACATGCAGCCGTCGGAGTCGACCCGGTCGAAGGTGGTGCGGGTGGCCGCGCGCAGCGCCGCGTCCAGGTCCTGGGCCTCGACGTCGGCGTCGGTGGTGAGCACGACGAGCATGGTGGCGAGGCCGGGGGCCAGCATGCCCGCGCCCTTGGCCATGCCGCCGACGACCCAGCCGCCGGCGCCCTCCGCCACGGCGGTCTTGTGCACGGTGTCGGTGGTCTTGATGGCGATGGCGGCCTTCTCGCCGCCGTGGGCGGTCAGCTCGGCGGCCGCCTTCTCCACGCCCGGGAGCAGCTTGTCCATGGGCAGCCGGATGCCGATGAGCCCGGTGGAGGCGACGGCGACCTCACCGGCGCTGTGTCCGAGGACCTCCGCCACCTTCTCGGCGGTGGCGTGGGTGTCCTGGAAGCCGAGCGGGCCGGTGCAGGCGTTGGCGCCGCCGGAGTTGAGGACGACCGCGCTCACCGCGCCGCCCTTCAGCACCTGCTCGGACCACAGGACGGGGGCGGCCTTGACGCGGTTGGAGGTGAACACGCCGGCGGCGGCCAGGCGCGGCCCGTTGTTGACGACGAGGGCCAGGTCGGGGTTGCCGTTCTCCTTGATGCCCGCTGCGACACCGGAGGCGGTGAACCCCTTGGCTGCCGTAACGCTCACTGTGACTCCTTGTTCGCCCCGCTCGGGAGGGGGCCGGTTTCGTGGGGTGCGGCGTCGGCCGCGCGACTCGTTCCGGTCGGGCTTATGGCGCGATTCCGGTGGTGGGGAGCCCCAGCTCCTCCGGGAGGCCGAGCGCGACGTTCATGCTCTGGACCGCGCCGCCCGCGGTGCCCTTGGTGAGGTTGTCGATGGCGCTGATGGCGATGACCCGGCCGGCCGCCGCGTCGAGGGCGACCTGGATCAGCGCGGTGTTCGATCCGTACACGGAGGCGGTGGACGGCCACTGTCCCTCGGGGAGGAGGTGGACGAACGGCTCGTCCTGGAACGCCTTCTCGTAGGCGGCCCGCACCGCCTCGGCCGTCACCCCGGGCCTGGCCTTGGCGCTGCACGTGGCGAGGATGCCGCGGGGCATGGGGGCGAGGGTGGGGGTGAAGGAGACCGAGACCGGCTCCCCCGCCGCCGCCGACAGGTTCTGGATCATCTCGGGGGTGTGCCGGTGGCCGCCGCCCACGCCGTACGGGCTCATGGCGCCCATGACCTCGCTGCCCAGCAGGTGCGGCTTGGGCGCCTTGCCCGCTCCCGAGGTGCCGGAGGCGGCGACGATCACGGCCTCGGGCTCGACGAGCCCCGCCGCGTACGCCGGGAACAGCGCGAGGGAGACGGAGGTGGGGTAGCAGCCTGGGACCGCGACGCGCTTGGACCCCTCCAGCGCGTCGCGGGCCCCGGGCAGCTCGGGGAGGCCGTAGGGCCAGGTGCCCGCGTGGGGCGAGCCGTAGAACCGCTCCCAGTCCCCCGCGTCCTCGAGCCGGAAGTCGGCCCCGCAGTCGATGATCAGGACCTCGTCGCCCAGCTGTTCCGCGACGGCGGCGGACTGGCCGTGGGGCAGTGCGAGGAACACCACGTCGTGCCCGGTGAGCGCCTCGGGGCCGGTCGGCTCCAGGATCCGGTCGGCGAGCGGCGGAAGGTGCGGCTGGAGGGCCCCGAGGCGCTGGCCGGCGTTGGAGTTGCCGGTCAGGGCGCCGATCTCCACCTGGGGGTGGGCGAGCAGCAGGCGCAGCACCTCGCCGCCCGCGTATCCGCTCGCTCCGGCCACCGCCGCACGTATCGCCATCGAAACAACCTCCCTGTCGATGGCATGACTATACGGTCGACCGAAGCTTTATGCAATGAGTGTTTCGGACAGCCGGAGGCGGTGACACGGCGGGGGTGACGCGTGTTACGCGCCCAGAGGGGGTCGGGCCCTTTCGAGAGGGGGCCGGCAACGAGATATCTTGATGTCGAGCAATGTTGCAGACGTGGAGCGGAGCACCCGGTGACTGACTCGACCATCATCTATACGCACACCGACGAGGCCCCGGCCCTGGCGACGTATTCGTTCTTGCCGGTGGTCCAGGCGTACGCGTCGACGGCCGGGGTCGCTGTGGAGACCCGTGACATCTCGCTGGCCGGGCGCATCATCGCCGTCTTCCCCGAGTACCTGGAGGAGGGCCTGCGGATCCCCGACGCCCTCGCCGAGCTCGGTGAGCTGGCCAAGACGCCCGAGGCCAACATCATCAAGCTGCCGAACATCTCGGCCTCGATCCCGCAGCTGAAGGCCGCGGTCGCCGAGCTCCAGCAGCAGGGCTACACGCTGCCGGACTACCCGGACGACCCGAAGACCGACGAGGAGCGCGAGATCCGCGCCCGCTACGACAAGGTCAAGGGCTCCGCCGTCAACCCGGTGCTGCGCGAGGGCAACTCCGACCGCCGCGCCCCCGCGTCGGTCAAGAACTACGCCAAGACGCACCCGCACCGCATGGGCGCCTGGACCGCCGAGTCGAAGACCAACGTCGCCACCATGGGCGTCGACGACTTCCGCGCCACCGAGAAGTCCGCGGTGGTCGCCGAGGCCGGCTCGCTGCGCATCGAGCTGGCGGGCGACGACGGCTCGACCACCGTGCTGCGCGAGTCCGTACCCGTGCTGGCCGGCGAGGTCGTGGACGCGTCCGTGATGCGCGTGGCCGCGCTGCGCGAGTTCCTGACCGCCCAGGTGGCCCGGGCCAAGGCCGAGGACGTGCTGTTCTCGCTGCACCTCAAGGCCACGATGATGAAGGTCTCCGACCCGATCGTCTTCGGCCACGCGGTGCGGGCCTTCTTCCCGAAGACCTTCGCCGAGTACGGCGAGGTGTTCGCGGCCGCCGGTCTGACCCCCAACGACGGGCTCGGCGGCATCCTCAAGGGCGTGGAGTCGCTGCCCGAGGGCACCCGGATCAAGGAGTCCTTCGAGGCCGAGCTGGCCGAGGGCCCCCGGATGGCGATGGTCGACTCCGACCGCGGCATCACCAACCTGCACGTCCCCTCCGACGTGATCGTCGACGCCTCCATGCCGGCCATGATCCGCACCTCGGGCCACATGTGGGGCCCCGACGGCCAGGAGCACGACACCCTCGCCGTCCTGCCCGACAGCAGCTACGCCGGCATCTACCAGGCCGTCCTCGACGACTGCCGGGCCAACGGCGCCCTGGACCCCGCCACCATGGGCTCGGTCCCGAACGTCGGCCTGATGGCGCAGAAGGCCGAGGAGTACGGCAGCCACGACAAGACCTTCGAGATCCCCGTCACGGGCACCGTCCGCGTCCTCGACGAGGCCGGCACCGTGGTCCTGGAGCAGGTCGTCGGCGCCGGTGACATCTTCCGCATGTGCCAGACCAAGGACCTGCCGATCCGCGACTGGGTCAAGCTCGCCGTCACCCGCGCCCGCGCCACCGGCGACCCGGCCGTCTTCTGGCTCGACGAGAACCGCGCCCACGACGCCCAGCTGATCGAGAAGGTCAAGGCGTACCTGCCGGAGCACGACACCGAGGGCCTTCAGATCGAGATCAAGGCCCCGGTCGACGCGATCACGTTCTCCCTGGAGCGGATCCGCCGCGGCGAGAACGCCATCTCGGTCACCGGCAACGTGCTGCGCGACTACCTGACCGACCTGTTCCCGATCCTGGAGCTGGGCACCAGCGCCAAGATGCTGTCGGTCGTCCCGCTGATGGCGGGCGGCGGCCTCTTCGAGACGGGCGCGGGCGGCTCCGCGCCGAAGCACGTCCAGCAGCTGGTCAAGGAGAACTACCTGCGCTGGGACTCGCTGGGCGAGTTCTTCGCGCTGGTGCCGTCCCTCGAGCAGTACGCGAAGACCACCGGCAACGCGCGCGCCCAGGTGCTCGCCGACACCCTCGACCGGGCCACGGCCACCTTCCTCAACGAGGACAAGTCGCCCAGCCGCCGGGTCGGTGGCATCGACAACCGCGGCAGCCACTTCTTCCTGTCGCTGTACTGGGCGCAGGAGCTGGCCGGGCAGACCGACGACGCGGGCCTGGCCAAGGCCTTCGGCCCGCTCGCCGAGACGCTCGCCGCCCAGGAGCAGACGATCGTCGACGAGCTGATCGCCGTCCAGGGCGAGCCGGCCGAGATAGGCGGCTACTACCAGCCCGACCCGGCCAAGGCCGCCGCCGTGATGCGTCCGTCGGCGACCTTCAACCAGGCCCTCGCCACCCTCGGCTGACGCGGCGGTCTTTCCTCCCGCCTCCTCTGCCTCTCGCCGCCGCCCCGGCCGGACACCGTTCCGGCCGGGGCGGCGGCTTGTGTGCCCCCGTCCCCGCGCGCTTCTCCGCGGCCCGCCGGGCGCGCTCCCCCTCGGCCCCCGCCATGTGCGCTCCGTGGGCCCCCGGTCACCGTGGCGACAACCAATAGCGGAGCCCTACAAAACCCGGACCCCGGCCTGCTGGGATTGCGCCATCTGCCCGGCCGTGAGCCCCCTGACAGAGTGGCCGACAAGTGATCTCCTCCCGCGAACTTCCACGCGGGAGTCGTGTGTCCACTACACGGGGGTAGATTTCGATGAGCGCTGACACCGAACAGGTGGTGGTCACCGGTCTCGGGGCCACCACACCGCTCGGCGGCGATGTGGCCTCGACCTGGTCCGGGATGCTGAGCGGGAGATCCGGGATCCGCCGAATCGAGGAGGCGTGGGCGACCGACGCCCCCGTGCGGATCGCGGGCCAGCTGGCGGTCGAGCCGACCGAGGTCCTGGACCGGGTGCAGGCCCGGCGCATGGACCGCTGCCAGCAGATCGCGCTGATCGCCGCCCGCGAGGCCTGGGCCGACGCGGGCGCCCCCGATGTCGAGCCGGAGCGGCTGGCCGTGGCCATCGGCACGGGCACCGGGGGCACGCTGACCATGCTCCGCCAGAGCGACATCATGGAGTCCACCGGGATGCGGCGGATGTCCCCGCACTCCGTCCCGATGCTGATGGCGAACGGTCCCGCCGCCCTGGTCAGCATCGAACTCGGCGCGCGCGGCGGCGCCCACGCCCCGGTCAGCGCCTGCGCCTCGGGGGCCGAGGCGATCGCCATGGGCTTAGACCTGATCCGCCTCGGCCGCGCCGACGTGGTCGTCGCGGGCGGCACCGAGGCCTGCGTCAACCCGCTGGTGCTGGCCGGGTTCGCCCAGGCCCGAGCCCACTCCACGCGCAACGACGAGCCCGAGCGGGCGTCCCGGCCCTTCGACGTCGACCGCGACGGCTTCGTCATCGGCGAGGGCGCTGCCGTGGTCGTCCTGGAGCGCGCCGAGTTCGCCGCCGCCCGGGCGGCCCGCACCCACGCGACGCTCGCCGGGGCCGGGGTCACCTCGGACGCCCACCACATCACCGCCGCGCACCCGGAGGGTCAAGTCCGCGCCATGCGCATGGCGCTGGCCTCCGCGAAGCTGACCCCGCTCGCGATCGAGCTCATCCACGCCCACGCCACCTCCACACCGATGGGCGACCTCGTCGAGGCCGAGTCGATCGCCGAGGCGATCGGCATCCACCCGTCCGTGACCGCGACCAAGTCCATGACCGGCCACCTCTTCGGGGCTGCGGGGGCGGTCGGCGCGCTCGCCGCGATCCTCGCGGTGCGCGACGGGGTGATCCCCGCGACCCAGAACGTCGACGCCCTCGACCCGCAGGTGAAGCTCGACGTCGTCACGGGAGCGCCCCGGCGCGGAGCGTCGCCGACCGCCGCGCTCAGCAACTCCTTCGGATTCGGCGGCCACAACACCTCGCTCGTGTTCACTCCCGCGCCGTAGTCCGGCCACGGAGGGTGTCGGCGGGCATCCGGGACGGCCGGGAGCCGTCGGCCTCCTCCGGGCCGGGGCGCCGGGCTGCGGCCCTGGGTAGGGTCGGGGCCCATGACCTCGGACCACCCCAACGCCTGGGCGGCGGACGCGATCCGGCGCCTCCGCGCGGAGGGCCGCGCTCACGGCCCGACCCCGTTCCGGCCGCTTCCGCTGCCCGCGCTGCGGGACGTCCGGGTCTATCTCAAGGACGAGTCCGCACACCCCACCGGCAGCGTGAAACACCGCCTGGTGCGGGCCATGTTCCACGAGGCGATCGAGACCGGCCGGATCACCGCGGACACCACGGTGGTCGCCGCCACCGGCGGCGCGGTCGCCGTCGCGGGAGCCCACTTCGCGCGGCTGCTGGATCTGCCGTTCCTCGCCGTCGTACCGGCGAAGACCCCGGCGGACACCCTGGCCCGCGTCGAGCGGCAGGGCGGGCGGTGGCAGGTGGCAGAACAGCCGCCGGCCGCGGTGCAGGAGGAGGCCCGCGCGGTGGCCGAGCGGCTCGGCGGACACTTCCTCGACCACTTCACCGACGCCGAACCGGCCCTGGCCGCGAGCCGCGAACCGACGATCGCGGACGAGATCTTCACGCAGCTGCGCGAGGAGCCGTACCCGGTGCCCGCGTGGATCGTCACCGGCGCCGGCACCGGCGCCACCTCGGCCTCGATCGGACGCCATCTGCGCCACCACGGCCATCCGACCCGGCTGGCCGTGGTGGACCCGGAGAACTCCGCCTACTTCCCGGCGTGGGCGAGCGGCTGCCACGACTACGCCACCGGCATGCCCTCCCGGATCCCCGGCATCGGCCGCCCCCGCACCGAACCCGGGTTCCTGCCCACCGTGATCGACCTGGTGATCCCGGTTCCGGACGCCGCGTCCCTGGCCGCCCTGCGATGGCTGCACGACACGGCCGCCGTCCCGGCCGGCCCGGCGGCCGGGACCGGGCTGTGGGGCGTATGCCACCTGGTGGCGCGGATGCGCGAGTCGGGCGCGCGGGGCAGCGTGGTCGGCCTCGTCGGCGACCACGCCGAGCCGTACCGGAACACCCACCTGGACCCGGAGTGGGTACGCGCCCGGGGGCTCGACCCGGCGCCGTACGCGGGCGTCGTCGAGCGGTTCGCCACCACCGGGGAATGGCGGCCGCCGGCCGGTTAGGCCATGTCCGGCCGTCCCGGACCCGGCACTTCGCGGACACGGCCTGAGCCCTGTCTCCCCGATCTCTGTGACGGTGACGCCCCCGGCTACCGCTGGGAGGTACGCCCGCCAGCGGTAGCCTTGGGCGCGTGCCAGGCGTCGCGGGCCCGCAGGGATCGGGGAGACAGGGCCGAGTGTCCTGAGTCAGAAGTTCTCCGGTAGTTCCGCAAGCGGCGCTCCGCAGCACAACCGCAGCTGGTGACGACTGGCGCCAATGAGCGGCAACGCTGGATCTGCCAAAGAATCTCCGACTCA
Source organism: Streptomyces sp. NPDC097640 (assembly GCF_040302705.1). Taxonomy (NCBI): domain Bacteria; kingdom Bacillati; phylum Actinomycetota; class Actinomycetes; order Kitasatosporales; family Streptomycetaceae; genus Streptomyces; species Streptomyces sp. NPDC097640. Next base: position 215,057 of record NZ_JBEOSB010000006.1, read on the forward strand.
GGTCACTGGCGTGAACCGGCGAGCTGCCTGGCGCGGTGCAGGCCCGCGGTGACATCGGCGAGGGTCGCGCAGGGGACGCCGCCCAGCGGTGGCTGGGGGACGGTCACCGACGGTCCGGCGGGCAGCGGGAGATCGGCCGGCGGGCGACGGGCGGCGACCGCGTCGGCCAGGTCCGACAGGGCGGCCCGCAGCCCGTCCGCGAGGGCCGGCTCCGGGCGCGGCGCGCCGTGGTCCAGCCGGACCCCGCACGCCGTCGTCGCGTCCACGATCTCCTCGAGCGCCGCCACCACCGGGGCCCACGCCGCCAGGTCGCGCCCGAACGGCGGGTGTTCGGCGCCCGCCACCTCCACCGCGCGCCGGGCGTCCGCCAGCGCGCGGTACGCCTCGCGGCGCAGCCGCAGCCGTACCGCGTACGGCGCGTCGGCGTCCAGCACCCGGTCCAGGTGGTCGCGGGTGGCGCGGACCGCGAGCGACAGTCGTACGGACACCTGGGCGCGCGGGCCGCCGAGGCCGGGCAGCGCGCCCGCCGCCAGCACCACCGCGCAGGCCAGCAGCGTGTCCGTGAGCCGCGCGTACCCCGCGCCGCGGTCGCCGCCGAGGTACACCAGGGACAGCAGCAGTGGCGTGAGCACCGCCGTCTGGAGCGCGAAGTGGCGTACGGACACCGGGATCAGCGCCGAGCACACCGCGGCGACGGCCACCGGCCACACCCCGTCCGCCCCCGCGAGCGGGCCGAGCAGCGCGGCGAGCCCGCCGAAGACGGCCACGCCGACGGCGGTGCCGAACGCGCGGCTCACGGCCCGCGACACCAGCGGGCCCATGTCCGGCTTGACCAGGAAGGCGGCGGTGGCGGGGAGCCAGTACCAGTGTTCGCCCGGCAGCGACCGGGCCAGCGCGGTGGCGACGCCCACGCACAGCGCCACCCGGGCCGCGTACTCCCGGCCCGCCGGGCCGAGCGCCCGGCGCAGCCGCTGCCGGGGGCCGGGGCCGACCGCGCCGACCGCCGGGGCCGGTTCGCCGTCGAAGACACGGGCGGCCAGCAGCACCGCGCGGTGCGCGGCGAGGCCGCCGGCGGTGTGCGGCGCGGGCGCGGGGAGCGGGCCCGGCGGCCGGCCGGTGCGCACCGAGCGGGCCAGCAGCGCGGGGGTCCGCGCCACCCGGGCGGGCAGCGGCTCGCCCTCCCACAGCAGGGTCACCGCCGTCTCGCTCAACGCCCCGGCCACCGCCAGCAGATCGCGCAGCCGGCGCCGGCCGGCGTCGGGGCGGTGGAGCGGGACACGGTGTGCGTAGAGCGATTCGTAGGCGGCGTCGTACGCGGCGGTCAGCCGGCGCCGGCCCGCCTGGCCGCGCTCGGTGCCGACCGCCGCCATCAGGTCGGCGAGCGCGTCGTAGACGGCGGCCACCGCGACCCGCTCGTCGGGCAGGCCCGCCGCGGGGCGACCGTCGACAGGGGCTGTGGCGCCCCTGGGGGCACCTCCCAGCGGTAGCTGGGGGAGAACCGAGCCCCGAAATTGGGCGAGCAGCGGCAGCAGCCACGCCATGGCCAGCACCCACGCGGCGCCCGCGAGCAGCAGCCCGGCCCGGGCGGGCGGGGATTCGGGGGCGGGCATGCCCGCGCCGACCACGCACACCACCATCAGCTGGACCCCGGCCGAGGAGCACACCGGCCCGATCGCGCTGATCGCTCCGGACACCAGGCCGACCGCCGCGAGTGCGAGCGCGATCCAGGTGCCGAGCCCCAGCGTGCCCAGCCATGCCCCGGTGAGCATGCCGACGGCCCCGGCCAGGGCGGGCAGGCCGATGCGCACCAGGCGGGTGGCGCGGGTGGCGGGCCGGTCGTTGATGTGCGCGAACATCGCGCCGAGGCCCGCGGTCACCCCGGCGGAGGTCTGCCCCGCGGCCACTCCGGCCGCCAGCACGGGCCCCACGCCGAGCGCGCCGCGCGCCACCGCCGCCCAGGGCACGGGCCCGCGCAGCCCGCGAGCGCCGGGCAGCGGGTGGGTGAGCCAGCGGGGCAGTGCGGGCGAGGTGTGCGGGGTGCGCAACGGTGTCCTCCGGGCGGTCGGGCGGGGTGGCTTCCCTCGTCGTCGAGGACACGTCCCCTCGAACGTACGCGACCGATGGCGACATTCCGTAACCGCTGCGTTTCCGCTGTGTAGACCGCTGTGTGGACCGCTGTGCAGACCGCTGGGCGGGCCTTACAACTGCGCTTCGCGGTCCACGCACAGCCGCCACCGCCCGGCCCCGCCGATCAGCGTGACGGTGGACAGCGGGAGCACATCGACGTTCCAGTAGCAGTGCGGCGGCGCCTTCATCGCGTGGGTCACCGCGGCGCGGATCACACCCGCGTCGGCGACGGCGAGCATCGGGTCGTCGAATCCGGCGGGCCGGTTGTCCAGCCATCTGCCCACGCGGTTGATGAACGCCGACAGCGACTCTCCCCCGTGCGGCGCGCTGCCCGGGTCGGCGAGCCAGGCGTCGACCGCCTCGGGCTCGCGCTCCTTCACCTCCTCCAGGGTCCGGCCGCGCCAGTTGCCCATGTCGCAGTCGCGCAGGGAGGTTTGGGAGAGCGGCATGAATCCGAGGATGTCGCCGGTCTCCCGGCTGCGCGCCGACGGAGAGCAGTAGCGCAGCTCCGCGGCGGCCAGCGGAAGCAGCGAGGGCGCCACGCGCTCGACCTCGCGCCAGCCCGCCGGATCGAGCGGCCGGTCGTCATCGAAACGCTCGGCGAGCCGGGAGGAACTGCGGGCGGAGGCGATCAGCGTGAGCCGGAAGTTCATCCGGGCATGGTAGGCGGCACGGATCATGGTGGCGGCTGCCGAAAGCCCGTTCCGCCGTGTGGGAATGGGTGGCGCGATGTGTGGGGTGTGTGTCCTTGCCGCCATCCGGGACAGACCGCAGGGTGGAAGGGTGAACCAGCGACACATGGTCTTCGTGATCTACGAGGGGTTCCAGTCGCTCGACCTGGCCGGTCCGCTGGAGGTGTTCCAGCACGCCGGCCACCTCGCGGGTGGCTACTCCTGCCGGATCGTGGCGCCCCTCCCGGGCGCCGTGCGGTCGTCCAGCGGCCTGCCGGTGCACGCGGCGCACGGGGTGGCCGATCTCGACCCCGGCGGGATCGACACGCTGGTGGTGGCGGGCGGCCGCGGGGTGGACCGGGCCCGTCACGATCCGGCGCTGACCGGCTGGATCGCGTCGGCCGCGGCCGGCGCCCGGCGGGTCGCCTCGGTGTGCAGCGGGGTGTTCCTGCTGGCCGCCGCCGGGCTCGTGGACGGGCGGCGGGTCACCACCCACTGGGGCCGCGCGGAGCAACTGGCCCGGGAACACCCCGGGGTGCGGGTCGACTGCGATCCCATCTTCGTCCGGGACGGGAAGGTGTGGACCTCGGCGGGCGTGACCGCCGGGATGGATCTGGCGCTCGCCCTGGTGGAGGCGGATCTGGGGCGGGAGACGGCCCACACCGTGGCCCGGGAGCTGGTGTTGTTCCTGCGCCGCCCCGGCAGCCAGTCCCAGTTCGGCGTGGGGCTGTGGTCGGCGCAGCCGGCCACCGACTCGATCGGCGCCGCGGTCTCGGCGATCCACGCCGACCCGGGCGCCCGGCACACCGTCGCGGACCTGGCGGGGTGTGCCGGGCTGAGCACGCGCCATCTCCAGCGAAGGTTCGCCGCCGAGCTGGGCGTGCCGCCCGCGGTCTATGTGGAGCGGGTGCGGGTCGAAGCGGCGCAGCGCGCGCTCGTCGAGGGCGGCGACCCCGTCGAGGCCATCGCCCGGCGCTGCGGCTTCGGCACCGCCGAGACCCTGCGCCGCGCCTTTCACCGCCATGTCGGCGTCGCCCCGTCCGACTACCGGGACCGTTTCCGATCCACGAGGGAGTACACATGACCACCTACGGACTGCTGGTGTTCGAGGGAGTGGAGGAGCTCGACTTCGTCGGCCCCTGGGAGGTGTTCACCGCCTCGTCGATGCTGCGCGACCACGCCGACACCGCGCTGCTCATCGCCGAGCGGCCCGGCGCCGTCCGCTGCAACAAGGGCATGCGGGTGCTGCCGGACCACACGCTTGACGACCATCCGCCGCTGGACGTCCTGCTGGTGCCCGGGGGCATGGGCACCCGTCGCGAGGTGTCCAATCCGGCGGTCATCGACTGGATCCGCAAGACCTCCGCGCACACCGAGTGGACCACCGGCGTCTGCACCGGGGCGCTGCTGCTGCACGAGGCGGGCCCGGCGCGCGGTCGCCGGGTGGCCACCCACTACGGTTTCGAGGACGCGCTGGAGGCCCGCGGCGAGGTCACGGTGGTGCGCGACGCCCGCTATGTGGTCGACGGCGCCCTGGTCACCAGTCAGGGTGTCTCGGCCGGGATCGACATGGCGTTGTGGCTGGTCGGCCGCCTGCACGGCCGGGACCACGCGCGCGCGGTCCGCCGGTACATCCAGTACGAGCCGGCGCCGCCCTACCTCGCCGACGAGCCGCTCGGGTCTTCTGTCTGAACACCTCCTGATGTAGTCGGCCGGCGCGGGCGCCTGGTTCCCGCGCCGCACCGGGAGAAACCTCACGCGCCCCGCCCCCGTGCCACGGCGTCCGCACGGTGTTCCGGCGTGCCAGCATGACGGCGGCCGACCGGGCCGTGTGTTCTCGCAGGAGTGATGATGACGGACCGCCATCCCCCGTCCCCCGAAGGGCGCGTCGCCGTGCGGCGCCTCGCGCCGCCTCCCGCGCTGCTGGGCTTCCTGGTGCTGCTCGGGCTGCTGTTCGCGGCCTCCTACGCGGTGGGGGCGGCGGCCGGGCCGGTCGCCCCGTGGATGCGCCCGTCGAGCCCGTCCGGGACCGCCCCGGAGGACGGGGGCGGGGGCGGAGACGGGGACGGGGGCGGCGGCGGGGGCGGGATGCACGGCATGGCCGCGCGGCCGGGTGGCGGGCGGTGATCGCCGCGGCACCGCAGGTGGCGCCGTCGGCCGGGCTCGCGGTGCCGCCGCAGCGCCCGGGCCCTGAGGACGTGGCGGCCGACGTGGCGGAGCCGGAGCGCCGGCGGCTGCTGGTCGCCGCGGTGCTGGCGCTGCCCGTGCTGGTGCTCTCCGTGGTGCCGGGCGCGCAGTTCCGCAACTGGCAGTGGCTGTGCTTCGTACTCGCCGCGCCGCTGGCGGTGTGGGGCGCCTGGCCGTTCCACCGGCGCGCGCTGCGAGAGCCGACGGTCGCCTCGGACACTTTGGTGTCGCTCGCCGTCGTCGCGTCGTTCGTCTGGTCGGCGTACGCCCTGTTCCTGGGCGGGGCCGGGGAGCCCGGGACGCGGCTGCCCTTCGACCCGACGGCCACCGCCGGAGCCGGCGCGGCACGCCCGTGTCTCGACGCGGTGGCCGGGGTCGTGCTGTGTGCCCTCGCCGGGCGCTGTCTGGAGGCCAGGGCCGGGCGCGGTACGGCCTCGGCTCCGCTCCCGGCCGACGCGATGGCCCGGGCCTTGGTGCCGATGGTGGCGGCCGTGGCCGTGACGGTGCCGGGCTTCTGGCTCGGGGCGGGCGCCGAGCCACGGGCCGCGGTGGCCGCCGCCGTGGCGGTGCTGGTGGTGGCCGCCCCCTGCGCGCTGCTGGCGGCGGTCCCGGCGACGCTGCTGTCCGCCGCCCTGCGCGGCGCCCGGATCGGCGTTCGCGTCCGTCGGCCGCGGTCCCTGGATGCGCTGCGCGCCGTCGACACCGTCGTGCTGAACACCGTGCGGCGGCCCGGCGATTACCGGGCGGTGCGCCATCTGAAGCGGCTCGGGCTGCGGCCGGTGCTGGTCACCGGGGAGCGGGAGGAGGCGGCCCGGGCCGCCGCCGACCGGTTGGGCATCGCCGAGGTGCACTCCGGTGTCGGGCCGCGCGACAAGGCCGTCCTGGTGCGGGAGTTGCGGGAGCGGGGACACCGGGTGGCGGTGGTGGGCGAGGGCGCCGAGGACGCGGCGGCGCTGGCCGAGGCCGACCTGGGCATCGCGCTGGGGGACGGCGACCCGGTGGCCGTCGGGGCGGCCGATATGACGCTGCCGCGCGGGGACGTCGAGGCCGTCGTCGACGCGATCCGTCTCGCGCGGCGCACCGGGTACGTCCTCCGCGCCCAGCTGGTCTGGGTGCCGGGCTGCCAGGTGGTCGCCCTGGCGCCCGCCGCCGCCGGTTGGCTCAACCCGTCGGGCGCCGTCGTGGCGATGGCGGCCGGTGTCCTGCTCGCCGTCGCCGACGGCCTCGTCGCGTACGCCACCGGCCCGCGCCCGGCCCCGGCCGCCCGAAGGCTCACCCCATCATGAGGAACACCATGCGCCCCCTGCTTTCGCCCACCCGTCGCCGCCTGGCCGGCGCCGTCCGCGGCGCGCTGGCGCCGCTGGTGGCGAGCGCCGTCGCCCTCGGCGGGCTGACGGCCTGGACCGCCACCGGCGGGGCCGGTTCACCGGCCCGGCTCCGGATCACCGACGGCCGCGTCTGGCTGCCGTACGCCGGCAACGAGTTCACGGTGGCCTTCTTCCGGGTGCGCAACACCGGGGGCGCCGACGACCGGCTGGTGTCCGTGACCTCCCCGGTCACCGGCCGCGCCATGCTCTCCCGCACGGTGCGCAGGGGCGCCACGGAGTCCATGGCCATGGTCGACACGGCGGCCGTCCCCGCCCGCTCCGGGCTGACCATGTCGGCGGGCGGCCTCAAGGCGATGGTCAGGGTCTCCACGCCGCTGCGGCTGGGCGAGGAACTGCCGTTCGTGCTGCGGTTCCGCGACAGCGGCCGGGTCACGGCCACCGCCCGCGTGGTGCGACTCGGCGACTGAAGCAGGTGCCAGGGCTCGGCGAGCGGCCGTGCCGCGTACACCCGGGAGTCGAGGCGCCCGTCCGGGGTCCCGTTCAGACGCCCTTGGCGGCGGCGTACCGGGCCGCCACATCCTCCCAGTTGACGAGGTCCCAGAGCTTGGTGACGTAGTCCGGGCGGACGTTCTTGTACTGGAGGTAGTAGGCGTGCTCCCAGGCGTCGAACACCAGCAGCGGGACCGCGCCCTGGCCGACGTTGCCGTGGTGGTCGTAGACCTGCTCGACGATCAGGCGCTTGCCCAGCGGCTCCCAGGCGAGCACGCCCCAGCCGGAGCCCTGGACCGTGGTGGTGGCGGTGGTGAGCTGCTTCTTGAACGCCTCGAAGCCGCCGAGGTGTTCGTCGATGGCGTCGCCGAGCGCTCCGTCGGGGCGGTCGCCGCCGTCCCGGGACAGGTTCTGCCAGAAGATCGAGTGCAGAACGTGTCCGGACAGGTTGAACGCGAAGGTCTTCTCCAGCCCGACCAGGCCGCCGAACTGCTCCTTCTCCCGCGCCTCGGCGAGCTGCTCCAGGGTGTCGTTGGCGCCCTTGACGTAGGCCGCGTGGTGCTTGGCGTGGTGCAGCTCGAGGATCTGGCCGGTGATGGCCGGCTCCAGCGCGGCGTAGTCGTACGGCAGGTCGGGAAGCGAGTACGTGCCCATCAGGCAGAGCCCCTTTCGGCTTTCGACGGTGAGTGATCGTGCCGGGACCCACCCTAGAGCCTTATTGCGAATAGCTTGCAACAACTATACATATGCAGGAGCATGAAGGCGTGCGGAGCCGGCCCGTCAGCCTTCGCGATCGAGGCCCGTAGCCATCCGGGCGCATCCTTCCGAGGGGTGATCGTCTTCTCACCCGGCGACCGCCGGTATCCGGCCGGCTCCGCTCACAACCACCCCCCTTCCGCCCCGCTCATTACCAAGTCTTTGCCGTTCGATAGGGTGTACGGGGGACGTCACCGGCCAAAACCAGCCGCCGTGCGTCCACCACCAAGTGGCACACACGACGGAAGGATGGCCGTGGGAGCTCCGCGGATCAGCAGTACGCCGTTGCCCGGAATCGGTGTCCGTTACGACCTGACCACGCGAGAACACCAGCGCATGTCGGTGGTCGCGCATCGCGACGGCGGGCGGACGGTGAGCGCGTATCGCGAGGACGACCCTGACGAGTGCGCGTTGTCCGTGCGGCTCACGGCCAAGGAGACGGAGTCCCTCATCGGCGCGCTGATGCCGTCGCACCACAGCCCCGCGCTGCTGTCCACGACCGAGCTGGGCCTGGTGGCCGAGCGGGTCGAGCTGTCGTCGGTCTCGCACTGGAACGGGCGGGTGCTGGGCGAGACGCGGATGCGGACCGAGACCGGCGCCTCGATCGTGGCGGTGCTGCGCCGCGCGGAGGCGATCCCCTCCCCGGCGCCGGACTTCCGGCTGGCCGGCGGCGACACCCTGATCGTGATCGGCACCCGCGAAGGCGTGGAGACGGCCGCGACGATACTTGGGCGGGAGTGATCGATGCATTCCTCCGCTCTTTTCCTGATCGAGTTCGGGGCGGTCATCCTGGGCCTGGGCCTGCTGGGCCGGCTGGCCGGACGCCTTCAGTTCTCCCCCATCCCCCTCTATCTGCTGGCCGGGCTCGCCTTCGGCGAAGGCGGTCTGCTGCCGCTGGGCGCGAGTGAGGAGTTCGTGGCGATCGGCGCCGAGATCGGCGTGATCCTGCTGCTGCTCATGCTCGGGCTCGAGTACACCGCCAGTGACCTGGTCAGCAACCTCAAGACCCAGTACCCGGCCGGACTGGTCGACGCCACGCTCAACGCCCTGCCCGGCGCCGTCATGGCGCTGCTGATGGGCTGGGGCCCGGTGGCCGCGGTGGTGCTGGCCGGGGTCACCTGGATCTCCTCGTCCGGCGTCATCGCCAAGGTCCTGGGCGACCTGGGGCGCCTGGGCAACCGTGAGACACCGGTCATCCTGTCCATCCTGGTCCTCGAAGACCTGGCGATGGCCGTCTATCTGCCGATCATCACCGCCCTGCTGGCGGGGGTGAGCCTGGCGGCGGGGAGCGTCACCCTGGCCATCGCGCTCGGCGTGGCCGGTCTGGTGCTGTTCGTGGCCGTGCGCTACGGCCGGGTCATCTCGCGCTTCGTCTCCAGCGACGACCCGGAGAAGCTGCTGCTGGTGGTGCTGGGCCTGACCCTGCTGGTCGCCGGTATCGCCCAGCAGCTCCAGGTGTCGGCGGCCGTCGGGGCGTTCCTGGTGGGCATCGCGCTGTCCGGCGAGGTGGCCGAGGGCACGCACAACCTGCTCAGCCCGCTGCGGGACCTGTTCGCGGCCGTGTTCTTCGTCTTCTTCGGTCTGCACACCGACCCGGCGAGCATTCCGCCGGTGCTGCTGCCGGCCCTCGCGCTGGCCGTCGTCACCGCGGGTACGAAGATCGCCACCGGCTACTGGGCGGCGAAGCGCGCCGGGATCTCCGTCAAGGGCCGCTGGCGAGCGGGCGGCACCCTGGTGGCGCGCGGCGAGTTCTCCATCGTCATCGCCGGACTCGCCGTCACGGCGGGCATCGAGCCGGAGCTGGGGCCGCTGGCCACGGCCTATGTGCTGATCCTCGTGATCCTCGGCCCGCTCACCGCCCGCTACACCCAGCCGCTCGCCATGCGGCTGACCGGCCGCCGCAAGCCCGCCGAACCGGCCGCCCTCGCCGAGGCCGCTGAGGCCGCCGAGGGGCCGCGGGAGGCAGCGGAGCCGCGGGAGTCCGTGGACCAGCACGGCCCCTGACCTGCCCGCGGCCCGGCCGCGTCACCTCCCCGGCGCCTCGGCGCCGGGGAAGCGCAGGGTCATCCAGTGCTCCGGGTCGTCCAGGAGCGAGAAGCCGATCTTCTCGTAGACGCCGTGTGCGTCGAACGTGGCGAGCAGGATGCGCCGCAGCCCGAAGGGCTCCAGGTGGTCACGGACGGCCGCGACCAGCGCGGTGCCGAGGCCCGTCCCGCGCGCGGACCGGTCCACGTAGACATCGCACAGCCAGGCGAAGGTGGCGTGGTCGGTGATGACCCGGGCGTACGCGGCCTGGGCGCCCGAAGCGGTCTCGTACGCGCCGAAGTTGAGCGAGCCGGCGATGGCCAGGTCCTGCTTCTCGCGGGTGCGGCCCAGCGACCAGTACGCGTCGGTGGACAGCCAGCGGTGGATCCGGGCCGGGTCGAGGCGGGCGGGATCGCTGGATATCTCGTAGCCGTCCGGCACCGGCCGGCCGTTCGTGTCACTCATGGCGGGAGACTCGCAGGTCAAGGGGGCCGCGTCGAGGGGTTTTCGGCACGTGGGAGATCCTGCGTGCCGTCACCCCAGCACCTCGTCGCAGGCGAGGCGCAGTCGGCGCAGCCCCTCGGCCAGCTCGCCGGCGCCCGCCGCCGAGGCGAAGCCCAGCCGCAGGTGCGGGGCCGGCGGCTCGGCGCAGAAGTACGGGCGGCCGGGCGCGACGGACACCCCGGCGCGCAGGGCGGCGGCCGTCAGCGCGGCCTCGTCGGCCCCGTCGGGCAGCCGCAGCCACAGGTGGAAGCCGCCGGGCGGGACATGGCGCAGGGCGAGTTCGGGGAAGTCCCGCCGCACCCCCGTGGCCAGCGCCTCGCGGCGGGCGCGCAGCTCGGCGGCGACGGTGCGCAGATGGCGGGGCCAGGCGGGCGAGCCGACGAGTTCCAGCGCGGCCTCCTGGAGCGGGCGCGGCACGAAGAAGCTGTCGACGACCTGGATGGCGCGCAGCCGCTCCAGCGCCGGGCCGCGGGCGGCGAGCGCGCCCACCCGCAGGCTGGCCGACGTGGCCTTGGTGAGCGAGCAGACGTGGACGACGACTCCGTCGGGGTCGTCGGCGGCGAGGGTCGCGGGCAGCGGCCCCGCGTCCTCGTGGGCGAGGCGGCGCGCGAAGTCGTCCTCGACCACGAACGCGCCCGCTTCCCGGGCGACCCGCAGCACCTCGCGCCGCCGCTCGGCGGAGAGCACCGCGCCGGTCGGGTTCTGGAAGAGGGGCTGGCAGAGGAAGACGCGCGCCCCGGTCGCGCGCAGCGCCTGTTCGAGCAGGTCGGTGCGGACCCCGTCGGCGTCCACGGGGACCGGGACCGGCCGCAGCCCGAAGGCGCGGGCGGCGGCGAGCGCCCCGGGGTAGGTGGGCGACTCCACGAGCACGGGCGCGCCGGGGGGCGCGAGGGCGCGCAGCGCGGTGGTCAGCGCGCTCTGGCCGCCCGCGGTGATCAGCACCTCGGAGGGGGCGAGGGCCCCGGCCCGGCCGCCGATCTCGGCGGCGAACCACGCGCGCAGCTCGCTCAGCCCGTCGATCGGCGGGCGGTCCCAGGCGCCGGGCCGCCGCCCGGCGCGGGCGAGGGCGGCGGCCAGCGCCCGCTCCGGCTGGAGCGAGGGGTGCAGATAGCCACCGTGCAGTTCGAGGGCGCCGGGCGGCGGGACGGCCAGGGTCATCAGCACCCCGGAGGCGTCGACGGAGCGCGGGACCGACTCGCCGGACGTCTCGACGCTGAGGGCCACCTCCTGCCAGGAGGTGTCGCCGGGGCGCGGCGCCTCGGCCGCGCGCGGCCGGGTGGCCCGGAAGGCCCCGGCGCCGGGGCGGGTGACGACGAGCCCCTCGGCACGCAGCGCGGCGAGCGCCCGGGAGACGGTCACCGGGCTCACCCGGTAGCGGTCCACCAGGGCCCGGCTGGACGGCAGCTTCTCACCCGGAGAGTAGCGGTTCAGCTCCGTGCGGAGGATTCCGGCCAGTTCCGCGACACTGCTACGCTCTTGCATGAGAGCCCAAGATAGCGCTATTGCGAGCGAGACGATAGCGGTGAGCGGTGGCGCCGAGCCGCGCCCCGCCGCCCGGCCGCCGCTCGGCCGCCCCCGCCCCATCCCGTCCCCCGTCCGCCGGGACGGCACCACCGGCACCACCGGCGCTCTCGGCACCGTCCTGGCCGTGCTGGGCGTGGCCGCGTTCTCCCTGACCTTCCCCGCCACCGCCTGGGGTCTCGAGGGCCTGGGCCCCTGGTCGCTGGTCGCCTGCCGGCTCGGCCTGGCCGGGCTGGTCGCGGGCGGCGCGCTGGCCGCCCTGCGCGTCCCGCCGCCCGCCCGGCGCCACTGGCCCGGGCTGCTGGTGGTCGCCGGGGGCGTCGTCATCGGCTTCCCCCTGCTGTCCACCCTCGCGCTGCGGACCTCCACCACCTCGCACGCCGCCGTGGTCGTGGGCCTGCTGCCGCTGACCACGGCCGCCTACGCGGCGGTGCGCACCGGGGCCCGGCCCACCCGTGCGTTCTGGGTGGCGGCCCTGATCGGCGCGGCGGTGATCGTCGCCTTCGCGCTCCAGCAGAGCGGCGGCGCGCCAACCGCCGGGGATCTGTATCTGTTCGGCGCGCTGCTGGTGTGCGCGGCGGGCTACGGGGAGGGCGCCCGGCTGGCGGCTCACATGCCGGGCTGGCAGGTGATCGGCTGGGCGCTGGTGGCCTGTCTGCCGCTGTCGGTGCCGGGCGCGGCGGCCGCCCTGGCCACCGAGCCCGTGCACCTCGGGGCGCACGCCGTCGCCGGGGTGCTGTGGCTGGCCCTGGGCTCCCAGTTCCTGGGGCTCGTGGTCTGGTACCGCGGGATGGCGGCCATCGGCGTGGCCAGGGCCAGCCAACTCCAGCTGGCCCAGCCGCTGCTCACCCTGGTGTGGTCCGTGCTCCTCCTGGGCGAACACCTCACCTGGGCGGCCCCCGTGGCCGCCGTGGCCGTCCTGGTGTGCATCGCCGTGACGCAGCGGGCATCGACGGGCGCAAACCGGGAGGAGCGGCCATAAACTGGCCTCAGGGACCGCAACACCCTCCGGGGCACCGGACAGGAGGTCACGCGTATGGAGGCGACCGTAGGCGACAAGCTGCTGGTACACGGCAGGGTTGTCGGAATTCACGACCGGACCGCGGAGATCATCGAAGTGCTCGGGGACGACGGGACCCCACCGTTCCGCGTCCGCTTCGAGGACGACGGGCACGAGTGCGTGGTCTCCCCCGGCCCGGATTCGGTCGTGCGTCACCTGCACACAGAGCCCGGACGACCGTAGTCCAGGCCCAGACGGCTCAGCGGGGCGGACGCACGCGATACGGGTAGTGGTCGGCGACCACGCGCGCCATGGCGCCGTTGCGGTCGGCGGCCACTTCCTTCGCGGAGAAGTAGACGTTGCCCCGCACCTGCGGATAGTCCCGGTCGAAGGTGAGGTGCCGGGACAGCTCCGCCGGGTCCTGCCAGGGCGCGGGCTGCGCCGGGTCCCCCGCCTTGTAGAGCGCCTCGCCGATGTAGAGGTGCACACCGGTGCCCCGCACCACCTCCGCCCACCACGGCACCAGCTTGGCGTAGTCGGCGGCGGCGAAGCCGATGTTCCAGTACACCTGCGGGACGATGTAGTCGATCCACTCCTCACGGACCCACGTGCGGGTGTCCGCGTACAGGTCGTCGTAGGTCTGCACCCCGGCCCGGGTGTCGGAGCCCAGCGGGTCGGTGGCCTGGTTGCGCCAGACGGCGAAGGGGCTGATCCCGAACCGCACCCGCCGGTCCAGCCGCTTGATCCGCCCGGCGGTCTCGCGCACCAGCCGGTCGATGTTGTCCCGCCGCCAGGCGGCCCGGTCCGGGAAGCCCGCGCCGTAGCGCTCGTACGCCGCGTCGTCGTCGAAGACCTGGCCCGCCACCGGATAGGGGTAGAAGTAGTCGTCCCAGTGCACACCGTCGATGTCGTAGCGCGCCACCGCGTCCAGCATCGCGTCCTGGACGAAGCGGCGGACCTCCGGCAGGCCGGGGTTGTAGTAGAGCTTGCCGCCGTAGGGCACCACCCACTCCGGGTGCAGCCGCGCGGGGTGGGTGGGGATCAGCCGGGTGGGGTCGGTGTGGTTGGCGACGCGGTACGGATTGAACCAGGCGTGCAGCTCCAGGCCCCGGCGGTGGGCCTCGCGCACGGCGGTGCCCAGCGGGTCCCAGCCCGGGTCGCGGCCCTGGACGCCCGTCAGATACTCGGCCCACGGCTCGTACCGGGAGGGCCACAGCGCGTCGGCGGTCGGCCGGACCTGGAAGACCACCGCGTTCAGCCGCCGGGCGACCGCGGTGTCCAGGAAGGCGAGCAGCTCGGCGCGCTGCTCGGCGGCGGTCAGGCCGGGCTTGGAGGGCCAGTCCCGGTTGGCGACGGTGGCCAGCCACATCCCGCGGAACTGCGGCGTGCGTTGTCCGCCGCTCCTCCGCGCCCCGTCACGCCCGTACGCCGCCGTCGAACCCGTCGTGACGGTCGCGGCCAGCGCTCCGGCGGCCGCGACCGTCAGTCCCCTGCGCGTGATCTGCCCCATCCTCGCTCCTCGCTCGCTCGCCTGTTGATCGTGGCTAACTCCCGCCGATGATGCGGGTCTTACGGGCACACGGCAATCCTTCCCACCCTTCCGGAGCACTCGACTCTTCACCGCCACGCCCTCTTGACTCCACTCTTCTCGCCCGGTCATCCGGCCGCTAGCATCGGTGGTACGCACATATGGGAGCGCTCCCAAACCCGGATACGGACAGACCGGCACAGACACCCGCCCCCGTACCGCCGCGGCCCGCGGCGGATGCCCGGAGAGGAAGTTCCCGTGCGCTTTCATGGCAGGAGAAGACCACTCGGCGCGCTCATGGCCGCGCTGGCGCTCGTCGGCGGATTGCTGACCGCGGCCGCCGCCCCCGCCGCCGCCCACCCCGACCGCGCCGCGAGCGACCGCGCCCCGAGCAGCCCCGCCGCCGGGCTGGCCGCCGCCACCTGGAAGAACGTCCGCGTCGACGGCGGCGGCTTCGTCCCCGGCATCGTCTTCAACCGCAAGGAGAAGAACCTCGCCTACGCCCGCACCGACATCGGCGGGGCGTACCGCTGGGACCAGACCGGCAAGCAGTGGGTGCCGCTGCTGGACTGGGTGGACTGGGACCGCTGGGGCTGGACCGGGGTGTCGAGCCTGGCCAGCGACCCGGTCGAGCCGAACAAGGTGTACGCGGCCGTCGGCACGTACACCAACAGCTGGGACCCGACCAACGGTGCGATTCTGCGCTCCTCCGACCGGGGCGCCACCTGGCAGTCCACCACCCTCCCCTTCAAGGTCGGCGGCAATATGCCCGGCCGCGGCATGGGCGAGCGCCTGGCGGTCGACCCCAACAAGAACAGCGTGCTGTACTTCGGCGCGCCGAGCGGCAACGGCCTGTGGCGCTCCACCGACTCCGGCGTCACCTGGTCGAAGGTGACGGCCTTCCCCAACTCGGGCAACTACGCCCAGGACCCGAGCGACTCCAGCGGCTATCTGAGCGACAACCAGGGCGTGGTGTGGGTGACCTTCGACGAGCGCACGGGCTCGTCGGGCACCGCGACCAAGACCATCTACGTGGGCGTGGCCGACAAGCAGAACACCGTCTACCGCTCGACCGACGCCGGCGCCACCTGGTCGCGGGTGGACGGACAGCCGACCGGCTACCTCTCCCACAAGGGCGTCCTCGACTCCAAGAACGGCTACCTCTACATCACCACCAGTGACAAGGGCGGTCCGTACGACGGGGAGAAGGGCCAGGTGTGGCGGTACGCCACGGCCACCGGCGAGTGGAAGAACATCAGCCCGATGACGGACGCCGACACCTACTTCGGCTACAGCGGGCTGACGGTGGACCGGCAGAAGCCCGGCACGCTGATGGTGACCGGCTACAGCTCCTGGTGGCCGGACACCCAGATCTTCCGCTCCACCGACTCCGGCGCGACCTGGACCCGCGCCTGGGACTTCACCAGCTACCCCAACCGCTCCTTCCGCTACACCCAGGACGTCTCGTCCGTGCCCTGGCTGACCTTCGGCACCAACCCGTCCCCGCCCGAGGTCACGCCCAAGCTGGGCTGGATGACCGAGGCGCTGGAGATCGACCCGTTCGACTCCAACCGGATGATGTACGGCACCGGCGCCACGGTCTACGGCACCGAGAACCTCTCGTCCTGGGACTCCGGCGGCCAGATCAAGATCACGCCGATGGTCAGGGGCCTGGAGGAGACCGCGGTCAACGACCTGGCCAGCCCGCCGTCCGGCGCCCCGCTGCTCAGCGCCCTGGGCGACATCGGCGGTTTCCGCCACACCGACCTCGACGCGGTGCCCGCCAAGATGTTCGCCTCGCCCAGCTTCACCACGACCACCAGCCTGGACTACGCCGAGACCAACCCGAACACGGTGGTGCGGGTCGGCAACAACGACACCGCGCCCCGGATCGCCTTCTCGACCGACAACGGCGCGAACTGGTGGCAGGGCAGCGAGCCGTCCGGGGTCACCGGCGGCGGCACCGTGGCCGCGGCGGCCGACGGCAGCGGCTTCGTCTGGAGCCCCGACGGCACCTCCTCCGTCTACTACACCGCCGGCTTCGGCAACTCCTGGACGGCCTCCAGCGGCATCCCGGCCGGGGCGGTCGTCGAGTCGGACCGCAAGAACCCGAAGAAGTACTACGGCTTCAAGTCCGGCACGTTCTATGTGAGCACCGATGGCGGCGCCACCTTCACCGCCAAGGCCGCCACCGGGCTGCCCACCGACGGCCCCGTACGCTTCAAGGCCCTGCCGGGCGCGGAGGGCGACATCTGGCTCGCGGGCGGCAGCGCGAGCGGTACGTACGGGCTGTGGCACTCCACCGACTCGGGCGCCACCTTCACCAAGCTGTCCGGCGTCCAGCAGGCCGACAACATCGGCTTCGGCAAGGCGGCGACCGGCGCCACGTACCAGACGCTCTACACCAGCGCCAAGATCGGCGGCGTCCGCGGGATCTTCCGCTCCACCGACGCCGGGGCGAGCTGGGTACGGATCAACGACAACGCACACCAGTTCGCCTGGACCGGCGCCGCGATCACCGGCGACCCGCGGGTCTACGGGCGGGTGTACGTGAGCACGAACGGGCGCGGCATCCTGCGCGGCGACTCCGCGTAACCGAGAGGCCGCCGGCCACGGCCCCCGACCGCCCCAACGGGGCCCGCCGCCCGCCCACTTGAGATCCCCGGCCGGGGTCCGGACCACAAGGTTCCGGCCCCCGGCCCACCCCTCGGACCCGACCGGCAGGTAACGTCTGGGACGACCTACTGATCAGCGGAAGGGCACGAGGTGACCGACATCGAACGCGTCGGAGTGGTGGGCTGCGGCCAGATGGGCGCGGGCATCGCGGAGGTGTGCGCCCGTGCCGGCCTGGACGTCAAGGTCGCGGAGACCACTGGTGAGGCCCTGGAGCTGGGCCGTACCCGGCTGACCAACTCCCTCGGCAAGGCCGCCGAGCGCGGCAAGATCACCGAGGCGGAGCGCGACGCGACGCTGGCGCGGCTGAGCTTCACCACGGACCTCGGCGAGTTCTCCGACCGTGATCTCGTCATCGAGGCGGTCGTGGAGAACGAGCAGATCAAGACCGAGATCTTCCAGGTCCTCGACCAGGTCGTGACCCGCCCCGACGCCATCCTGGCCTCGAACACCTCCTCCATCCCCCTGGTCAAGCTGGCCGTCGCCACCTCACGCCCCGACCAGGTCATCGGCATCCACTTCTTCAACCCGGCCCCGGTCCAGCAGCTGGTCGAGCTGATCCCCGCGCTCACCACCGGTGACCAGACCATCAAGCGCTCCGAGGCCCTGGTCCACGACATCCTCGGCAAACACGCCATCCGCGCCCAGGACCGCTCCGGCTTCGTCGTCAACGCCCTGCTGATCCCCTATCTGCTCTCCGCCATCCGCATGTTCGAGTCCGGCATCGCGAGCCGCGAGGACATCGACAACGGCATGGAACTCGGCTGCGCCCACCCCATGGGCCCGCTCAAGCTCTCCGACCTGATCGGCCTGGACACGATCGCGGCGATCGCCGACTCGATGTACGGCGAGTACAAGGAGCCCCTGTACGCCCCGCCGCCGCTGCTGCTGCGCATGGTCGACGCGGGCCGGCTGGGCCGCAAGACGGGATCGGGCTTCTACGAGTACGCCTGACCCGCGCTCTCCGGACTTCGGCAGGCATCGGCAGGCATCGGCAAGGGCCGCTACCCGTGATCGGGGCAGCGGCCCTCAATGATTCACACCGCCGATGTGTCCGCCAGGATGCGTTCCAGGGATCGCCGGCCCAGCCGGCTCATGGCCGGGTTGCTCTCGACGTAGTACCAGACCAACCCCATCGCCTGGATGAAGGTCCAGGCCTTGCCTCGCTCCCATTCAAGGTCGTCGCAACCCAGGTGGTCGCGGAGCGCCTGCCGCGGCCCGGCCTCGAGCAGATGCCACGCGCTCACGAGATCCAGCGAAGGGCACGCCGCGCCGAAGCCGCCGACGTCGAGAATCCCCGCGAGCCGGCCGTCGGACACGAGCAGGTTGCCGGGAATCAGATCGCCATGGGCCATGACGTCCTCAGCCGCACCTCGCGGCAGATCACGCAGAGTTGCCCAGATGCGGCGAAGCCGGGGAACATCCAGGAGTTGCTCACTGTGCGTGAAACAGGTCTCCATCCACGCGTCATGGGATCGCAGCTCGCCTCCTCGACCCGTGCCGGCGAACGTGCGGCCACGCGTGTCGATCGCGCGTAGGTCGCCGATGAGATCGGCCAAGTCGCGGGCGAACGGCACCGATTCGGCTGGATCCTCGTCGGCGGCCACGGTCCCGGGCAGCCACGTCTGCACCGACCACGGAAGCGGGTAGCCCGCCCCGGGTTCGCCGAGCGCGACCGGCTCGGGCGTGGGGAAACGCGTGCGGCCCACCAGCTCGCGAGCCGCTTCCGCTTCGGACTTCAGCCAGCGCCGCGTCGCGTCGACGTCCGCGGACTCAAGCGGGAATCGAGCCGTGAACTGATCGCCGATGCGGAAAATGGCGTTGACCGTACCCGGCGCGGCGATGCTTTTGACCGGCAGGCTCCGCCACTCGGGGAACTGCTGGTCCACCAATGTGCGCACCGTCTCGGGCGACACCGTCAGCTGGTTGTCATGCATCTTCACGGTGGAAGCATCGGCGCCACGATCTTCGACCGCAACCCGTTTCTTCGTCGCGCAACCTCCGCGGAGGCTGTTGCCACCGGCCCACTGCCCATGTTGTCCTGTTGTTGTGTGAGACCACATCTGCCCCGGCGCCGGGCTGAGCGGCGCGGCCTGAGCTTATGGCCTGTTGGCACCGTCCTCGCTCTGACCTTCGCCACCGCGATCGCCGTGGCCGCCGCGGCGTTCTTCGCCGGGTGGTGGATCATCGGAGCCCAGGGGCTCGAGTCCGAGCGCCGAATCAGCTCCCAGACGCTGTTCGACCTGGTGAAACTGTCGTTGGGGGCGGTCGCCGGTGCCGGCGCCCTGGTCGCCCTGGTCGTGTCCTATCGGCGTCAGCGCGTCGACGAGGACGGCGCCCAGCGTGAGGCCACCCGACTGCACACCGAGCGCTTCACCACCGCCGTCTCCCAGCTGGGGGCGGAATCGGCCGCCGTGCGCCTCGGCGGCGTTCACGCCCTGGCGGGCCTCGCCGACGACGCCCCCACCCGCGAGTTGCGCCAGACGTGCATCGACGTCCTCTGTGCCTATCTCCGCCTTCCGTACCTCGCGGAGGCCGACCTCTCGAAGGACGACACCGATGCCCGGCATGCGTACCTGGGCCTGCGGGAGGTCCGGCACGCGGTCATCCGTCTCATCTGCGACCATCTCCGCCTTCCGGCCGGGGCGGATCCCCACTCCTGGCAGGGCCATGACCTCGACTTCTCCGCCGTCGCCTTCGACGGCGGAGACTTCTACAACGCGGTGTTCGCCGGCGGCAGGGTCCGCTTCGACAGGGCGGTGTTCGCCCGCGGCACCGTCGCCTTCTACGGCGCCGAGTTCTCGGACGCTTCCGTCAGCTTCTCCGGCGCGGAGTTCTCCGGCGGCAAGGTCGACTTCACCGGCGCGAAGTTCTCCGGCGGTGCCGTCAGCTTCTCGCGCGCGGTGTTCTCGGGCGGCACCGTCGACTTCGGCTACGCCGCGTTCAGCGGCGGCACGGTCGTCTTCGAAGGCGCGGAGTTCAGCGGCTCCACGGTCACCTTCGGCGACGCGGAGTTCACCGGCGGGACCGTCGACCTCTCCGGTGCGGCCGGAGTGGCGCCGAGCGACCTGGTCCCGTCGGGCGGATCGCCTCTGCCCACCGGGCTGAGTCTGCCTTCGGCGTGGTACCCGGTGGGGCCCCGGTGGAGCAAAGGCTAGGTCCTGTCGTCAAAGTAGCGCCGTCCGCCCGCAGGGCGGGCCCCACGGCGTCTGGTGCGTGCGATCGCAAGGCGGAGGGTCGTCCTCGTAGTGGGCCTACTCGGACGATCCCGACAACGCAGCGAGCGTGCGTGCCAGGCGTCGTGGGGCAGGCGAGACTTTGACGACAGGGCCTAGGACGGTGTCGAGCGGGTGATGGTGGCGAGGGCCCGGTGGAGGGTGGAGTCGTTCGGTGGGCGCTCGCGCCAGCGGGCGCCGATGTGGCCGTCGGGGCGGATGAGCAGCGCTCCGTGGGGGCCGAGGTCGCAGGGGTCGGCGTGCTGGTCGGGAAGGGGCTCGATGCGCAGCGGCCATGCCGCGGTGAGGTGTCGCTCCCAGTGGGCGGGGTCGGGGGTGAGCAGGGTGAACCACTCGCCGACGGCGTCGAGCGTGGAGCGGCCGGGGGTGAGCCAGAGGTGCGGCATGCGATGGCCCGGCCTCGCGGTGGGGACATAGTCCGTACCCGGGTCCGACGGCTCGGGCGGGGCGCTGTGGTCGGTGAGGACGGCGCCGGAGTGGTAGGTGGTGCCGAGCACGAGCCCGAGTTGCGCGAAGTACCGGTCCGACCAGGGCAGTTCCACCCGGGTCGACGCCGCTTCGCCGGTCCGGAGCTGCTCGCGGCGCCGGTTCTGTACGTCGAGCATGAGCCGGGTGTTGGCCACTGCTCGGCGGAGCGTCCGCTGGGCGACGGGGTGCCGTTCCGTCTCGTAGGTGTCCAGCAGGCCCGGTTCGGCCCACCCGTGGAGAACGCCCGCCAGTTTCCAGCACAGGTTGTGCACATCGGCGATGCCGGTGTTCATGCCCAGGCCGCCGACGATGGGCACCGCGTGTGCGGCATCGCCGGTCAGCAGGGTCCGGCCGTGGCGGAACCGTTCGGCGACGAACGCGTTCATCACCCAGTGCTGGACCCGCGACACCTCGGCTCGTACGGGGGCGCCGGGGCCGAGGGCGCGCTGGACGAGGCCGGACCAGTCGGCGCGCGCGGCGTCTTCGGGGGTGGGCGCGAACCAGGCCCACCCTCGTTCGGGGTAGAGCGGGGCGAACATGCCGTGTGCCGTGAAGTAGACCCCGGCGGGCTGGTGGGCGCACCAGCGGCTGAGGTCGGCGTCGAACAGGACGGTGGTGAAGTCCCCCATCGCCCCGGGGCCGGTGGTGTCGATGCCCAGCCCTTGCCGGGCGGTGGAGTTCGCGCCGTCGGCGGCGAGTACGTAGCGGGCGCGGACGCGAGTCTCCGCACCGCTTCGGTGGTCGACGAGCAGGGCCACGACGCTTTCGGCTTCCTCGGCCAGGTCGATCAGCTCGACCCCGAACCGGACCGGCGCGTCCGCCGCGGCCAGCAGGATGGGCTCCAGCCGGTCCTGCGAGGTGACCACGCCGATCGCGGGGCTCTCGGGTACCGGGGCGTTGACCCCGGCCATCGGCGCGGTGGCGAAGTCGCGGTCGTGCAGGGTGTCGCGGAAGCGGATGCGGCCGTACTCGGGCGCGAACGCGTCGGCCGTGATCGTGTCGGCGAGCCCGAGCCGGCGGTAGATCTCCATCGAGCGCACATTGACCAGCCGGGCCCGGGGAAAGGGCGACAGCCCGCCGTGTTTCTCGACCAGCGACGCGCGCACACCCCAGCGCTCCAGCAGCGCCCGGGCGGTGAGCCCGACCGGCCCACCGCCGACGATCAATACCGCCACCTCGGCGTTCACCGCGGGCATATCGGCCTCCCGGACCGTGGATCGGTCGGACGGGATGAGAACGCCGCAGGGATCCCGCGGTTACGTCACGGGCGCGCGGAGTACTCCAGGCGGGAGACTCCCCGGCGTTCGCGCCACGCGGCGCGCGGTCACGAGTGGGCGGGTTCGGGGCTGCCCCGGTGGGCCGGTCTCGCGGGGCGGGTGGCGGAGGGGCGGGGCGGGGTGGCGGCCTGGAGGCGGACGACCGCGTCGAGGCCGCCGTCGGTGGCGGGGCGCAGGGCGGCGTCGCCGCCGCTGGCGTGGGTGAGCCGCTGGACGAGGGAGAGGCCCAGGCCCGTGCCGCCCTTGGGCGCGTCGGGGGCGCGCCAGAAGCGGTCGAAGGCGCGGTGGCGCTGTTCGGCGGTCATGCCGGGGCCCTGGTCGATGACGTGCAGCTCGACCCAGGTGGGGCGCGGTGCGCGGTGGTGGCGGCGGTCGGCGGGGGCGGCGCGGATCTCGAGGACGACGGTGCCGGCCACGGGCGAGGCGCGCAGGGCGTTGGAGAGCAGGTTGTCCACGATCTGCTCGATGGCCCCGGGCACCGCGAACACCTGACCGTCGAACTCGCCGTGCCGCACCAGCCGGACGCCGTGCCGCTCGAACAGCGGGGCCCAGGCGCGTGTCCGCTCGGCGCACACCCGGTCCAGGCCGACGGGTTCGCGGGTGCCCGCGCTCTCCTCCATACGGGCCATCGCCAGCAGTCCCTCGACCATGCGGGCCAGCCGGTCGGTCTCGGTCATGGCGGCGGTGAGGCTGCCGCGGGCGTGGCCGGCGATGTCGGGCTCCAGGTTGTCCAGGCGCAGCCGCAGGGCGGCGAGGGGGGTCTTGAGCTGGTGGGAGGCCTCTCCGGCGAACGCGCGCTGGGAGGCCAGGAGGTGTTCCAGACGGGCCGCGGTCTGGTTGAAGGTGGCGGCGAGGCTGCGTATCTCGGGTGGTCCTTCGGTGGTGGGGACGGGGGTGGCCAGGCTGCCCTCGGCCAGGCGGCGGGCGGCCCGTTCGACCTGGAGGATGGGGCGGCTGATCCAGCGGGCGAGCCCGAAGGCCACCGCGGCGAGGGCGGTGAGGACGGCGAGCCCGGCGAGGGCCAGCAGCAGCCAGATGCGGTGGATGCGCGCGGACACCGCCTCCGTGGGCACGATGATGCGCACGGCGCCCTGGAGTTCGGCGCCGTGGGTGACGGGGGCGGCGACGGACAGGGACCGCACTCCGCCGATGGTGGAGGTGCGTACGTCGGCGGTGGACCGGCCGCCCAGCGCGGCCGTGATCTCGGGACGCGACGCGAGTTCCCGGGCCTCCTGGGCGGACAGGTCGTGGGAGGTGGCGAGCGGGCGGCCGAGGCCGTCGACGACGAGCACCTTTCCGCCGATGCGCTCGGCGCACATGAGCACCCGGGGGCGCAGTTCGCGTTCCGCGCGCCCGGCCGAGATGGACAGCGAGGCGTACGCGGACACCGAGTCGGCCTCCTCCTTGGCGGCGGTGACCACGCGCTCGCGCTCGCCCCGGCTGTAGACGAACCCCAGCGGGATCTCCAGGCACAGCAGGACCAGCGCGGCGAGGCTCAGATAGCTGAGCAGCAGTCGGCGCCTCATGGGCGGGCGGGCTCGAACGCGTGGTGGGCGGGGGTGAACCAGGACTCGGTTTCCGGCGCCGGAAACGGCGCCGGTTCCGGCCGGCGCTCAGGGGTGCGTACGGCCAGCCGGAACCCCACCCCGCGCAGCGTCTGGATCCACGCCGGGTCGCCCAGCTTGCGGCGCAGCGCCGCGATATGCACATCGAGGGTCTTGGTCGGGCCGTGGAAGTGGGGGTCCCACACCTGGTCGAGGATCTGCTGGCGGGAGTAGACCGCACCGGGATCCTCGGTGAGCAGGGCGAGCAGTTCGAACTCCTTGGGGGTGAGCGAGAGAAGCGTCTCGCCCACCCACACCTGCCGGGTGCGCCGGTCCACGACCAGGGGCGGGGCGGGCGGCGGGCCGTCCACGGCGGGCCGGGGGGAGTCGGGGAAAGCCGGTGGCTCGGGAGCTGAAACGGAAGCGGAAGCAGGAACGGAAGCCGAAACGGAAGCGGCAACGGGGCGGTCGGCCGGCGGCGGTTCGGCCCGCCCCCCGGTGCGGCGGGTCACGGCCCGGATCCGGGCGATCAACTCCCGGATGGAGAAGGGCTTCGCCAGGTAGTCGTCCGCGCCGAGTTCCAGGCCGAGCACCCGGTCGGCCTCCTCGCCGCGCGCGGTGAGCATGATGATCGGTACGTCGGAGACCTGCCGGATGCCCCGGCAGACGTCGATGCCGTCCATGTCCGGCAGCCCGAGGTCGAGCAGGACGATGTCGTCGTAAGGACCCGCCAGTCCGGCGGCGCCGGTCCTTACGTGATGGACCGTCAGCCCATAGCGCGCCAGCCCTTCGGCAAGCGGTTCGGCGATCGTCTCGTCGTCCTCGATGAGCAGCGCTCGTACGGTCATGGGTCCTGTCTCTTCCGTGAATACGGACAACACGAATCCCCCGGTCGGAGCCGACACGCTACAAGAGGCTCATTGGGCGGGCCCGGATTTTGTGATGTTGCGAGCAAAAACCGGACTTGGACGAGTTCTGGCCCCCCGCTGGCCTTCGCTTAACCTTCCGCTGGCACGTGCCTGCCTACGGTGCATGACACCTGGTCCAGCCAGCTGTCAGGAGGCACCGTGAAAGCCTTGGTCGAACACGCCCGCTCTTTTCGGTACCGCGCCGATTTCGCGAGCGACGAGTACCGGAAACTGGCCGAAGGACAATTCCCCGAAGCGCTGTTCATTACCTGTTCGGACTCCCGGGTGATACCGGCCCACATCACCGGCGCCCGCCCCGGGGAGATATTCGAGCTGCGCAACGCGGGCAACATAGTTCCACCGCATGGAATGCATCTGGTCTCCGGTGAGGCCGCCACCATCGAATACGCCCTGGAAGTGCTCGGGGTGCGGGACGTCGTCGTCTGCGGCCATTCCCACTGCGGCGCCATGGGCGCGCTGGAGTCCGGCGCGGATCTGTCGACGCTGCCCGGGGTGAGCGCCTGGCTCGAACTCGCCCGGCCGGGGCTGGTCCCGGAGATCACCGGCGGCTGCCAGGACCCGTCGCTGAGGGGCATGGCGCAGCTCAATGTGCGCAACCAGCTGTCCGCGCTGCGGGACTACCCCGCGGCCCGCCGGCGGCTGGAGGAGGGCGGGCTGCGGCTGCACGGCTGGTTCTACCAGGTCGACACCGGCGAGCTCTGGGAGCTCGACGAGGACGGCCGCTTCCGGGAGCATCCGTGCTGACCGGGCACAGCACGCCCCGGCACGCCCGGGGCCGCCATGCGGCGGGCCCGCCGATCACGTACGGGAGCGCCGACCCGGAGTACGGGGGCGCCGAGGCGCCGTACGGAGCCGCCGCCACCCCTCCGTACGGGACCGCCGCGCCGCTCTACGGAGCCGCTCCCCCGACCGCGCCCGCCGCGCCGCCGCCACAGCCCGCCGCACCGCCCCCGAGGCAGGCCGGGCGCGGCGCCCGGGGCGGGGGCGGGGGCGGCAAGGCCCGCTCGGGCGCCGGGCGCTCCGGCGGCATCGACCTGGGGACCGAGATCACCGCCTCGTTCGTGGTCTTCCTCGTCGCCCTCCCCCTGTGCATCGGCGTCGCCGTCGCCTCCGGCACCCCGGCCGAGCTGGGCATCATCTCCGGCGTCGTCGGGGGGCTCGTGGTGGGGGCGGCCCGGGGCAGCGCCCTCCAGGTCAGCGGGCCCGCGGCGGGGCTGACCGCGCTGGTCCTGGAGACGGTGACGGAGCACGGCCTGGCCATGCTCGGGGTGATCGTGCTGGCCTCCGGGGTGCTCCAGATCGTGCTGGGGCTGATCCGCCTCGGCCGGCTGTTCCAGGCCATCTCGGTCGCCGTGGTCCAGGGCATGCTCGCCGGGATCGGCCTGCCGCTGATGTTCAGCCAGTCGTATCCGCTGTCCGACGCCCGCGCGCCGGGCACCCCCCTGGAGAACATCGCGGGGTTCCCCGGGCTGGTCGCCGACACCCTGCGGGACCCGCAGACGACGATCGCGGCCGGGCTGGGCATCGCCACGGTCGTCCTCAGCTTCCTGTGGAAGAAGGTGCCGGGGCCGGTCGGCAGGATGCCCGCCGCGCTGGTGGCGGTGGCCATCGGCATCGCGGTCGCCGCGCTGCCCGGCGTCGAGGTGAAGACGCTGGAGGTGGGCAATCTGTTCGCCTCCGTCCAGGTGCCGGGGCCCGCGGAGTTCGCGGGGCTGGCCGACGTGGCGGTCCTGGGCGCGGTGCTCACCTTCACCGTCATCGCCTCGGCGGAGAGCCTGTTCACCGCCGCCGCGGTCGACCGCATGCACGACGGCGCGCGCACCCGCTACAACTCCGAACTGGTCGCGCAGGGCGTCGGGAACACGGTGTGCGGGTTCCTCGGCGCGCTTCCGGTGACCGCGGTCGTGGCCCGCAGCTCGGCGAACGTCCAGGCGGGCGCCAAGACCCGGGTCTCCCGTACGCTGCACGGCCTGTGGCTGCTCGGCTTCGCGCTGCTCCTGCCGAATGTGCTCGCCCTGATCCCGATCTCGGTCCTCGCGGGCGTCCTGGTGCACAGCGGCTGGAAGCTGCTCGCGCCGCAGGAGTTCCCCAAGATGTGGCGCCAGGACCGCGGCGAGTTCGTCGTCATGACCCTCACCACGGTCGCCATCGTGGCCACCGCGCTGCTCGAGGGCGTGCTGATCGGGCTGGCGGCCGGGGTGGTGCTGGCCGCGCTGCGCATGTCGCGCACGCAGGTCAAGGAGCACACCGACGGCGACACGGCCCATCTCACCATGGCCGGCAACGCCACCTTTCTGCGCCTCCCCCAGGTGATCGAGGCGCTGGAGGCCATCGCCGCGTCCGGCAAGCCGCGGATCCGCCTGGACCTGACCGCGGTGACCCACCTGGATCACGCCTGCCGCAGCCAGATCGAGGAGTTCGCCGCCCAGCAGCGCGCGTCGGGCTCGGTGCGGGTGGAGCTGCTGATGCCCGGAGCCGAGGCGCCGCCGGGCTCGGACCCCGGCGCGGGTCCGGGTCCGGCGCCGACTCCGGGCCCGACGGCGGAGTGGTTCTACCTGGACACGCGCCCGATCGAGGAGATCCGCGGGGCCGACACGGCCTTCGCCCGGAGCGTCCCGTACTGACGCAGCGTGACCACTCCGGGCCCCCCGCCAACCCGCCCGCACAGTTCGGTCACACGGTTTTCACACGGGGTGTGCGGCGGTGACCCGTGCTTGTCCTGCGCACACTCTCCCGCGACACCGTGCGGAGCGGTTGACTCGGGTTGTGAGAAGTGCACAGAAGCGCATTTTGGAAGGGGAACAGCCCGTGACCACCGAGCCCGAGCACGCCGCGTTAGCCGTGGAGCTCGCGGAAATCCGCCGCAGGGTCGATGTCAGCCTGGCCCGTGTCGACGGACAACTCGCCCTGCTCGACCACCGCGGGGAACAGTCCGAGGAGGATGTGGAGCAACTGGCCGCGCGCGTACGCCATCTGGAGCACGGGCGCTGGCCGTTGCGGTCCATCGCCGCGCTGACCGGCGTATGCGCGCTGGCGCTGGCGCTGTGGCAGGCCGCCGGCCGCTGACGCCCGGCGAATGGGGGGGACGCGGTCGGCAGGCCGCCGGCGGGGGCGACGCCGGCGGTCGGCCGAAGCGCATGCGCCGGCCGAAGCGGAGGCCTCAGCCGAAGCGGATGTGGTGGAGCAGCAGCAGCGCGGCCGCCATGTTCGCGGCGGGCACCTCGCCCCGCGCCACCATGTCCGGGACGGCCTTGAGCGGCACCCAGGCGCGGTGGTCGGATTCGAAGTCGTCCTCCGGAGGGCCGACGTACGCGGCCTCCTCGGCCCAGTAGATGTGGTGCCGCGCGTCGGTGAGCCCGTTGGACGGCTCGACGGAGAGCAGATGGCGCAGCGGGCCGGGGCGCCAGCCGGTCTCCTCCTCCATCTCGCGGGCCGCGGCGTCCTCGATGTCCTCGCCGTCCTCGACGACCCCGGCGGCCAGCTCCCAGCCCCAGGCGTCGGTGATGAAGCGGTGCCGCCACAGCAGCAGCACCTCGTTGGCCGTGTTGACCACGGTGGCCACGGCCACGGGGCGCAGCCGGATCAGATAGTGGTCCAGGTGGCGGCCGTCAGGGAGTCTGACATCGGCGAGGTTCACCGAGAACCACCGGTTCTCGTACACGGTCCGCTCCCGCAGGTTCTTCCATCGCACTGTCAGCCACCTTCCGCCGCACAGTTGGCAAGGCTGTCGACGAGGGCGCGGACCGGACTCAGAGGGGCACGCGCAGCGCCCCGTCGATGAGTTCGGCGGCTTCGGCAGTCGCCGCGCTCCCGCTCTCGGCGAGGTGTTCCCGCACCGCCCGGAGCCGGTCGCGTAAGCGCCGGGACTCCATGCCGCGGGCCCGCTCGGTCATTTCCACCGCCGTGGCCCCCGCCCGGTCGGCGTCGCCCTGTCTCAGCGCGATATGGGTGAGCATCGCGAGCCGGTGCACCCGGCCCCGGTCGTGTGCGGGGGTGCCGACCGCGGCGGCGGCGTTCTCCCGCGCGCCGCCGAGGTCGCCGAGGCTCAGCAGCGCCTCCGCGACCTGGACGTTGACCAGTCCGGGCTGGACGTAGCCGGTCTCGTCGGGCTCCTGGCCCGGGCGGATCCGGTCGGCGGCGGTCTCGGCGCTCCGGATGCAGGACAGCGCCCCGGCCCCGTCGCCCAGCCGCGCGTACGCCTTGGCCTGCATCGCGTACAGGTCGGCGGCGAGCGCCGGGGTGATGTCCGAGCCGGACGCGCGCAGCGCGGACTCGGCGAAGGCGACCGCCTGCCGGTACTCCTTCATGAACAGGGACTGGTTGACCAGCAGCGCGATGACATAGGCGCCGAGCCCGCGGTCCCCGCTCGCCTTGGCCAGCCGCAGCGCCTGGTGGAAGTAGCGCTGGGCCAGGCCGTGGGCGTCCGAGTCGTAGGCGCAGATGCCGGCGATGGCGACCAGGCCGCCGGTCGCCCGGTGCAGCTGGCGGCCGGTGGCGTCGGGGTAGCCGCCGCGCAGCAGCGGCGCGGCCTCGGCGTTGAGGAAGCCCACGACGCGGGCTCTGGTGGCCACGCCGCCGGCCTTGCGGTACAGCTGCTCGTAGTGGGCGCGGGCGGCGCGCAGCATGTCGATGTCGGACATGCTGACGCGGGTGAGGCCGCTGCGGGAGACGTCCGAGTCCTCCGGCGGGTTCTCCCACTCCCACACCGGGATGACGGCGGGGGTGCCGGTGACCGCGGGGGCGGTGACGACATGGGGCCGCTGCTGTTCGTCGGAGCGCCACAGCGCGGTGGCCCGCTCGACGAAGCCGGTCAGCGGGGTGGCGGGGGCGCGCGGGGAGCCGGGGGTGCCGAAGCCGATGTCGTCGAGGGTGAGCGCGCGGTGCAGCCGCCCGCCGAGCACCTCGCAGATCAGGTCGGGCACTTGGCCGCGCGGGCGCTGGCCCTTCAGCCAGCGGGCGACCGCGGTGTGCTCGTAGCGCAGCCTCATGCCGCGGGCCCGGCCGGCCTCGTTGATGTGCGCGGCGAGCCCGGCGTGGGAGATCCCGGCCTCGTCGAGCAGGGAGTCGAGCAGTGTGTTGGGCTCCATGGCCCCCTCCTGATGCGCGTGCCCAGCCGCATGCCCCCGGTGTGGCCAGCGTAGTGGAGGTCCGTTCGCACGGGGTGTGAAGTGTTCTGGGCTCAGCCGGCCTTGGTCTCGTTGCGCAGCGCCAGCAGGGCGACGTCGTCGGCGAGCCTGCCGCCGGTGTGGCGCAGCACCGCCGACCGCACGCCCTCGATGACCGCCGCCGGGTCGACGGGGCCGGTGCCCGCGGCCCTGGCCAGGGCGGGGCCGAGGTCGAAGAAGGTCCCGTGTGCGTCGCGCGCGTCCTCGGCCCCGTCGGTGTGCAGGACCAGCGCGTCGCCGGGCTGGAGCGGGGCGCAGCGGGCGGCGGGGAGGTCGTCGGGCAGCGGGAAGGGGCCGAGCGGAGGCAGCACCTCGGCGGGGTCGAGCCGGCGGACCCGCGCCGCGCCGGCCGCGTCCTCGGACAGCAGATACGGCCAGGGGTGGCCGCAGTTGAGCGCGGCCAACTCGCCGTCGGGCGCCACCTCGAGCAGCAGCACGGTGACGAACTCCTCGGCGACCGGGGTCCCGGGTTCCTCGCCGGCCTGGGGCTCGCCCAGGGCGCGCTCCCGCAGATGGCGCTGGAGGGCGCGGTCCAGGCGGCGCAGTACGTCGGCGAGTTCGGACTCGTCGTGGGCGGCTTCGCGGAAGCTGCCGAGGACGGCGGCGACGGTTCTGATGGCGCCGAGGCCGTGGCCGCGCGCGTCCCCGATGATCACGCGGACGCCGTGCGCCGTGGCCAGCACCTCGTACAGATCGCCGCCGACCACGGCGCCGCGGCTGGCCGACAGATAGCCGCTCGCCACCTCGATGCCCTCCAGGCTGGCCGGGAGCGGCCGCAGCACCGCGTCCTGCGCGGCGGCCGCCACCGCTCGCATCTGCTCCAGCTCGCGGACCAGCCGCAGCCTGCGGCCGTTGGTGAGATAGCTGGCGGCGACCACGGCGAGGATGGCGCAGCAGCTGACCAGGCTCGCGTGGGACTCCTCCGAGTCGCCGTCGGGCTCCAGGGCGGTCGGCGGGGCGAGGGCGAACAGCAGGCTCGCGCCGCCGAGCAGCAGGATGCATCTGCGGCGGCCGCTGCTCGCGCAGGCGATGGCGGGCGCGGCGGCGAGGAGCGGGACGACCTCGGTGTCATGCGGGGCCAGCAGCTCCCAGCAGATGACGCCGAGCACCCACAGACAGGGCACCACCTGGGTGAAGGCACGCAGAACCCGGCCTCCCCGTACGAACGCGCCGCCGACTTCCCATGTCCCGATCATGTCGCCCCCCAACGCCGGCCAATGAGGCGGTCGGCCGGACCCCGGATGGTCGGTTCTGCGCGGGCCAGTGCGACCGTGACGATTCTCGCGACAGCCCCTGTCGAAATGAGTAGCCGGACTCCGATTCTCACCTGATCGGGTGAGTTGTCTATCGCTGTGTTGTCGAACATCGCGCTGGGGAGGGGGATGACGGTGCGTCAACGCGCTGGGGGCGCACCCCGCGTACGGGATGCGCCCCCACCAGATCGGGCCGTTACGACATCAGGCTCCGCGCAGGGCCGCGCCGGTGCGCTCGACCGCCGCCGCGACCGCCGCGTCACGGGCCGCCGAGGCCTCCTCGGCGGTCAGCGTGCGGTCGGGGGCGCGGAAGCGCAGGGCGTAGGCCAGGGACTTCCTGCCCTCGCCCAGCTGTTCGCCGGTGAACACGTCGAACAGCCGCAGCGACTCGAGGAGTTCACCCGCCCCGGCCCGCAGCGCCGCCTCCACGTCGGCCGCGGCGACCGACGCGTCGACGACGAGCGCCACGTCCTGGGTGGCCACCGGGAAGGAGGACACATGCGGGGCCTGGACGGGGCCCAGGGCCGCCCGCTCCAGGCGGTCGAGATCGATCTCCATCGCGCAGGTGCGCTCGGCCACGCCGAGGGCCTTGGTGACCCGGGGGTGCAGCTCGCCCGCGTTGCCGACGAGGATCTCCTGGCCGTCGACGACGGCGAGCAGCGCGGCGCACCGGCCGGGGTGCCAGGGGTCCTGCTGGTCCTGGCGGACGATCAGCTCCACACCCGCCGCACCCGCCACGATCCGGCCCGCCTCGACCGCGTCGGCCCAGCTCACCGGGGTGCCCTTGCCCCACCAGCCGGCCTGCTCACGGGCGCCGGACAGCACGACCGCGGCACGCCGCGGCTGGCTGGGCAGCGCGGCGTTCAGCTCGGCGATCTCCTCGTCCGACGGACGGTGGTCGACGGGCAGGACGGCCGCCGGCGGCTCGTCGCCGGTGGTGCGGAACACCAGACCCGTCTCGAACAGCGCGAGGTCGTGCGCCCCGCGGCCGTCGTTGCGCCGCATCGCGGCCAGCAGCCCCGGCAGCAGGGTGGTGCGCAGCGCAGGCTCGGCGTCGGAGAGCGGGTTGACCAGGCGGACCGTGTCGCGCCGCGGGTCGTCCGCGGCCAGACCCAGCTGGTCGAGCACCTCGTCGCCGATGAACGGGTAGTTCAGGGCCTCGACATAGCCGGCGCCGGCCAGCGCCCGGCCGACCCTGCGGTGCAGCCGCTGGCGCTCGGTGAGCCCGCGGCCGGCGGGCGGCCGGGGCAGCGTCGAGGGGAGGTTCTCGTACCCCTCCAGCCGGATGACCTCCTCGGCGAGGTCGTTGGGGTCCCGCAGGTCGGGCCGCCAGCTGGGGACGGTCACGGTGAGGGTGTCGGCGCCGTAGACGTCGCAGCCGACCTGCTGGAGCCGGCGCACCACGGTCTCACGGCCGTAGGTGACGCCCGCGACCCGGTCCGGGTGGTCGGCGGGCACGGTGATCGTACGGGGCGCGCTGGGCGCGATGATCTCGGTGACGCCCGCCTCGGCGGTGCCGCCTGCCAGCAGCACCAGCAGATCGACGGTGCGCTGCGCGGCCGCCGAGGCGGCCTCGGGGTCGACGCCGCGCTCGAAGCGCCGGGAGGCCTCCGAGGACAGCTTGTGGCGGCGCGCGGTGCGGGCGATGGAGACGGCGTCGAAGTGCGCGGCCTCGATGACCACCTCGGTGGTGCCGCGGACGGCGCCGGTCTCGGGGTCGGGCACGGCGTCGGCGATCTCGGTGTTGGCGCCGCCCATGACCCCGGCGAGCCCGATCGGGCCGTTGTCGTCGGTGATCACCAGGTCCTCGGCGTCCAGGACGCGCTTGGTGCCGTCGAGGGTGGTGAACTTCTCGCCCGGCTCGGCGCGGCGCACCCCGATGGTCCCGCTGACGCGCGACCGGTCGTAGGCGTGCAGCGGCTGCCCGAGCTCCAGCATCACGTAGTTGGTGATGTCGACGGCGAGCGAGACCGGCCGCATCCCGGCCTTCTGGAGCCTGCGCTGGAGCCAGATCGGGGAGTGCGCCTCGGGGTCGAGCCCGGTGACGGTCCGCGCGGTGAAGCGGTCGCAGCCGATCCGGTCGGCGACCTGGACCGGGTAGCCGTGCGCGTTGGGCGCGGGCACGTCCAGCAGGGCCGGGTCGCGCAGCGGCAGCCCGTACGCGGTCGCGACCTCGCGGGCGATGCCGCGCAGCGACAGGCAGTAGCCGCGGTCCGGGGTGACGGCGATGTCCAGGACCTCGTCGACGAGCTCCAGCAGCTCGATCGCGTCGGAGCCGGCCTCGTGCTCCGGGGGCAGCACGATGATGCCCTTGTGGTCGTCGGACATGTCGAGCTCGGCGGCCGAGCAGATCATGCCCTCGGACACCTTGCCGTACGTCTTGCGCGCCGAGATCGCGAAGCCGCCGGGCAGCACCGCGCCGGGCAGGGAGACGACGACCTTGTCGCCGACCGCGAAGTTGGTCGCGCCGCAGATGACGTTCTGCGGCTCGCCGCTGCCGTTCGCCTGGCCGACGTCGACCTGGCAGAAGCGGATGGGCTTCTTGAAGCCCTCCAGCGTCTCGATCGCCAGCACCCGGCCGACGACCAGGGGGCCCTTGAGCCCGGCGCCGAGCTGCTCGACGGTCTCGACCTCGAGCCCGGCCGAGACGAGTTTGGCCTGCACGTCGCGGCCGGTCTCACCGGCCGGCAGGTCGACGTACTCCCGCAGCCAAGAAAGCGGGACCCGCATCAGATCTCCATCCCGAAGGGCCGGGTGAAGCGCACATCACCCTCGACCATGTCTCGCATGTCTTCCACGTTGTGCCGGAACATCAGCATCCGCTCGATGCCGAAGCCGAAGGCGAACCCGCTGTACTTCTCCGGGTCGATGCCACAGGCGATCAGCACCCGCGGGTTGACCATGCCGCAGCCGCCCAGCTCGATCCAGCCCTCGCTGGAGCAGGTGCGGCAGGGCCGGTCGGGGTTGCCGACCGAGGCGCCCCGGCACACGTAGCACTGCATGTCCATCTCGGCGGACGGCTCGGTGAACGGGAAGAAGTTCGGCCGCAGCCGGGTGGACATGCCCTCCCCGAACAGCGCCGAGACCATGTGGTCCAGGGTGCCCTTGAGGTCGGCCATGGTCAGGCCCTCGTCGACGGCCAGCAGCTCGACCTGGTTGAAGACGGGGGTGTGGGTGGCGTCCAGCTCGTCGGTGCGGAACGTCCGGCCGGGGCAGATCACATAGATCGGCGGCTTCCGGTCGAGCATCGACCGGACCTGCACGGGCGAGGTGTGGGTACGCAGCACCACCCCGGACTCCGCACCCGACTGCCCCTTCGCGCCCTGCACGAAGAAGGTGTCCTGCATCTCACGGGCCGGGTGGTCCGGCGGGAAGTTGAGCGCGTCGAAGTTGAACCACTCCGCCTCGACCTCGGGCCCCTCGGCGACCTCGTAGCCCATGGCCACGAAGACGTCCTCGATGCGCTCCGAGAGCGTGGTGATGGGGTGGCGGGCGCCGGCCGGGATCCGGTCGTACGGCAGCGTGACGTCCACCGCCTCCTCGACCAGCACCCGGGCGTCCCGCTCCGCCTCCAGCTCCGCCTGGCGGGCCGCCAGCGCCTTGTTCACCGCCCCGCGCGCCTGGCCGACGCGCTTGCCCGCGTCCGCCTTCGCGTGCGGCGGCAGCGCGCCGATCTCGCGGTTGGCCAGCGCCAGCGGCGAGCGGTCGCCGGTGTGCCCGACCTTCACCTCGCGCAGCGCCTCGAGATCGCCCGCGGCGGCGACGGCGGCGAGCGCCTCGTCCCGCATCCGCTCGACCTCTTCTGGTTTCAATGCCTCGACCTCGACAGGGTCGTACGACTTATTCGGTGCCGACATCTCTTCCCGTGCTTCCGATTGGCTGGCTGCGCGACCTGCCTCGACCACTGGTGCGCCAAAGGTGCCAAAAGCCGAGTCTAAGGGGCGTGGGACCGCGCTGTTCCGGGGGACGCCCCCGGCCCCGGGTGGAGTGTGGGCCCGTGGGCTCCTCAGACCAGGTAGGCCGGGGTACCCACGGGCAGGGTAAATCGGAACTCCGCGCCGCCGCCGTGGGCCCGGCCGACGGTGATCGTCCCGCCGTGTGCCTCGACGATGCCCTTGACGATGTACAGGCCCAGGCCGGTGCCGCCACGCTTGCTGCCCCGCCAGAAGCGGGTGAAGACGCGGCTCATCGACTCCTCCGGGATACCGGGGCCCTCATCGCTCACGGTGACGGCGGTCCTTTCGACTGCGGGGCCCTCCGCGGCGGGCTTCGCCTGCTCGGGGGCCACCTCAATGGTGACGGTTCCCTCGCCGTGGCGCACCGCGTTT
The DNA here is from genome assembly GCF_040302705.1 of Streptomyces sp. NPDC097640. Classification (NCBI taxonomy): domain Bacteria; kingdom Bacillati; phylum Actinomycetota; class Actinomycetes; order Kitasatosporales; family Streptomycetaceae; genus Streptomyces; species Streptomyces sp. NPDC097640. The sequence continues at coordinate 250,066 of NZ_JBEOSB010000006.1, forward strand.
TCCAGCAGGTTCCCCAGCACCTGGTCGACCTTGTCCGGGTCGGCCCACAGGCCGGGCAGCGGCTCCCTGACCTTGATCAGAAAGCGCTCGGAGGAGTGCCCCGCGGCGGTCAGCGCCTGGACATGGCGCCGGACCGCGGCCGCGATGTCGACGGGCTGGCGGCGCAGCTCGAGACGGCCGGAGTCGATCCGCGATATGTCGAGCAGCTCCGCGATCAGGCGGGTGACGCGGTTGGCGTCGGCGTCGACGGTCTCCAGCATCAGCCGCTTCTGGTCGTCGGTGAAGCGCTCCCATTTCGCCAGCAGCGTCGCCGTGAACCCCTTCACCGAGGTCAGCGGGGAGCGCAGCTCATGGGCGACGGTGGCGATCAGCTCGGCGTGGCTGCGCTCGGTGCGCCGGCGCGCCTCGGTGCCGCGCAGCGAGACCACGACGCGGCGCACCGGTCCCGTCGGCCGCTCGCGCACATACCGGGCGGAGACCAGCACCTCACGGCCGCCGGGCAGCAGCAGATTCCGCTCGGGCTGGCCGACGCGGGTGGCCAGCCCCCCGTACGGATCGGTCAGCGCCCACCAGCGGCGGCCTTCCAGGTCCTCTAACGGGAGCGCGCGCTCCAGCTTGCGCCCGAGGGCGTCGGCCTGGCGGGTCGCGGTGATCCGGGCCGCCGCGGCGTTGAAGCAGGTGACCCGGCCGGTCTCATCGGCGATGACCAGGCCGTCGGGCAGGTCGTCCGGGTGCACGCCGAGGCCCGCCGTCACCTCGTCCGGCTCCCACCGCGCATATCCCTGGTACGGCGCCTCCAGGCGCGCTCCGGGCGCACAGGCATCACTCGACCTGGCGCCGGAGGTCCTGACGTCCATCCCCGCACCCCCTCCGCTCGCGGCCGGACGCCCCCTTTGACGACAGACCCTGGGCCCCCAGAGGGGGCAACCCTACTAGGTCGATGTGACGGAGCGGCACCCTCCGGGAGCGCGCTGCGCACGAGCGGAGGCATAGAGGCACACGGCGGCGGCCGTGGCGAGGTTGAGGCTCTCGGCTCTGCCGTGGATCGGAACGCGCACCACCTCGTCGGCGAGTGCGCGGGTAGCCTCCGGCAGCCCCCACGCCTCGTTGCCGAAGATCCAGGCGGTGGGAGCGCCGAGAACCCCCTCGTCGAGCTCGGTGTCCAGGTCCCGCTCCCCCGCCCCGTCGGCGGCCACCACCCGCGCCGCGGCCTCCCGCAGGCCGCTCACGGCCCGCTCGACGGGCACGCCGACGGCGACGGGCAGATGGAACAGGGAGCCCACGGAGGCGCGCACCGATTTGGGGTTGTACAGGTCGACGGAGGCGTCGGTGAGCACCACGGCGTCCGCCCCGGCGGCGTCCGCGCAGCGCAGCACGGTGCCGGCGTTGCCGGGGTCGCGGACGTGCGCGAGGACCGCGACCAGCCGGGGGCGGGCGCGCAGTATCTCCTCGAACGGCGTGTCCAGGAAGCGGCACAGCCCGACGATGCCCTGCGGGGTGACGGTGTCCGACATCTCGGCGACGACCTCGTCGGTCGCGGTGAGCACGGGGGCGCCCGCGGCGCGGGCGGCGTCGACGATGTCCGCGTGGCGGGCGGCCGCCTCCGGGGTCACGTACACCTCCACGAGGTGCGCCATCGCCTCACGGACGGCCTGCGGGCCCTCCACGAGGAATCGGCGCTCCTTCCCGCGGAAGCTGCGCTTGGCGAGCCGTCTCGCCGCGGTCACACGCGGCGATCGAAGGGAGGTCAGCTCGGGGGTCGCCATGGGGTGTGCTCTCGTTTTCTCCGTGGTGGGCAATCGTTCCGCTGGGGGCACCTCCCAGCGGTAGCTGGGGGAGGAACAGGTGGGCACAACCGGCCGCCGGCCCGCACCCTCGCTCTGCGCCCCCGGACACGCACGGACCCGCAGGTGATCATCACCTGCGGGTCCGGCCAGCCAGTACAGCTCAGCGCAGCGCTTACGCGGCCTTCGGCGCGTTGACGTCGCTCGGCAGCGCCTTCTGCGCGGCCTCGACCAGCGCGGCGAAGGCGTTCGCGTCGTTGACCGCCAGGTCGGCCAGGATCTTGCGGTCCACCTCGATGTTGGCGGCCTTCAGACCCTGGATGAAGCGGTTGTACGTGATGCCGTTGGCGCGGGCAGCAGCGTTGATGCGCTGGATCCACAGCTGACGGAAGTCGCCCTTGCGCTTCTTGCGGTCGTTGTAGTTGTAGACCAGGGAGTGGGTGACCTGCTCCTTGGCCTTGCGGTACAGGCGGGAGCGCTGGCCCCGGTAGCCGCTGGCCTGCTCGAGGATCGCCCGGCGCTTCTTGTGGGCGTTGACTGCCCGCTTGACGCGTGCCACTTGTTTAACTCCTTGTACGGGGCCGCGGCTGACTCACACGGCCCGGAAACGAATAGGTCCCGGTCGGCTCGACGCGCGCCCCGCCTGAGCGGGGCGGGGCGTCACTTGCCGAGAAGCTTCTTGATCTTCTTGGCGTCGGCCGGGGCCATCTCGGTCTTGCCGGCCAGGCGGCGCGTCAACGTGGACGGCTTGTGCTCGAGAAGGTGGCGGCGACCGGCGCGCTGGCGCATCACCTTGCCGGAGCCGGTGAGCTTGAAGCGCTTGCTGGCACCACTGTGCGTCTTGTTCTTCGGCATGTCGCCGTTCTCTCCTCGTCGGGACGCCGGCCGCACAAGGGCAGCGATAAGCGTCGGGATGTTTCGGTTTGTGTCCGGGGCGCGCGGCCCCGGGGTGAGGCTCGCGCCTCGAATCACGCCTCGGCGGGCTCCTCGGCGGGCTCCTCCGCGGGGCTGTGGCCCTGCTGACGCTCCGCCTTGCGGGCGGCCTGCGCCTCGCGGGCCTCGGCCATCGCCTCGGTCTTCTTCTTGTGCGGACCGAGAACCATGATCATGTTTCGGCCGTCCTGCTTCGGGTTGGACTCGACGAAGCCCAGGTCCTGGACGTCCTCCGCCAGCCGCTGAAGCAGTCGGTAGCCGAGTTCCGGCCGGGACTGCTCACGGCCACGGAACATGATCGTGATCTTGACCTTGTCGCCCTGCTTGAGGAACCGGACGACGTGACCCTTCTTGGTGTCATAGTCGTGCGGGTCGATCTTCGGCCGGAGCTTCATCTCCTTGATGACCGTGTGCGCCTGGTTCTTGCGCGCCTCACGGGCCTTCATGGCCGACTCGTACTTGAACTTTCCGTAGTCCATGAGCTTGCAGACCGGCGGACGTGCGGTCGCCGCCACCTCGACGAGGTCGAGGTCGTACTCCTGCGCAAGCTCCAGGGCCTTGGCAAGCGGCACGATGCCGACCTGCTCGCCACTGGGACCGACGAGTCGCACCTCGGGGACGCGAATCCGGTCGTTGATGCGGGGCTCGGCGCTGATGGGGCCTCCTCGGTTGCACCACGCGACCGCCTGGCGGACGACCGCGTAACGTCTGTTCTGGTCGGACCACCGCGCCGTGACGTGAGAAACGCCCCGGACGGTACACAGGCGGGGCTCCTCATAGACCGGGAGCACCGCCGCGATATCACCGCGGGGCGCAGCCTGACCGATGACCTGCCGACCCGGGGGTCGGTTCAGGTGGGAGTCCGGAGCCTCCACTTGCGGGCCGGGCACACGAGTGACCGGCCGGTCGTTTCCCTACGATACCAGGACTGGCCGAGAATGCTCACCGGGCGGCCCCGCGCCCCGCGGCGGGGGCCCGGACCGCGCGCGCCTAGGCTGGGTCGCACCATCCACCAGGAAGTGAGCCTCCAGCACCATGAGCGACGCCAACGCCGGGCAGCCCGCACCCGCCCCCGACTTCGAACAGATGACCCGCGACATCGCGGATGTGCCCGCGGTCGAGGTGATCACGACGGTCGCGGTGCACCTGATGAGCGCGGCGGCGGTCAATCTGGGGCTGGCCGAGGAGGGCCCCCGGCACAAGGACCTGGACGAGGCGCGGAAGCTGATCAACGCCCTGGCCGGGCTGGTCACGGCCAGCGCCACGGAGATCAGCTCCTTCCACGCCGCGCCGCTGCGCGACGGGCTGAAGTCGCTCCAGCTCGCCTTCCGCGAGGCGTCGGTGGTGCCGGACGAGCCGGGTCAGGGGCCGGGCGAGAAGTTCACCGGGCCGGTCTTCGGGCGCTGAGCGGCCGGGCGCCGAGTGGCCCGGTGGCCGAGCGGCCCGGCGCCGAGCGGCCCGGTACTGAGTGGCCCGGTGCCGAGCGGCTGACGCCCGGCGGGCGGCCGGGGCGGCGCGGTCGTACGGGGCCGCCGGGGCAGTGCGCTCACGCGGCCTCCGGCCCCTTGGTCTCCGGTCCGCCGGCCTCGGGCCCGCCCGCCGCGGGGCCCCTGCCGCCGGGCCGTCTGCCCCAGAGCGTGTGCGGATGCGGCCCCGCCGCCTCTTCCTCTTCCTCCACGGCGACCGGGTGCCCGGGGTGGGTGACCATGTGCAGCCCCGCCGCCAGCACTCCGCCGACCAGCGGCGCGACCAGGAACAGCCACAGCTGTGACAGCGCCCCGCCGCCCGCGAACAGCGCCGGGCCCAGGCTGCGCGCCGGGTTCACGGAGGTCCAGGTCAGCGGGATGCCGACCAGGTTGACCGCCGTGAGGGCGACGCCCACCGCAAGGGGCCCCACGCCGACCAGCGCGATCCTGCTGGTCACCGTGAGGAAGACGAAGACCAGCAGGAAGGTGAGCAGGACTTCGGCGAGAAAGGCCCCGCCGCCGCCGATGCCCACGGGCGACCGGCCCCCGTAGCCATTGCTGCCGAACGCGTCGCTCGTCACCAGCCTCGGCACCTGCTTGGCCAGCAGGAAGAGCACGGCCGCGCCCACGATCCCGCCGACCAGCTGCGCCACCCAGTACTCGACGGCCGTGCGGACGTCGATGCGCTTGGCCAGCAGCACGCCCAGGGTGATCGCCGGGTTGACGTGGCAGCCGGAGATCCGGCCGAACGCGTAGGCGATCGCGATCAGGGTGAAGCCGAAGGCGAACGAGATGCCGACGGCGTTGATGTAGTCGCCCGCGAGAACCAGGGAACCGACCCCGAAGAAGACCAGCATCGCGGTTCCGACGAATTCGGATACGACCGTTCTCGTCTCTATCGTTCTCGTCTCCGCCGTGCTCGTATCCATCGGCGCTCTCCTCGATCGGATCGCCAGTTGTCGTCCTAGCATTGTGGGACGAAACAGGAGATTCCGCCTGTCGGTGCCTGTCGGCACCTGCTCGCGCCTGTCGGACGATTTCGCCCGTGGGAGATCGCGTGGACCCTCCCCCAGCTATCGCTGGGCGGTGCCCCCTGTTCAGCGGCTGAACAGCGGCTCCCCCGGCACCTGCGTCCCGGGCGGCAGCAGCGCCAGGTCCAGCCCGCGCACCAGCCGGGCGCGCAGCGTCTCGTCGGCGGCCAGGGCTTCGGCGATCCGCCGCACCGTCTCCGGCGCGGGAGCGCCCGGTTCCAGGGCGAGCGCGAGCATGCCGTCCGCGTCCGCGGCGGACGTCAGATGGGCGCGGAGCACACCGGGCTCGGCGGCCAGCACGGTGCGCAGCGCCGCCCCGACCGCCGGGTCGGCGAGCGGATCGGCGCTGGTACGGCCCTCGGCGAGGGCGAGCAGGGCGGGCCCGGTCAGCTGGTACGGCACCGGCCCGGCCAGGTCGAGCACCACGGTGTCCGCCTTCTCGTGGGCGGCGGCCTCCAGGGCCTGGCGCAGCGGTACGGCCACCGGCCGGGCGTCCGCGCGCCAGCGGGCCAGCGTCTCCAGGGAGGTGAAGGCGGGCAGGGCGCGCCGGCCGTCGGGCGCCTGGAGCGTGGGCACCGCCATGTCGCTGGTCTTCTCCCGGCGCAGCCCGTCGGGGCCCACCTCGACCTCGCCGAGCACCGCGACCACCGGCACCAGCAGCCGCGCCCCGGTGAGCGCGCCGAGCACCTCGGGCTCGGTGGAGGGGTCGTCGGCCCAGGCGGCGAGCGCCGCGGTCAGGCGGGGGTCGGCGGAGCCGTCGTCGCCGGAGAAGCCAGGGTCGGGAATGTTCTTGAGCGCCACCCGACGAGGGTATCGGGGGCGGCCGGAGCGATTTCTCACGGGTTCTTAACCTGCCTCTTAACCAGGAAGCAGTTGCTCCGCTTAGCGTCGCCCGTCATGGAATCCGGTACTCCGGGGGGAATAGGCAGGGGCGGCGCGCACCGTGGCACACACCGCCCGGCCACCCGCCGCCCCGCTCTGTACGCGACCGCCGCGGCACTGGCACTGTTGATCGGTGCGGTCGCCGTCGGCGCCCAGGTCCGGGCTCACGACCGGCCGCGCAGCGCCGCCGCGCGCTCCTCGGCCGCCGCCTCGCCGTCGGCCACCGCGAGTGGTGGCCAGGCCAACGGAGGGAGCGGCATGGAGCGCGTGGGCAGGGAGAAGAGCGGGGCGACGGCGTCGGCGACGCCGTCCGCCACCGCGTTGACCACGGCGCTGACCGACGCGCTGGACGCCGTGGCGGACGGCACCGACGCCCGGTTCTCGGCCGCCGTCCTGGACACCGGCTCGGCCGCGAGCGCGGTGTACGGCGGGGACGCGTACGACACCGCGAGCATCGTCAAGGTGGACATCCTCGCCGCGCTGCTGCTGCGGGCCCAGGACGCCGGGCGGCAGCTCACGGCCCAGGAGCGCTCGTACGCCACCGTGATGATCCAGCAGAGCGACAACGACGCGGCGACCGCGCTGTGGCAGGAGATCGGCGGTGCGACGGGCCTGGACGCCGCCAACAAACGGCTGGGCCTGACGGAGACCCATGGCGGCCAGGCGGGGCGGTGGGGGCTCACCCGGACCACCGCCGCCGATCAGCTGAGGCTGCTGCGGGAGATCTTCGCGACCGGAGATGCCGGCCTCGGCCACAAGGCGGCGCTCAGCGAACGGTCCCGCGACTACATCCAGCAGCTCATGGGGCAGATAGCGGCGGACCAGGCCTGGGGCGTCTCGGCCGCCGCCGACGACACGACCGGTACCCGGCTCAAGAACGGCTGGCTGCCGCGCAGCGCCACCGGCCTGTGGGACGTCAACAGCATCGGCCGGGTCACGGCGGGGGGCCGCACGTATCTGGTGGCCGTGCTCTCCGACGGACACCAGGACATGGATACCGGCGTCACGATCGTGGAGACCGCCGCGCGCGCCGCGGTGCACGCCGCCGCCACGGCGTGAACCCCCTTGTCGGGGCCTAGAGCCCGCTCCGGGACCAGCGGCGGGCGAACTCCGGGCGGCGCAGCGGCCCCACCCCGCGCCACAGCGCCACCGCGGCGGCCAGCAGCCCGGCCCCGGCGGCGCCGGCGGTGAGCGCCAGCTCGTTCGGGCCGCCGTCGTCGGCGTCCTCGTGGGCGCGCCCCGGGCCCGAGCCGAAGTAGCGGCTCGCATGGGCACCCACGGCCGGACGCTGCGCCTGGGGCTTCAGCTTCGCCCCCGCCCTGATCGCCGCCGCCGGGTCCACCAGGCCCGCGCCGAGCTCGTCGCTGCGGCCGCCCGAGGGGCGGTCCTGGGCGGTCTCGATGAGCAGCTGCCTGATCTGCCGGGGGCTCAGCTCGGGGTGGGCGGCGCGGACGAGCGCGGCCGCACCCGAGACGAACGCGGCGGCGGCGCTCGTCCCCCACCCCACGTAGTAGCGCCGGTCGGGGTCGGCAATGACCACGTCGACGCCGGGCCCGCAGACCGCGGCGTACCAGCGGCGGGTGGAGAAGCCGGCGCGCGAGCCGAAGCGGTCCACGGCGGTCACGGCGATCACCCCGGGGTACGCGGCCGGGTAGGAGGTCCGGTCGCCCTCCTCGCCGCCGTTGCCCGCCGAGGCCACCACGACCACGCCCTTGCGCAGCGCGTACTGCACGGCGGCGTCCTCGGCGGGCTCCGGGTGCGCGGACTTGCTGTCGTCGCCCAGCGACAGGTTGATCACATCGGCGCCGTGGTCGGCGGCCCAGCGGATCCCGTTCGCCAGCGCCCCGCCGCGCTGTGCGCGGGCCTTCTTGCGCGCCGGGTCGTCCTCTTCGAGGATCACGCGCACCGGCAGGATCTTCGCCTCGGGGGCCACGCCCATCACCCCGTCGCCGCCCGCGGCACCGTGGCCGTGGCCCGCGATGATCCCCGCCATCGCGGTCCCGTGCCCGGCCCACGCGCTGTCGCCGCGCCCGGCGCCGAAGCCGATCAGGTCCTTGCCCGTGAGGACCTGGCCCGCGAGGTCGGGGTGGCTGTCGTCCACGCCGGTGTCGAGCACGGCGACCGTCACGCCCGCGCCCTTGGTGGTCTTCCAGGCGTCCCGCGCGTGGATGGCGTCCAGCGCCCACTCCTGCGCCTGTATCTCGTCCGCCCGCACGGGCGCGGCGGGCAGCAGCGCCAGCCCGGCCGCGGCCAGCCCCGCACCCACGGCGCGACGCAGCCGCCGCCAACGTCGCCACCGGGTCGTCACGGGGCCTCCGTCCTGGACACTGCGCGGTGGAAGGCGCGCTCGACCTCGTCGGCGATACCGCGCGCGTCGTGGCCGAGGCCCGCCTCGGCCGGGGCCGTCGTCGCGCCGTTTCGGGTCGCCTCGCCGGCGGGCTGGGGGTCGGTGACCTTCCGGCCGTCGGCGAAGCCGGAGACGGTGTAGACGACGACCGGGGCGTCGGTCAGGACGCGGATCCGCCAACTGGCGCGCTGGGCGTCGCCGAAGTCGGCGGCGGCCGTGCCCTTGGCCGCGTACGGGCGGGGTATCAGGTCGGTGCGCTCGTCGAGCCCTTCGTCGGCGAACCGCTCGCCGAGCTTGCCCATGGCCTCCGGCCCGGCCTTGGTGAACAGCAGGCCGACGGTGGTCACGCCGGTGCTGGTGGCGTCCGTGTAGGTGGCGCGCAGCAGCCGCGCGCAGCCGACCGGGGAGAGGGCCTTGTCGAGCAGCGGGTCGAAGGCGCCGCCGCAGCTGCTGTCCGGGGCGACCGCGATCCGGGTCCAGGTGCGTTCGGCGCCACCGGGTCCTTCGCCGCGCAGGGTGCGGGGGAAGAGGTCGTCGACGGGGACGCTGTGCCAGGCGCCGCGCGCCCGGAGGTAGCCGTCACCGGCCACCGGCCGGGGGCCGGAGTCGCCGGTGAGCCAGGATCCGGCCGCCGCGCCGCTGAGCAGCCCGAGGCCGAGGACCAGGCTCGCGGCGGCGGCCGCGACCCTGCCGGGGGTGCGGCGGCCCGCCGTGCCGTCCGGGGCGGCATCGTCGTACGGGCTGTCGGGCGCGGAGCGGCCGGGGCGGCGCCATGGGCCGAACCCGGCGGGCTGGGGCGCGAGCGGGGGCGCGCCGGCCGAGGGTGCGGCGGCGGGGCGGGGCGGGAGGCCGGCGGGGCGCGGCCGGGATATGCCCGTGCCGTCGCCCGCGCCCGGGGGCGCGGCCCAGTGCGCGTCCGCGGTCCGGTTCGTGCCCGGGTGCGGGGCCCGGTTCGTGCCCGGTTTCGCTCGGGGGATCCGCAGCGGCACGCCCAGGATCGGGGTGTCCGGATCGCCCAGCGGCCCGGATCCGGGGGCGGCGCCCGGCGGTGCCGTGGGGCGCGGCGGGGGCGCGGTGTGCGGGGGGTGGGCGGGGCGGGGCGGAGGGATACGCGGGGTGCGCGTCTGTTCCGCTTCGGTGCTCACCTGCACCCCCTCGCACCCTCGAAGACGTGTTCACCTGGTCGCACCCGGCCGCCGTACGCACCCGACGGCCTTGCGGCCAAAGCCAGGCAGGTGGGCCCGTATACGGACATCACGCCGCTCACCTGCCGGTCGTGGTGTGCGCGACACTCTACGGTGCGCCGGGCGCCATCCGCACCGGCTGCCCTCTACCCGGTGGTAATGGCCGTCTGGCAAGCTTCGCCCATGTCCGTGCCTTCAGCTGGTCTCCCCACCGATCTCCCTGCCGATCGCGCCCGTTACGACCGGGCCACCGCCCATCTCGAGGCACCGCTGGCGATCGTCGATCTACGGGCCTTCGACGACAACGCCCGGGATCTGGTGCGGCGGGCGCAGGGCAAGCCGATCCGCGTGGCGAGCAAGTCGGTGCGGTGCCGGGCGCTGTTGGACCGGGCGCTGGCCAAGGACGGCTTCGCGGGCATCATGAGCTTCACGCTCGCGGAGTCGCTGTGGCTGGCGCGCGAGGGGTACGAGGACGTGCTGCTGGCCTATCCGTCCGCCGACCGGGACGGGTTCGCCGCGCTGACCGGAGATCCGAAGCTCGCGGCCGCCGTGACGGTGATGGTGGACGACATGAGCCAGCTCGATCTGATCGAGAGTGTGCGCGCCGGGACCGAAGAGGTCCGGGTCTGCCTGGAGTTGGACACTTCGCTACGGCTGTTCGGCGGGCGGGTGCGGATCGGGGCGCTGCGCTCGCCGCTGCGCGACCCGGCCCGGCTGGCGGAGCTGGCGGAGGCGATCGGACGCCGGCCCGGCTTCCGCGTGGTCGGGCTGATGGGCTACGAGGGGCATGTGGCGGGCGTGGGCGACGCGGTGGCCGGGCAGCCGCTGCGGTCCCGCGCGATCCGGCTGATGCAGTCCGCCGCGCGGCGTGAGCTGGCCGAGCGCCGGGCCGCGGCGGTGCGGGCCGTACGGGCGGTGGCGGACCTGGAGTTCGTGAACGGGGGCGGCACGGGCAGTGTGCAGCACACCGCCGCCGAGGGCGCGGTGACGGAGATCGCCGCCGGGTCCGGGCTCTACCAGCCCCGGCTGTTCGACAACTACACCTCCTTCCGCGGCCGTCCGGCCGCCCTCTTCGCCCAGCCGGTGGTGCGCCGCCCGGGCGTGGGCGTGGTCACGGTGCTGGGCGGCGGCTACCCGGCGTCGGGCGCGGCGGGCCGGGACCGGCTGCCGGTGCCGTATCTGCCGGAGGGCCTGGCCTACGACCCGATGGAGGGGCCGGGCGAGGTGCAGACACCGCTGCTGGGGACGCCCGCCGACGACCTGCTGATCGGCGACAAGGTGTGGTTCCGGCACGCCAAGGCCGGGGAGATGTGCGAGCGCTTCGAGGTGCTGCACCTGATCGACGGGGACCGGGTGGTGGACTCGGTGCCCACGTACCGGGGCGAGGGCCACACGTATCTCTGACGGCTCTGTGACGGCGGGCGCCCCGGGCGCGGGGTCAGACGGACTGCCCGTCCCCGTTGTCGCCCAGCGCCTTGATGCCCTTGACGATCTTGTCCATGTCGGACAGCGGCGGCGCCTTGTCGCTGACGTCGAATCCGAAGCGCACCAGGACCATCGTGTCGCGCAGGAGGGGTGACGGGAAGGCGACGGTCTGGACGTAGCCGTCCTCGCCCTTCTTCGTGATCACCTTCCAGCGCACGAGATAGCCCTTCTGCCCGGCGACCGTGACCGCTTCGGACTTGAGCTGCTTGTGCGAGGTGATCCCGCCGTACGACTCCTTGCCGTTCTCCTGGTTCTTGCCGTAGGAGCTCTCGGCCGCCTGCTCGATGTCCTCCTTGGCGATGCCCTCCGCGGACTTGGCCTTGAAGCCCGTGGCCGGCATGGAGAACACACCGCCGCGCAGACACTGGCTGGCGGCGTCGTTGGGGCAGGGGTAGCGGGCCTCGGTGGTGACACCGGCGCCGCCCGCGCTGCTGCGGCTCTCCTGCCAGCCGTCCAGGACCGGCAGGCCGATGCCGTTCAGGGCGTCCTCGGAGACGTTCGGGTCGTCGCTGGGCTGGGGGACGGCGCTTTCGGAGGGGTCGCCCGGACTCCTGTCGCCGTCGCCGCCGGAGACGCCCCCGTCACCGCCGTCATCGCTCCCGCCACTGCTCCTGTCCGGGGCCGGCGCGGTGGCGGTCGGCCCGGGCCCGGCCCGGTCGCCGCCGTCGTCGGACCCGCCGTCGTCGCCCAGCAGGGCGATGCCGCCCGCGATGGCGGCGGCCACCACGGCCACCACCACGACCGCCGCCGCGATCTTCGGGCCGCGGCCCCGCGCCGGCGCCCCGCCCTCCCCGGGCGGGTACACGGGCACGGGCGGGCCGAACGTCTGGCTCGTCGGTCCCGGGGCCTCGCGGGTGTGCTCGGTCCAGGCGAACCCGTCCCACCAGCGTTCGGGGGCGGAGCCGGGGCCTGTGTAGCCGGGGTCCGGGTACCAGCCCGGGGGTGTCGTCATGCTCACGACGTCACCTTATGGGCACACGTCGGCTCAGTACACAGGCCCCACCCGTCCCAACCCCTCGGCGCCTCTTTACTGAGGCTCGGTTCTCCCCCAGCTACCGCTGGGAGGTGCCCCCGGGGGGGGCGCTACAGCCCCTGTCGACGGTCGACCGTGCTCGGCCCTTCCGCGCGGCGGAGCCGCATATCGATTGCAGCCTCAGGGCCTCCGCGCGCTCTCCCTTTCACAGTGACATCAGCGCCTCCGGCGCGGGCGACCGCGCCCCTTCGGCTCACTCGCCGTCACACCGGGGTGACGTACGCCCCCGCGATGCCGCCGTCGACGAGGAACTCCGCGGCGTTGACGAACGAGGAGTCGTCGCTGGCCAGGAAGGCCACCGCGGCCGCGATCTCCTCCGGCTCGGCGAAGCGTCCCACCGGGATGTGCACCAGCCGGCGGGCGGCGCGCTCCGGGTCCTTGGCGAACAGCTCCTTCAGCAGGGGGGTGTTGACCGGCCCGGGGCACAGCGCGTTGACCCGGATGCCCTCGCGGGCGAACTGCACGCCCAGCTCGCGCGACATCGCCAGCACCCCGCCCTTGGAGGCCGTGTAGCTGATCTGCGAGGTGGCGGCGCCCATGACGGCCACGAAGGAGGCCGTGTTGATGATCGACCCCCTGCCCTGCTCCCGCATATAGGGGAGCGCGGCCTTGCAGCACAGGTAGACGGAGGTGAGGTTGACCTCCTGGACCCGCTTCCAGGCGTCCAGGCCGGTGGTGAGGATCGAGTCGTCGTCGGGCGGCGAGATGCCCGCGTTGTTGAAAGCGACGTCGACCGAACCGTAGGTGTCATACGCGGTCTTGAACAGCGCCTCGACCTGCTCCGGGTCGGTGACGTCCACCCGGACGTACAACCCGCCGACCTCGTCGGCCGCGGCCTTGCCCGCGCTCTCGTCGATGTCGCCGCACACCACATGCGCGCCCTCGGAGGAAAGGCGGCGCGCGGTGGCCAGGCCGATACCGCTGCCCGCCCCGGTGACGACGGCCGTGCGGCCCACCAGGCGGCGGCACACCGGGGCCTCGGGGGGCTCGGAAGTGTTCGGGCTGTCGGTCACGTCACTGCTCCTCGGTGCTGATGAAGACGTTCTTGGTCTCGGTGAAGGCGGCCAGCGCGCCCGGCCCCAGCTCCCGTCCGAGGCCGGACTGCTTGTAGCCGCCGAACGGGGTCCAGTAGCGCACGCTGCTGTGCGAGTTGACGGAGAGGTTTCCGGCGGCCACGGCCCGCGAGACGCGCACGGCGCGGCCCACGTCGCGGGTCCAGACGGACCCCGACAGGCCGTAGTCGGTGGCGTTGGCCAGCCGTACGGCGTCGGCCTCGTCCTCGAAGGGCAGCACCACGGCGACCGGCCCGAAGATCTCCTCGACGGCGGCGCGGTGGCCGGGCCCGGTGCCCTCCAGGACGGTGGCCGGGTACCAGAAGCCCTTGCCCTCGGGGGCCTCGCCGCGGATCGCGACGCGCGTGTCCCCGGTGACGTCCTCGGTGGCGTCCTCGGTGACGTAGGACCGTACGCGCTCGCGCTGGGCGGCGGAGATCAGCGGGCCCATGGCGGTGCCTGGCTCGGCCGGGTCGCCCACCACGACGGAGCGCACGGCGGGCTCCAGCAGCTCCATGAACCGGTCGTAGACGCCGCGCTGGACCAGGATGCGGCTGCGGGCGCAGCAGTCCTGGCCGGTGTTGTCCAGGAACGAGCCGGGGGCCGAGCGCGCGGCCCGCTCGATGTCCGCGTCGGCGAAGACGATGTTGGGGCTCTTGCCGCCGAGTTCGAGGGTCACGCGCTTCACGCTCGCCGCGCACTTGGCCATGATCCGCTTGCCGACGGCCGTCGACCCGGTGAAGACGACCTTGGCGACGCGGGGGTGCTCGACCAGCGCCTCGCCCGCGACCGGCCCGGCGCCGGGCAGCACCTGGAAGAGCCCGTCGGGGAGCCCGGCCTCGGTGGCGAGTTCGGCCAGCCGGAGCGCGGTGAGGGGGGTGGTCTCGGCGGGCTTGAGGAGGACGGCGTTGCCGGCCGCGAGGGCGGGGGCGGTGCCCCAGGCGGCGATCGGCATGGGGAAGTTCCATGGCGCGATGACGGCGACGACGCCGAGGGGCTCCTGGAAGGTGATGTTCAGGCCGCCCGGCACGGGGATCTGGCTCCCGGTGAGCCGCTCCACTCCCCCGGCCGCGTACTCCAGCAGGTCGCGGACGTTGCCCGCCTCCCAGCGGGCGTTGCCAATGGGGTGTCCGGCCTCGCGGACCTCCAGTTGGGCCAGCTCCTCGAGGTGGTCGTCGACGGCGGCGGCGAAGCGGCGCAGCAGCCGCGCCCGGTCGCCGGGCGCCAGGGCGGCCCAGCCCGTCTGGGCCCGGGCGGCCCGGGTGACGGCGGCGTCGACATCGGCCGGGCCGGCGGCGGGGACGGTGGCGATGACCTCCTCGGTCGCGGGGTTGAGTACCTGGTGTTCGTGCGGGTGCTCGTTGCTCACGCGGTGGTTCCTCACATGCGCTCGAAGGACCGGAAGCGCTCCCAGTCCGTGACGGCGGTGTCGTAGGCCTCCTGCTCGACACGCGCCATGTTGAGGTAGTGCTCGACGACCTCCTCGCCGAAGGCGGCCCGCGCTATGGGGGATTCCCGCCACAGCTCGGCGGCGTCGCGCAGGGTGGCCGGGACGTGCTGGGCGTCGCCGTTGTAGGCGTTGCCGGTGCACACCTCGGGGAGCTCCAGCTCCTCCTCGATCCCGTAAAGGCCGGCCGCGACCATGCCCGCGACGGCGAGGTAGGGGTTGACGTCGCCGCCGGGGAGCCGGTTCTCCAGGCGGTGGGAGAGGCCGTGGCCGATGACGCGCAGCGCGCAGGTGCGGTTGTCCGGGCCCCAGGCGACGGCGGTGGGGGCGAAGGAGCCGGGGCGGAAGCGCTTGTAGGAGTTGATGTTCGGCGCGTAGAGGAGGGTGAAGTCGCGCATCGCGGCCAGCTGTCCGGCGAGGAAGTGGCGCATCGTCCTGGACATGCCGTACGGGCCGTCGCCGTCGGCGAGCACGGGCGCCCCCGACTCGTCGCGCAGCGAGAGGTGGATATGGCAGGAGTTGCCCTCGCGCTCGTCGTACTTGGCCATGAAGGTCAGCGCCATGCCCTCCTGGGCGGCGATCTCCTTGGCGCCGGTCTTGTAGACGGCGTGCTGGTCGCAGGTGGTCAGGGCGTCGTCGTAGCGGAAGGCGATCTCGTGCTGGCCGAGGTTGCACTCGCCCTTGGCCGACTCGACGGTCATCCCGGCCGCGCCCATCTCGTTGCGGATGCGGCGCAGCAGGGGCTCGACGCGGCCGGTGCCGAGGACGGAGTAGTCGACGTTGTACTGGTTGGCGGGGGTCAGCCCGCGATAGCCGGTGCCCCAGGCCTGCTCGTAGGTGTCCTTGAAGACCATGAACTCCAGCTCGGTGCCCGCGTACGCGGTCCAGCCGCGCTCGGCGAGCCGGTCCAGCTGGCGGCGCAGGATCTGGCGCGGGGAGGCGATCACGGGCGAGCCGTCGTGCCAGGCCAGGTCGGCGGTGATGAGGGCGGTGCCGGGGTTCCAGGGGGTGCGGCGCAGGGTGGCGGTGTCGCCGTGCATGGCGAAGTCGCCGTAGCCGCGCTCCCAGGAGGACATGGCGTAGCCGTCGACGGTGTTCATGTCGGCGTCGACGGCGAGGAGGTAGTTGCATCCCTCGGTGCCGTGGTCCAGGACCTCGTCGAGGAAGAACCGGGCGGCGAACCGCTTGCCCTGGAGCCTGCCCTGCATATCGGTGAAGGCGAGGACGACGGTGTCGATCTCCCCGGTGTCGACGAGTCCGGTCAGTTCGTCGACGGAGAGCGGGGGCGTGCGGTCTGCCACGGTGTTGCCTCCTGTCGGGTACGACTCGGTGCCACAGGAGCCATAAGGTATTCGGGTAGACCATTGATTGGGAAGTAGGTGCGGAAGGTTCCATGGACGGCGGCGGAGGCGGCGCGGCGGCCGCGGGTGGCGGCGCGGGCGACGCGGGCGGCGGCGGGGGCGACCGGCTGGCGCCGGTGCTGCGGCCGGTGCGGGCCGGCAACGGCTTCGAGGAGGCGCTGGAGCAGATACTCCGGGTCCTGCGGCTCGGCCTGGTCCCCGAGGGCGAGCGGCTGCCCGCCGAGCGGGAGCTGGCCGAGCGGCTGCGGATCAGCCGGGTGACGCTGCGCGAGGTGCTGAAGGTGCTGACGGACCAGGGGCTGGTGGAGAGCCGGCGCGGCCGCTACGGCGGCACCTTCGTACGGGCCCGGCCGGAGCCGGCCCACGGCGGCGAGGACGAACTGCGCCGCCGGATCCGGGAGGTGGACGTCGAGGACACCCTGCGGTTCCGGGAGGTCCTGGAGGTGGGCGCGGCCGGGCTGTGCGCGGCGCACGGGCTGTCCGGCGAGCGGGCGGACCGGCTGCGCGCCGCCCTCGACGCGACGCGGGAGGCGCCGCTCGCCGACTACCGCCGGCTGGACACGCTGCTCCATCTGACGCTCGCCGAGCTGGCGGGCTCGCCCTCGCTCGCCGCCCAGTACGCGACCGTCCGCGCCACCGTGAACGACCTGCTGGACCGCATCCCGCTGCTGGTGCGCAACCTGGAGCACTCGCAGGCCCAGCACACGGCGCTGGTCGAGGCGGTGCTGGACGGGGACGCGGACGGTGCGCGCGAGGTGATGCGGGAGCACTGCGAGGGCACGGCGGCGCTGCTGCGCGGCTTTCTGGTCGACAACACCAACAACACCGCCGCCGACGCCGCCGATAACGGGCAGGGTTAACGGGCGTTTTACGCAGAGGTCTTGCGCAGTCGCGCCGGACGGGGCAAAGGTATGCCTCCAAACCATTGCCCTCGCCTCTCGTGTGGACCAGGAGCATCCATGGCCGACGGAACCGAGTCCCCGCGCACCTCCCTCAGCCCGCCAGGCGGCACCGCACCGGACGCCGGCACCGCGCCCGCCGAGGACGCCTATCTGGAACGCCGCACCCTGCGCCGCGGCAGCGCGGGCCCGCTGCTGCTGACCGGTCTCGGCGTCGCCTATGTCGTCTCCGGCGACTTCTCCGGCTGGAACTTCGGCCTGGCGGAGGGCGGCTTCGGCGGCCTGGCCATCGCCGCGGTGCTGATGGGCCTGATGTACACCTGCATGGTCTTCGCCCTCGCCGAACTGGCGGCGATCCTGCCCACGGCGGGCGGCGGCTACGGCTTCGCGCGGCGCGCCCTCGGCACCTGGGGCGGCTTTCTCACCGGCACCGCGATCCTCATCGAGTACGTCCTCGCGCCCGCCGCGATCGCCATCTTCATCGGCGACTACGTCGAGTCGCTCGGGCTCTTCGGCCTGGAGTCCGGCTGGCCCGTCTACCTCGCCTGCTTCGTCATCTTCATCGGCATCCACCTGTGGGGCGTGGGCGAGGCCCTGCGCTTCAGCCTGATCGTCACCGCCGTCGCCGTCGCCGCGCTGCTGATCTTCGCGGTCGGCGCCTTCACCGACTTCGACTCCGGCTCCCTCAATGACATCCCGGTGGACCACTCGGCCCTCGGCGCGAACTCCTGGCTGCCGTTCGGGCTGCTCGGCATCTGGTCCGCGTTCCCCTTCGGCATGTGGTTCTTCCTGGGCGTGGAGGGCGTGCCGCTCGCGGCCGAGGAGACCCGCGACCCGGCGCGCACCCTGCCCAGGGCCATGGCCTGGTCGGTGGGCATCCTGCTGGTGCTGGCCCTGCTCACGTTCCTCGCCGCGACCGGCGCGCGCGGCGCGGACGCGGTCCAGGACGCGGGCAACCCCCTCGTCGAGGCGCTACAGCCGGACGGCGAGGCCACCACGCTGTCCCGCATCGTCAACTACGCGGGCCTGGCCGGCCTCGTCGCCTCCTTCTTCTCCCTCATCTACGCCGGCTCACGACAGCTGTTCGCCCTCTCCCGCGCCGGCTACCTCCCCCGCTTCCTCTCTCTCACCAGCCGCCGCAAGGCCCCCTACCTGGGCCTGCTGGTCCCCGGCGCCCTCGGCTTCGCGCTGGCGGCGGCGACCGGCGACGGCGCCCGGATGCTCAATGTCGCGGTCTTCGGCGCCACCATCTCGTACGCGCTGATGTCGCTCTCCCACATCGTCCTGCGCCGCCGCGAGCCGGGGCTGCACCGGCCGTACCGGACCCCGGGCGGGGTGGTGACCTCGTCCGTCGCGTTCGTGCTGGCCTGCTCGGCGCTCGTGGCCACCTTCCTGGTGGACAAGGACGCCGCCTTCATCGCGCTCGGCGTCTACGCCGTGGCCCTCGCGTATTTCGCCTTCTACAGCCGGCACCGGCTGGTGGCGGCGGCTCCGGAAGAGGAGTTCGCGGCGCTGGCGGAGGCGGAGGCGGAGCTGTCCCGCGACTGAGAGATTGGACCCTGCGTTGTCAAAACCCCTTATCGGTATCAGCACCTACCTGGAGTCGGCGGTCAGCTGGGGCGTCTGGCACCAGCCCGCGGCCCTGCTCCCGGCCGGATACCACCGCCTCGTCCAGCGCGCGGGCGGCCTGGCTGTCATGCTGCCGCCTGACGATGCCCCGGCGTCGGCCGCGGCCGTGGTGTCCCGGCTGGACGCCCTGGTCATCGCGGGCGGCCCCGACGTCGAACCCGTACGCTACGGCGCCGCCCCCCACGAGCGCACCGGCCCGCCCGCGCGGGAACGGGACGCGTGGGAACTGGCGCTGATCGACGCGGCGTTGGCGGACGGTGTGCCGCTGCTGGGCATCTGCCGCGGCATGCAACTCCTGAACGTCGCGTTTGGTGGCACGCTCGTCCAGCACCTGGAGGGCCACGTGGGCCCGCCGGGCGTCTTCGAGCGGCACGAGGTCGAGCCGGTACCGGGCACGCTCCTGGCCCGGATCGCGCCGGAGGCGGTGTCCGTGCCGACGTACCACCACCAGGCGGTGGACCGGCTGGGCGAGGGGCTGGTGGTCTCGGCGCGCGCGACGGAGGACGGGACGGTGGAGGCGGTGGAGCTGCCGGGGGACACGGGCTTTGTGCTCGGGGTGCAGTGGCATCCCGAAGCAGGGGAAGATGTGCGGGTCATGCGTGCGCTGGTCGACGCGGCGGCCGCGGCAAGGGGCTGAACGTCCAGCGCCTTGCCGATCCCCGGCCATGGGCGATCGGGCCCGCCGGAGCAGCTCCGGCGGGCCTGATCAGAAGAGAAGAGAGGACGCCGACTACGCCCAGAACACGGCCGAGTCCTCGTACTCGTAGGGGTGGCCGGACTTGCTGAGGTAAATCTTGACGGAGTAGCCCGCGCCCTCCGTCAAGTCGTGGCCATTCGAGGCACTGTGAGTGACGCAGTTTCCGTTTCCGCCCACGGAAAACTCGTCGTAATAGTGGTAGCCAGAGACCTCCAGGTTGACCTTCCAACCGTCGGCCTCGATGTCGCACAGCTCCATGACGTCGCCGTTCGCCCTGAAGCGAACCCGACCGCCCGGGTCGCCGTCGTTGGTGTGCAGCTGATTGTCCCAGGTAGCGGTGGTGGCCGCCCCGGCGGTGGGTGCGCTGAGCAAGGGCACAGCCGCCGCGGCAACGGCCACGGCAAACGCGCTGAGGGTCCTGCGGAATTTCATGTCACTCCCCAAGAGGAAACAAAGCGAAGCAGTGTGCCCGGGGATGTGCACTTTCAACACCCTCGCCATACGCCAGAGTTGAGTGCGGCACATCTGCCTGCTGAGTGGTTGCCGCGAGGAATATAAGAGGCTCGAACAACCATGGTCAACTCCCGTATTCGATGGTTGCGAGCACGGCCGGCCTCAGCGCTCCCCGTCCACCTCGGCGCCGGAGATCCGGGCGGTCGTGGTCGTACCGCCGGGACCGATCGTCGTCGGCTGGAGGGTGAAGGTGATGCGCTGGGTCTCGCTGGTCGCGTACTTGCCGTTGCCGCCCGCCTCGACGACCCAGAAGCGGACCCTGCCGTTCGCGCCGCCCTCCTTGGTGACGGCCACGGTGACCTCGAGCTCGATCGGGCCGACGTCGAACTTCAGCGCCTCGTGCGCACCCGCGGCGGCCGCGGCGGTCAGCTGCGTACGCAACTCGCGGATCATCTCCGACAGTTCGACCATCTCCGCCACGGGCTCTCCCTCGTCATTCGTCCCGAGAGAGGAAATCCTACAAGGGGGCACCGACAGGAAAGGCGAAGCAAAAGCGGTCGGCCCGCCGGAAGGGGATCCGGCGGGCCGATCGGGAGAGACGGGGAACTCCGGGCTACGCGACCCAGTCCGACGAGTCGTCGTAGGCCAGCGGGGTGCCGGACTTGCTGAGGTAGATCTGGAAGTAGTAGTGCTGGTTCTCCGTCAGGTCGTGGCCGTTCGCGGCAGTGTGGGTGACACAGCTGCCGTTGCCGCCCACGGACATGCGGTCGACGACGTTCCCGGTGTGGCCGTGGACGATGGTCAGGTTGACCTTCCAGCCGTCGGCCTCGATGTCGCACAGCTCCACTTTGTCGCCGTCCGCCTTGAAGCGGACGCGACCGCCCGGGTCGCTGTCGTCGGTGTGCATCTGCTCGTCCCACCAGTCGGCCGTGGCGGCGGCATTGGCGGTGGGCGCGGTGAGCAGGGGCGCCCCTGCCGCGGCGATGGCCACCGCGAACGCGGCGACGGTCTTGCGGTACTTCATGTCACTTCCCAAGAACAGCAAAGAGGATTGATCAACAACGGTCCATTATGAACAGGCCGTTGACCGGCAGGGGCCCGGGCTCCCCTGCGGCAGGGAAGGACGGTCAGGAGTTGATCTCGAACGGGTCGCCGTACACCTTCCACTTCAGCGGGGGTTCGAGGCCGAGGTTGCCCTCGTTGAGGAACTTGCGCTGCTCGGTGTCCACCCGGCTGGTGTCGCTGTGCGCCTCTTCGCTCTGCATGGCCTTCTTGCGGGCGTCCAGGAAGGCGTTGAGGTAGGTCTTCTCGTCGCCGCCCTGCGCCGGGGTCTTAGCCTTGGACATGGCGGTCTTGCGGATGCCGCCGAAGCTGTACTTGCTGTCGCCGGGGCCGTGCATCACGATCGCGTCGTAGTAGATGAACTGGCCCAGCGTGCCGATCCCGTCGGACTTGCCCTGGCTGACGGACGGGTTGAAGTAGACGCGGTCGCGCTCGTGTTCCTGCGCCTCCTGGAACGCCTTGTCCTCGGCGGCCTTCTTCCAGTCCTTGGTGAAGTTGGGGTCGAGGCCGTCGTGGGAGTCGCTGCCGTCGACCTCGCGCAGCGCGGGCAGGTACTTGGCCAGCACGTTGCCGGGCTTGACCTGTGTGTAGTACTCGACGAGTTCGAGCATGTCGCCGGTGCCCGAGCAGAAGCCTATGATCCCGGCGGTGTAGCCGCGCCCGTCGTCTATGTCCTCGATGTACTTGAACTGGGCACGCCAGTCCAGCGAGGAGTTCTCCGCACTGGAGACCAGCTTCATGGCGATCTCCTTCTTCGCGGGATCGTCCAGATTCTTCACCGCGGCCGTCCGGGGCGCCGCCTCTCCGGCCGGAGCGGACGCCGACGGGGGCGTGTGCTCGGCGGCCTGGCCGATTCCGACACTGGTGAGGACGAGCGCCGCCGGGACGGCTACGGCGGCTGCCACGAGGCCGATCCTCTTGGACATCTGGATCTCCGTTCCTTGTCGACTGTGGGGGAAGCACGCACGGGTCGTCGCGGAAAGACGCTCCCAACGATCCGTTAGGAACCTTTCCTAACCATTCAAGCGAGCGTGCCATGCTCGCGACAAGGGTTATGAAGAAAGAAGCGAAGACGGCGGCCGCGACCGCGCCGCCGCGACCAGGTCGCCCGCTACGTCTGGGGAACCGCTACGCCGGGTCGCCCGCTACGCCCGGTGGTCCGCTACGCCGGGTCGCCCACTACGACTGAGGAAGGGGGACCGCTGCGCCGGGGCCGCCGGTCTGGTCTCCGGGGCCGCCGTCGGATGCCACGGCGCCGCGCCCCGGGCCCTGCGGCGAGACCGCCGCGGCGGTCAGCGCGCCCGGCGCAGGCCGCGCCGCGATCGCCCGCCACCACGGGTCCAGCGGCAGCCCGGCCACCGGCTCGAACGGCTCTCCGGGCCGGGGCACGGCCACCCGCGCGCCAACCGCCGCCGCGGCGGTCATCGTGCCCTCCGCCGGCTCCTCCCACGGGTGCGGGGCGAGGTTGAAGGTGCCCCAGTGGATCGGGAGCATGATCCCCCGGTCGGGATCGCCGCCCTGGAGATCCACATGCGCCCGCATCCCCTCCTCCGGGGTCATATGGATGTCGGGCCAGAAGTCGCTGTACGCGCCGATCTGGATCATGGTGGCGTCGAATGGCCCGTACTCCTCCCCGATCTCGGCGAAGCCGGGGAAGTATCCGGTGTCCCCGCTGTGGTAGACGCGGTGCTCGGGGCCGGCCACCACCCAGGAGGCCCACAGTGTGTGCTGGGTGTTGCGCAGCGCGCGACCACAGAAGTGGCGCGCCGGGGTGGCGGTGAACCGCAGACCGGCCGCCTCCATGGACTCTCGCCAATCCAGCTCGGTCATCCGCTTCGCGGGCACCCCCCAGTGCTCGAGGTGCGCGCCGACGCCCAGCGGCACCACGAAATGCGCCTCCGAGCGCACCAGGGCTCGGATGGTCGGCATGTCGAGGTGGTCGTAGTGGTCGTGGGAGATCACCACCACGTCCACCGGCCCCAGCTCGCGCAGCGGCACCGGCACCGGGTGGATCCGCTTCGGCCCGGCGAAGGAGAACGGCGAGCAGCGATCACCCCACACCGGGTCGAACAGCACCCGCCGCCCGTCGATCTCCGCCAGCACGGTCGAGTGCCCCATCCAGGTCAGCCGCAGCCCGGAGGCGGGCGGCGTGGCCAGGTCGGCGAGGGTGGTGGGGTGCACCGGCACGGGCCCGGCCGGGGCCCGGCGCACCCGCTCCTCCTTGCGGAAATAGGTGGGCAGGAACTTCAGCATGGAGCCGGACGGGGCCGTGCGGGCGCTCACCGGGTTCACGAACACGCCGTTCGCGAAGTTCGGCGACCGACGGATGCGCTCCATCCGCTCCCCGGCCGGATCGACCCCGAAGGCGGCGGGGCGCAGGGCGGCGGCGAGCCGGGCGCGTTTCTGGCTGGAGCCGGTCACGGCACCTCCTGGATGAGGGGGTGATCACCCCCGTACGGTCTGCGGTGTGGCAGCGCGGCGGCGACCGCCGCGCTGCTTGGACAACTCGCGAGACCACCGACCTTGTTCCGGCGATCAGCAGCCGAGGTTGGATCCGGGGGTGGTGCCCAGTATCTGGACAAACCTCTGATACGAGTCGATCCGGCTCTGCACCTGGCCGGGGTTTCCGCCGTTGCACTCGATGCTGCCGTTGATGCTGCGGATCGTCTCGCCGAAGCCGCGCTGGTTGACCATCGCGTTGTGCGGGGTCATGGTGCCCGGCCCGGTCTGGGTGTTCCAGTACCACAGGGCGGTCTTCCAGGAGACCGCCGCGTCCCGCTCGACGAGGTACGGGTTGTTCAGCAGGTCGATGCCCAGCGCGTCACCGGCCGCCTTGTAGTTGAAGTTCCAGCTGAGCTGGATCGGCCCGCGCCCGTAGTACGCGGCCTGACCTGCGGGGCAGCCGTAGGGCTGGTTCCAGTCGCAGTAGTGCGGATAGTTGGCCTGATTCTGCTCCACGATGTAGACGAGGCCGCCGGTCTCGTGGCTGACATTGGCCAGGAAGGCGGCAGCCTCCTGCTTCTTGACAGTGTCGCTGCCGGTGTTCGCGAAGCCGGGGTACGCGCTCAGGGCGGCGGTCAGGCCCTGGTAGGTGTAGAACGAATTCCGGTTCGGGAACATCTGGTTGAACTGGGCCTCGCTCACCACGAACCCGGCCGGGTTCTGGCCCCCGGAGCCGCAGTCGTACGGGTCCCAGTACCAGGTGCTGATGGTCGGGTCGTAGCCCGGGTTGTCGTGTTCGGCGCGGTAGTACTTGCCGTCGGTGTACCTCACGATGTCGCCGGCCACGTACCACTTGCCCGCGACCCAGTCCGGGTAGGTGCAGGCCGCGCGGGGGGTGGTGTCCGTGGGGGCCGCGGAGGCGGAGGCCATGGGCATGACAAACAGCAGGGCACAGACCGCCGCCGCGGCGGCGAGAGCGGCCCGGATGCGCTTTCCGGTCAAGGCTCCTCCTTCAGGGGGGACTTGACACCACTGAAGCGGACTTGGTCTATACCAGTCAAGGTATAGACCAAGTCGATATGGGTCGGGCCGTCGGGCCCGGTGCGTCAGGTCTGGCGCTCCGGGGCGTATCCCTCGGCGTCAAGACCGAAGGTCCAGGCAACGCCCTCACGGGCCGTTCGGGTGCTCGGCGGCACCCGCAGCCAGTACGTGCGGCTCGTACCGTCCGGCTCCGGGGTGGAGTTGACCACCTCGACCATGGTCACCGGCTCGTCCCCGGTCATCTCGATGCGCCACAGCACCCCGGTCTCGTCGCGGTGCACCGGCCGCGCCCCGGACTCCGTGAGGTAGCGGTCGTAGCCGTAGTACTCGAGCATGACGCGGCGCAGCTCCGCGTTCTCCTCGGCGCGGATGCGGTCGGCGGTCAGCTCTGACAGCTGCTCCAGGAAGGCGGCGGGCACCGGCATGCCCCGCCACGCGTACAGTGCGAAGCCGTCGGGGTACTCCAGCGCCGGCCCGTCGCCGCGGTCGAGACGGCCCGCCTCGTCACGGTGCAGCGCGACCGGCCGCTCGGCGATGACCACGGCCTTCTCGTACGGCCACCACCACCCGGCGGACCGCGCCACCGCGGCCGGGCCGGCCAGCTCGCCGCTGTCCGTGCCCGCGCCCGCGTCCGGGCCGGCAGCGCCCTCCTCGGTCACCGCCGCGAGCCACGGCGCGTCGTGCTGGCCGAACACCGCGTCCAGCATGGCCAGCCGGACGGCGGACTGCCGGGCCCGGTCCGACTCCGCCGCCAGGGTCTCGACCACCCCGGTGCGGACGCGCTCGGTCAGGGTGCGGGTGATGTCCCACAGCGCCGCGCCCGTCAGGGCCCATCGCTCGGCCCAGCCCGTGCTGCCGAGCGCGCCGTGCAGCCGCTTCCGGGCGGCCGCCCACGGAAGGGTGCGCACCGCCTCCCGCACAGAGGGGCCCGCCGCGCCCGCCACCGGCTCGACCCCCGCCGCGCGCAGCGCGCCGGCGGCCCGGTCGGCGATCTCCCGCGGCAGCTCGGCGCCCTGGCCGGTCAGCAGCATGGCCGCCGCCGTGCCGTCCAGCGGGGAGCCGACCCATACGATCCGCTCCGGCGCCGCCAGTCCGGCCGCTGCATAGGCCGTACGCACACCCGCCTCGGCGGCCTCGCGGTCGGCCGGGCCCGTGGCCGCGGCCACCGCCCGCCACCGCTCGACCGGGCCCGGGGCTTCCGCGCCGTGCGATTCCGCGCTGCGCGATGCCGTCGTCATGGTGCTCATCGTTTTCGTCCCCCGCTCTCAGTCCGCCACGACGCGCACGGCGCCCGGCACGTACTCCCGCTGTCGCACCACGCGGTACCACCCCTTGGGCAGCGGTATCGCCGCGTGTTCCTCGTGCACCACCCGCCCGCCGTCCGGCAGATGGAGATACGAGACGCCGAACGGCCCCGACTCGCGCACCAGCGTGCCCGGCCCGACCACCGCGTGAGCGTGTCCGGTCACCTCGCCCAGCGCCAGCACCAGCCGCCCCCGCGCGTCCCGCGGCTGCCGCGGCAGCGCTTCGGTGTTCGGTGGCAGTGCCTCCTCGGCCACCGGCACGATCAGGACGTCTCCCTGTCGGTACATGCGCTTCTCCCTTTCCACCGCACAGCGGCGCCGGGGCCCACCGCTCATGCGGCGCCCGTCGATGTTCACGACGTTAGGCGTGGGGTCTGACAACGCGGAGGGTCTGACAACGCATCGACAACGCCCGCCGACCCCGCTGTCGGTGGCGCTTGGTAGAACTCTTCGCACGCCCTTAGGAACCGGGCACGCCCTCTCGAAGCCTCAGGAGATATCCCGTCATGGACCACGCCGACCACCTCATGAAACTGCACGGCCTGCCGGGCTTCGAGTTTCCGTCGCCCGACGACAAGCGGGAACTCCCCGAGCCGGAGACCGTGGCCTGGCGGATCTCCTGCAACCCGTACGACGAGGATGGGGCAGAGGGCTTCGCCGGCCGCTTCCAGCGCTTCCTGGACACAGTGGACACCACCCGCGTGCGGGCGCTGATCTTCGGCATCTGGGGCGAGGCATACGGGAACGCCTCCAGCGCGGTCATCGAGCCGCTCGTCGCCGCCAAGGACCGGCTGCCCGCCCTCGAGGCGGTCTTCATCGGCGACATCGAAGCGGAGGAGGCCGAGATCTCCTGGATCGAGCAGTCCGATGTCACCCCGGTCCTCGACACCTTCCCGCGGCTGCGGGAGCTGGGGGTCCGCGGTGGCTCGAACCTGTCCTTCCCCGCCGTCAAACACGAGCACCTGCGCACGCTCCGGTTCGAGACCGGCGGGCTGCCCGGCGCGGTGGTGCGCGGCGTCGGCGACAGCGAACTGCCCGCGCTGGAGCGGCTGGAGATGTGGCTGGGTGTGGAGGCGTACGGGGGCGACTCGAGCGTCGCGGACCTCGGCGGGCTCCTCTCGGGCGGCCGCTTCCCGCAGCTGCGCCATCTGGGCCTCCAGAACAGCGAGATCCAGGACGAGATAGCCGCCGCCGTCGCCACCGCCCCCGTCGTCGCCCAGCTCACCTCCCTGGACCTGTCCATGGGCGTCCTGACCGACGCGGGCGCCGAGGCGCTGCTCGAAGGCCAGCCGCTGACCCACCTCACGTCGCTGGACCTGCACCACAACTTCTTCTCCGAGGCGATGGAACAGCGGCTGAGCGACGCCCTGGAGCCCTCCGGCGTGCAGCTCGACCTCTCCGAGAAGGGCGACGAGGACGACGACGGAGAGGGCGAGGTGTGGCGTTACACCGCGGTCTCCGAGTGACGCCCCCTGGCCCGAAGGCCTCGACAGCCGCACATCACGACGACCGAAAGGACCGCACCGCCTCATGATCAGCGCATATCTGGAGACCTTCGCGGGCCTCCCCGTCACCGACTTCGCCACGTCCGGGACCGACGCGTCCGACCTGCCGCCCGCCGATGCCGTGGCCTGGCGGCTGGCCTGCGGCTGGGACGACGACCTCCCCTTCGACAAGCTGTGGCGGAACTTCCTGGAGACCGTTCCGGCGGACCGGGTCCGCGCGATCGTCATCGGCAGTTGGTGGGGCGAGGGAGGGTACGAATCCGTGCAGCCGGTGATCGACCGGCTGACGGAGTCCGCCGAGCGCCTGCCGGCGCTGCGGGCGGTCTTCCTCGGCGATGTGACGGGCGAGGAGTGCGAGCTGTCCTGGCTGGAGATGACCGATGTGACACCGGTGGTCGAGGCGTACCCGCTGCTCGAGGAGTTCGTGGCGCGCGGCTGCGGTTACGGGAGCGATGGCGAGCTGGTCTTCCGCCCCGTGCGCCATGAGCGGCTGCGGACGCTGCGGTTCGAGTCCGGCGGTCTGCCCGCGAACATCGTACGGGCCGTCTGCGACAGCGAGCTGCCCCGCCTCGAACACCTCGCGCTGTGGCTGGGGATCGACCAATACGGCTGCGACGTCACCGTCGCCGACCTCGCGCCGCTGCTGGCCGGCGGCCGCTTCCCCGAGCTGCACCATCTGGGCCTCCAGAACAGCGAGATGCAGGACGACATAGCCGCCGCCGTC
This sequence comes from Streptomyces sp. NPDC097640, assembly GCF_040302705.1. Classification (NCBI taxonomy): domain Bacteria; kingdom Bacillati; phylum Actinomycetota; class Actinomycetes; order Kitasatosporales; family Streptomycetaceae; genus Streptomyces; species Streptomyces sp. NPDC097640. The sequence goes on from NZ_JBEOSB010000006.1 coordinate 277,827, forward strand.
GCCGCCGCCCCCGTCGTCGCCCAGCTCGCCTCCCTCGACCTGTCCATGGGCACGCTGACCGACGCGGGCGCCGAGGCCCTGCTCGAAGGCCAGCCGCTGACCCACCTCATAGCGCTCGACCTCCACCACCACTACCTGAGCGAGAAGCTGGCGCAGCGGGTGCGCGACACGTTGGAGCCGAGCGGGGTCGAGGTGGACCTCTCCGAGCCGCAGCAGGCGGAGAGGTACGACTGGGACGAGAGCAACGAGGAGCACCGCTATGTCGCCGTCTCCGAATGAGACGCGCCATGAGGGGCGCGGCGACGTGCGCTTCGCGGTGGTCGGCAACCCCGGTGGCCGCCGGGTGGAGATGTTCACGGACGCCGTGCGGGCGGCGGGGCTGACCGAGCCCCGGGTGCTGCCCTGGCGCGAGGTGCTGTACGACAGCGGGCCCCGGTTCGAGCCGGGCGAGACGGTGCGGCTGGACTCCCCCGGCGAGGACGAGGAGGTGGAGCTGCTGTTGCGCGGCGCCGACGACCCGACCCGCGTCGAGGGCACCGGGCGCTGGTACGCCCGGTTCACCGGCGCCGTGCGCCAGGTCGCCGAGGCGGCCGCGGCGGGGGGTGCGCGGATGCTGGACGACCCGGGCGAGCTGGCCGTCATGTTCGACAAGCGGCTGTGCCACGGCGTGTTGAGCGAGGCCGGGGTCCGGGTGCCGCCGTCGCCGACCTCCGGCCCCCAGGCGCCGCCCGTCCGCGGCTGGGAGGACGTACGGGCGCTGCTGGCCGGCTCCGGCGGGCTGCGCCGCGCCTTTGTGAAGCTCGCGCACGGCTCGTCCGCCTCCGGGGTGCTCGCCGTCGAGTGGGGTGCCCACGGCCGGGTGCGCGCCGCGACCTCGGTGGAGCGCACCGCCGACGGGCGGCTGTTCAACTCGCTGCGGGTGCGCCGGTACGAGACGGAGGCGGAGATCGCCGCGATCGTCGACACGCTGGCCCCGGACGGGCTGCACATCGAGCGCTGGGTACCCAAGGCGGCGCAGCACGGCCGCGCCGCCGACCTGCGCGTCGTGGTGGTCGACGGGCGGGCGAGCCACGCCGTGGTGCGCACCAGCCGCTCCCCGATGACCAATCTCCACCTCGGCGGCATCCGTGGCGACCTGGCCGCCGCGCGCGCCGCGGCGGAGGCGGCCGGGGTGTCCTGGGGCGAGGTGCTGGGCCTGGCGGAGCGCGCGGCGGCCTGTTTCCCGGGCACCCTGTGCGTCGGCGTGGACCTGCTGCCCGGCACCGGCTGGCGGCACTTCTCGATCGGCGAGGTCAACGCCTTCGGCGATCTGCTGCCCCGGCTGACCGGCCTGCCCGGCAGCGGCGCGGAGGGCCTGGACACCTACGGCGCGCAGGTCGCGGCCGTGGTCCGGCGGCGAAAGCCGGCGGCAAAAAGGGTAGCGGGAGAAGGCGGCGCCGATGCCGTTGCCTGAGCCCGATATGAACGAGGTCGTGGGCAGCCACGATCTGCTGCTGGTCACCCTGGACACCCTGCGCTACGACGTGGCGGCCGAGCTGGCCGCCGAGGGCCGGATCCCGCACCTGGCGGGCCGGATGCCCGGCGGGGTGTGGGACGAGCGGCATGCGCCCGGCAGCTTCACCTACGCCTCGCACCAGGCGATGTTCACCGGGTTCCTGCCCACACCGGCCGCGCCGGGCCCGCACCGGCGGCTGTTCGCGGCCCGGTTCGCGGGCAGCGAGACCACCGCCGAGGGCACCTATGTGTTCGACACCCCGGACCTGGTGTCCGGGCTCGCGGCCGCCGGGTATCACACGGTCTGCGTGGGCGGGGTGGGGTTCTTCAACAAGCGGGGCGCGCTGGGCTCGGTGCTCCCCGGGCTCTTCCAGGAGAGCCACTGGGAGCCGGAGTTCGGCGTTCCGTCCCCCACCTCCTTCGAGGCGCAGGTCGCGTGCGCCGAGAAGGTCATCGCCGGGCTGGAGCGGGACCGCCGGCTGTTCCTCTTCGTGAACGTCTCGGCGCTGCACCAGCCCAACTGGTTCCATCTGCCCGGCGCGACCCGCGAGGCGGGCGACTCGCGCGCCACGCACGCCGCCGCGCTCGAGTACGTCGACCGCCACATCGGCCGGCTGTTCTCCGCGATGAGCGGCCGCGCCCCGGGCTTCGCGATCGTCTGCTCCGACCACGGCACGGCGTACGGAGACGACGGCTACACGGGCCACCGGCTCGGCCATGAAGTCGTCTGGACCGTGCCGTACACCCACTTCTTCCTCGAGGCCTCATGACCACCAGCACCACCGTCGGCCGCGCCACCGGTACCGCCGCGCCCGTCCGCCCGTACCAGTCGTACGTCTACGCGTACCCGCACAAGACCGCCTACCGCCCGCTGGACCCGCGGCCCGCGCTGCGCGACCTGTGGGCGGAGGAGCCCAAGGACTCGCTCTCGCTGTATCTGCACATCCCCTTCTGCGAGGTGCGCTGCGGCTTCTGCAATCTCTTCACGCGCGTCGGCGCCCCCGAGGGGCTGGTGAGCGCCTATCTGGGCGCCCTGGAGCGGCAGGCGGACACGGTCCGCGAGGCGCTGGGCGACCGGGCCCGGTTCACCACGGCGGCCTTCGGCGGCGGCACCCCGACCTTTCTGGAGGCCGCCGAGCTGGAGCGGCTGTGCGATATCGCGAGCCGGCGCATGGGGGCCGATCTGGCGGCCGTTCCGCTCTCCGTCGAGGCGTCCCCGGCCACCGCCACCGCCGACCGGCTGGCGGTGCTGGCCGAGCGCGGCACCACCCGGCTGAGCCTGGGCGTGCAGAGCTTCGTGGACGACGAGGCGCGCTCGGCGGTGCGGCCGCAGCGCCGGGAGGACGTCGAGGCGGCGCTGGGGCGGATCCGCGAGGCCGGTATCCCCGTGCTCAACATCGATCTGATCTACGGCATCGACGGGCAGACCGAGCGGAGCTGGCGGCGGTCCCTGGACGCCGCCCTGGCCTGGCGCCCCGAGGAGCTGTATCTGTATCCGCTGTACGTGCGCCCGCTGACCGGTCTGGGCCGCCGCGACGCCGCGGCCACCGACGCGGAGTGGGACACCCAGCGGCTGCGGCTGTACCGGTCGGGCCGGGACCACCTGCTCGCCCACGGCTATGAGCAGGTGTCCATGCGCATGTTCCGCCGCCGGGACGCGCCCGGGACCGGCGGGGAGCCAGGCGGCGGGGACGACTACGCCTGCCAGACCGACGGCATGGTCGGTCTTGGCTGCGGCGCCCGCTCGTACACCTCGGCGCTGCACTACTCGTTCGACTACGCCGTGGACATGCGGGAGATCCGCGGCATCATCGACGACTACACGGCGCGGCCCGCGGCCGACTTCGCGCGCGCCGAGGTGGGCCGCGCGATGACCGAGGACGAGGCCCGCCGGCGCCACCTTCTCCAGTCGGTCCTCCAGGCGGACGGCATGCCGGTCGCCGGCTACCGGGCCCGGTTCGGCACCGACCCGGCCGAGGACTTCCCCACCGAGCTGGCGCGGTTCGCCGAGCGCGGCTGGCTGGACCCGGACGCCGCCCCCGGGCTGCTGCGGCTCTCCGCCGAGGGGCTGGCGTACTCCGACGCGCTCGGGCCGGAGCTGTTCTCCCCCGCGGTGCGCGCCGCCATGGCCGACTACGACCTGAAGTGAGGCGACCGGCGTGGACCTGACGATCCTCTACCGCGGCCCGCTGGCCTCGTGCGACTACGACTGCCCCTACTGCCCGTTCGCCAAGCGGCGTGACACCCCGGAGCAGTTGCGCGCCGACCGGGCCGCGCTGGAGCGCTTCACCGCCTGGGCGGCGGCGAACACGGGCGACCGGCTGTCGGTGCTGTTCACCCCGTGGGGCGAGGGGCTGGTGCGCTCCTGGTACCGCCGTGCGCTGACCGAGCTCAGCCGGCTGCCGCACATCGCCCGGGTGGCGATCCAGACGAATCTCAGCTGCCGTACGGGCTGGCTGGCGGAGGCCGACACGGACACCGTGGCGCTGTGGTGCACCTTCCACCCGGGCCAGACGCCGTACGACCGGTTCCTGGCCAAGAGCCGTGAGCTGGCGGCGCTCGGGGTGCGCCACAGCGTCGGCATCGTCGGCCTGCCCGAGCATCTGGAGCCCGCCCGGAGGCTGCGCGCAAAGCTGCCCGAGCACGTCTATCTGTGGGTCAACGCGGCCGAGGGGCGCTCCTATACGGACGAGGAGGCGGCCGGGTGGACCGCGCTCGACCCGCTGTTCGGCTACAGCCGCAACCCGCACCGAAGCGCCGGTCTGCCGTGCCGGACCGGCGCTTCGGTGATCTCGGTGGACGGCGACGGCACGGTGCGCCGCTGCCATTTCGTCCGGACGGAACTGGGCAATCTCTACGACGGGTCGTACCGCGCGGCCCTGGCGCCCCGCGCCTGCCCGCTCGCCGTCTGCGACTGCCATATCGGCTATGTGCACCTGGAGTCGCTGCCGCTGTACGACGTCTTCGCGGGCGGGGTGCTGGAGCGGATTCCGGCCACGGCCGGCCCGGCTGGGATCAGGCGAGGAGGAAGTCCGCTTCGCCTGACTTCGCCCCCTGGATGAACCGCTTCATCTCCAGGTGCGTGTAGATGAGGGCCGGCCCGTCCGGATCCGTGGACTGGCGCAGCGCGACCCTTCCGTCCGTCAGTCTCATGGCCTCGACGCAACTTCCCCCGTTGCCGCCGCTCCACGGCTTGTGCCAGCCCTCGGTTCCGAGGTCGGTCGCCGGCATTCCGCTGTAGACGCGGTCCCTGCGAATGCGATCCATTGGTCAGATCTCCTTGCGAATGCCACTCAGAATGGCCTGAGTGGTCTGTGCAGGCGCGGCCTGCGCACACATCCGGTCCAAGGCCTCCAGGAACGCCGAAACGTCATCGCGCTGGTCGTAGTAGGAGCCGCTGACGAGCGACTCCGTGTACGCGATATCCGGCAACTCCTGGATCGGGAACCGGAAGATATGGAAGGGGCCGTACATCGCCGGATGGGGTCCGGCGTCGAACGGCATGATCTGCAACCTGATGTTGGACAAGGTCGCGGCATCGATGAGCCGCGTGATCTGATCGCGCATGACGTCGGGCCCGCCAATGGGACGGCGCAGCACCGTTTCGTCCATCACCACCCAGAGCATCGGTGAGTTCTCGCGAGTGAGGAGGGACTGCCGCTCCATGCGCAGGGCGACATTGCGCTCGATCTCCGATTCGGGGGCGTGCGGCATGCCGGCGCGCAGCACCGCACGGGCGTAGTCCTCGGTCTGGAGCAGCCCCGGGACATAGTGCGGCTCATAGGCCCGGATGAGGTTGGCCTCGCCCTCGAGGCTGACGAACGTGTTGAACCACTCCGGCAGTACATCCCGGAAGCGGTGCCACCAGCCGGGCTTGTTGGCCTCGCGCGCGAGGGAGAGGAACCCCTCGACCTCCTCCGGGTCGGTGACCCCGTAGGTGCGCAGCAACTTCTCGACATACGGGAGCTTCAGGCCGACCTCGGCCTTCTCCATGCGGCGGATCGTGGCATGGGTGACGTCGAGCGCGCGTCCCGCCCGCTCGTACGACAGCCCGCTCTTCTCCCTGAGGTCCTGTAGCCGCTTGCCGAGCACGACTCTCAGGACGGTCGGGGCGCCGCCGCCCGCCCTCGCATCCGGCACTACCGTCCCCCTCCAACTACCTTCACATCACAGCAGTCTGGCACGCGCTCAGCTTCAGCGACAGACTGTCTCTTCGATTCTGCAATTTACAGATTGAACCTTGCCATACGCGAGTGGCGCAGAGCATAGTGTCGGCGTGGCTCCTTCCTATGAGGCTCTCCGGTTAGGGCGCAGCGGCTCGCTCTCCGCTCCGTGCCTGCAAGACGCGTTTCGTCTGCCGGCACTGAGCACTTCCGTCGCGGAGGCGAGAAGGCTGGTCGTGCTGCGACTGTGCTCATGGGGAGCAACGCAGGAGATGTGCGACAACGCCGAGCTGGTGGTCTCCGAACTCTTCACCAACGCCGTGCGCCACACATCCAGCGAAGAGGTGCGGTGCAGCTTGCAGCTCATGGGCAAGCGCTTGCGGTTGGAAGTGGCCGACCAAGGGTGCGCCCGTACGGAGCCACAGGCCCGGTCGGTGAGCGTGGACCAGGAGGGCGGACGCGGGCTGATGCTGGTGGAGGCCCTCTCCGAGGCATGGGGCGTCAGACCTGACACCGGAGGCACGGGCCGCGCCGTGTGGGCCTACCTGGCCTAGCATCGCACGCGGCCCTGTTCCGCGTTCGCGGTTTGGCCAACTTCGGGAGTTCAGGGGCGCTTCGGGAGCTTCAGGGGCGCAGCGGCAGCAGATCCGGCCGCTTGGGCTCCACATGGTCCCCCGACGACTCCCCGCGCAGCCGTCGGCCGATCCAGGGCACCGCGTATTCGCGCGCCCAGTGGAGGTTGTCCCGGCGCACCTCGGCGGCCGAGCGCGGCCCCTCCGGCGGCCAGGGCTGATCCGGGTCGGTCGGCACCTCGAGGCCGAGCACCTGGGCGGCGCGCAGCGCGACCCGGGTGTGTCCGTCGGACGACAGATGCAGCCGGTCCTCGCTCCAGGCCCGCCGGTCCTGTACGGAGCGCAGCGACCACAGGTCGAGCACCGGGCACCGGTACCGGTCGGCGATCGAGCGCACATGGGCCGTGTACATGGCGGCCTTGCCGCGCAGATGGCGCAGCACCGGCACGCCGCGCGGGTCGAACCCGGTGCACAGCAGCACGGTGCCGACGCGGGAGGTGAGCCTGGCCACGGCCGCCTCGTAGCGCTCGGCGACATCGTCGGGGTCGCTGCCGGGCCGCAGGATGTCGTTGCCGCCCGCGCAGAAGGTCACCAGATCGGGGCCGAGCTCCATCGCGCGCGGGACCTGCTCCTCGACGATCTGGTCGAGGAGCCGGCCGCGCACGGCGAGGTTGGCGTAGCGGAACTCGGCCGGGGGCGGGCTCGCGGGCCCGCCCCCGGCATGCCGGTCGGAGAGCAGGACGGCCAGCCGGTCCGCCCAGCCGATGAACATGCCTTCGGGATCCAGGTCTCCGACGCCCTCGGTGAAGCTGTCCCCGATGGCTGCGTACGACCCGATCACGCCACTGTTGAGTCTCTTCGCATCGTCTGCCACGTCCCGACATCTTTCACCCTGACGAGTGACCTACGCCACCGTAGGCAGGGGTTGACGGAGGGTGATCTATCCCACCTGGTCAGATGCGCCGAAGGTGGAATACGGCGGCGTCCAGGTCGTGACGCAGCCCGGTCGCGAGGCCGTGGTGGGCGAGCACGGCTCCCCGGTGGACCGTTCCGGTCTCCAGGTCCTCGTACCGGGCCTCGGGGTCGAGCCCGCGCAGCCGCAGCCGGGGCTGGCGCTCGCCGAGGCGCTGGGCGTGCAGCCAGGCCAGCACCACGGTCTCCTCGCCGCGCACGTACTGCACCGCGCTGAGCCCGCCGTCCCCCGGCGGCCGCAGCCGGTACAGCTCGCCGTGCTGGACCACGGGCCGGATGCGCTTGTAGAGCGCCACCCAGTCGCGCGCCTCGGCGAGTTCGGCCTCGCTCCACCGGCTCAGGTCGCCGCCCACCCCGAGCACCCCGGCCATCGCGCTGATGAAGCGGAAGCGCAGCGAGGTGACCCGCTGATTGCCCAGGGCGTTGGGGGTGTCGGTGACCCAGGCGGCCATGACGCGGGCCGGGTGCAGCTGGCTGAAGCCGTGCTGGATGGGCAGCCGGTCCAGCGGGTCGGTGTTGTCCGAGGTCCACACCTGGTCGGTGAGTCCGAGGACGCCCAGGTCGATCCGGCCGCCGCCGCCCGAGCAGGATTCGAAGGCGACGCCCGGGTGCGCGGCCCTCAGGCGCTCCAGCAGCTCGTAGAACCCGCGCACATGCTCGATCCAGAGCCGCTGGGGGTACGGGTCGCCGGGCCATCCCGGGTCGGTGAAGGAGCGGTTGAAGTCCCATTTCACATAGTCGATGGGCGCGCCGGACAGCAGGGTGTCCAGCCGCTCCCACAGGTGCTCGCGCACTTCGGGCCTGGCGAGGTTGAGCACCAGCTGGTTGCGGAACTCGGTGCGGGTGCGCCCGGGGCGGTGCTGCGCCCAGTCGGGGTGGGCCCGGTAGAGGTCGCTGTCGGGGTTGACCATCTCCGGTTCGACCCAGATGCCGAACTGCATGCCCAGCGCGTGCACCTCGTCGGCGAGGGGCTTCAGGCCGCCGGGGAAGCGGTCGAGGTTGGGGGTCCAGTCGCCGAGCCCGGCGCGGTCGCTGGTGCGCGCCCCGAACCAGCCGTCGTCGACGACGAACAGCTCCACGCCCATCTCGGCGGCGCGGCGGGCGAGCCCGCGCTGCTGCTCCTCGCCGACGTCGAAGAACGTCGCCTCCCAGGAGTTGTAGAGCACCGGCCTTGACCGGTCGGCGTCGGGGATCACATGGGCCAGCTGCCAGGCGTGCCAGGCGCGGCTGGCCCCGCCGAACCCGCCGTCGGTCCACAGGCCCGCGAAGACGGGGGTGGCGTAGGACTCGCCGGGCGCCAGGCTCAGCTGGCCCGAGTCGTCGTGGCCGACGCCGCCGACCGCCTGCACGGTGCCGACGGGCAGCCGCTGTACGGCGATCCGCCAGGACCCGGACCAGGCGAGGGCGCAGCTGTGCACCTCGCCGTGGTCCTCGGTGGCCGCGCCCTCGTCCAGGGCGATCCAGGGCAGATGCTGATGGCTGGTGTGGCCGCGGCGGCTGCCGAGCACCTTCTCGCCGGGGGTGAGCTCGGTGCGCGCCACCTGGCTCTCGGCGGCCCAGCGCCCGTACAGATGCGTCAGCCGCCAGCGGTCGCGCGCCGGGAGGGACCAGGCGGCGGAGTCGACGCGCAGCAGCTCCAGCGGGGCGTCGTCCGGGCCGCCCGCGTGGGCGGCGGTGGTCCAGCGCTCGATCACGTCGAAGTCGTCGCGCATCCGGTAGTGGAGGGTGAGGGCGAGGTGGTGCAGCGGGTCGTGGAAGTGGAGTCGCAGCTCGTCGCCGGTGTCGGCCACCTCGCCCCGCTCGAAGCGCCACTCGGTGCCCCGGACGTCCCGCGACCGCACCGACAGGGCCGGGCGTACGAAGCGGGGCCCGCCTTCCACCGGGTACTCCTCGCGCCCGTCCAGCGGGGATTCGAACCCCCATTCCGGGGGGACGGACTCATCAGCGAGCGCCTCGGCGTCCGGGAGCGCGATGCGCGGGCCCCAGTGGAGGTGAAGCAGCTCGTCGTTCTCCGTGAGATGCAGCGCATAGCTGCTCCGCCGTCCCGACAGCAGCCAGACGCGACCACTACCACCGATTTCGATCATCACTCTCCCCAATTCCGCACAGACCTGAACATCATCGGGGCAGCGCACCCGGCGCGCAATACTCGACCGGCCCCGGTCATGGTCCGGTCGCCGGTGCGCACGCATGTCGTATGGTCAGCACAGTCCGCCTCGCCGACGAGCGGCGCCGGCGGCCGAGCCGTGAGGAGCGCCCGTGACGCAGCAGACGCCGCAGGTTCCGTCGATCGAGCCCGAGCTCTCGGGCGTGCGCAACTTCCGGGACGTGGGCGGTCTGCCGACGGTCGACGGGCGGCGCGTGGGGCCTGGCGTACTGTTCCGCAGCGGTCATCTGGCGCACGCCACCGAGAGCGACACCGCTTTCCTCGAATCGCTCGGGCTGCACACCGTCTTCGACTTCCGGAACTCCGCCGACATCAAGCTCGAGGGCTCGGACGTGGCGCTCACGGGCGTACGGACCGTCGGCCTCCCGCTCTCCGACCCGGCCGACGGCGCCGGGTTCTGGACCATGGTCCGCGAGGGCGATCTGGCCACCCTGCGCGAGATGCTCGGCGAGGGGCGGGCGGCGCAGCGGATGATCGACTCGTACCGCTTGATCATCACCACCCGGACCGCCGAGCACGGCCAGGTGCTCGACGAGCTCGGAGACGGCAGCGCGCCCGCGCTGATGCACTGTTCGGCCGGCAAGGACCGCGCGGGTCTGTCGATCGCGGTGACCCTGCTGGCCCTCGGCGTGGAGCGGGACGCCATCGAGGCCGACTATCTGGAGTCGGCCGCCGCCCACCGCCGCTACAAGGTATGGCGCGCCTCACATGCGGAGGACGGCATGTCCCCCGAGGTGATGGAGCTGCTCTCGCCGCTCTTCGACGCCCGCGCCGAGTATCTGGCGACCGCCTTCGAGGCCATCGAGGAGACCTGGGGCGACACCGACAAGTACCTCGCCCAGGGGCTCGGCCTCGACGCGGCCAAGCGGGAGCGGCTGCGGGAGCGGCTGCTCGCCGGTTGAGCCGCTGATCCGGCGTGGGGCGGGCGCGGGCGCCGCCGCCCGCCCCGGCGCGGTCAGCGTTGCGCCATGGCCTGCTTGACCAGCGTCCGCCCGAAGTCCCACATCAGGCCGCCGCCCCCATGCGCGTCGTCCATGACCGCCGTGAACGCGTCGACGAAGCGGTCCACCTCCCGCTCCCCGATGATCAGCGGCGGAATCAGCTTGATGACCTCCAGATGGTCGCCGGAGACCTGGGTGAGAATGCGGTGCCGCTGGAGCAGCGGCACCACCACCATCTGCGCGAACAGCCCCTTGCGGGCCGCCTGGAGCATCGCCCAGCGGCTGCGCAGCCCCAGTGAGGTCGGCCTCCCGAACTCGATGCCGATCATCAGCCCGCGGCCGCGCACCTCATGGAGCAGCTCATAGCGGTCCACCAGCGCGGCGAGCCGGGTGCGCAGCAGGTCGCCGGTGATCCGGGCGTTCTCGACGACCTTCTCGTCCTCCATGACCGCGAGGACGGCCAGCCCCGCCGCCATCGCCTGCGCGTTGGCCCCGAAGCTCGCCGAGTGGACCAGCACCCGGTCCATCGACGAATAGACGCGCTTGAAGATCCAGTCCTTGCCGAGCGTCGCGCCGACGGGCACATATCCGCCCGACAGGGCCTTGGCCACGCACACCAGGTCCGGCTCCACGCCCGCCTCGTGCTGATAGGCGAAGAAGTCCCCGGTGCGGCCGAGCCCCGTCTGCACCTCGTCGGCGATCAGCAGCGCCTTGTGCCTGCGCAGCAGCTCCTGGGCGGCCGGCAGATAGCCGGGCGGGGTCTCGTGGACGCCCTTGCCCTGGATCGGCTCGACGACGAACCCGGCCACGTCGCCGCGCCTCAGCTCCCGTTCCAGCGCGGCCAGGTCGCCGAGCGGAATCGGCGTGTCCGGCAGCAGCGGCGCGAACCCCTTGCGGAAGGAGTCCTCCCCGTTGACCGACAGCGAGCCGGTCGTCAGCCCGTGGAAGGCGTGCTCGCAGTACAGGACGCGGGGCCTGCCCGTGGCGTACCGGGCGAACTTCAGCGCGGTCTCCACGGCCTCGGTGCCGCTGTTGCCGAAGAAGACCCGGTCCAGGTGCGGGGCGTGGCCGAGCAGCTTCTCGGCCAGCAGGCCGGGCAGCGGCTGGCAGTCGAACCGGGTCAGGTCGGCCAGCTGGGCGTCCAGCACGTCGTGCAGCGCCCTGCGGACGACCGGGTGGTGGCGGCCCAGGCCCATCACCCCGAAGCCGGCGAGCATGTCGAGGTAGTCCTGGTCCTCGGCATCCCAGAAGTACGCGCCCTCGGCCCGCTCGTAGACCTTGTCGAAGCCGATGGTGTGCAGCATGCGCGGCAGCTGGTGGTTGAGGTGCCGGGCGTGCAGGTCGTAGCGCTCGGAGCCGCGCTCGGCCAGGAGCTTCCCGAGGTCGAAGCCCGATCGCTGCTCGGCTGCTGTCATGCGTCCTTCTCCTTGCGGGCCGCGGGCGGGGCCGGGCGGGCGGAGGGGGTGGAGGCGGAGCCGGCGCCGGCGGGGGCGGGCGCGCCCATCCGGGCCACGTCGATACGGGCCAGGGCGGCCCCGATCCGGCCCGCCGTCTCGGCGGGGGTGAGCCCGAGGTCGGCGAGCACCTCCCCGCGCTTGGCGTGCGCCAGGAACGCCTCGGGGATGCCGAAGGTGCGCACCGGCAGATCCACCTCGGCGTCGCGCAGCGCCTGCGCGACGGCCGCCCCCACCCCGCCGGTGCGGCTGTTGTCCTCGACGACGGCCACCGCGCGGTGGCGCGCCGCCAGCCCGGGCAGCTCGGGGTCGACGGGCTTGACCCAGCGCGGGTCGACGACCGTGCAGCCGATGCCGCGCTCGGCCAGCAGCTCGGCGGCCGCCAGGCCGACCTGGGCCATCACCCCGGCCACGACCAGCAGCACATCACCGCCGCCGCCCCGGTCCGCCGGCTCCGGGCCGCCGTGGCGCAGCACATCCATGCCGCCGACGCGGGCGAGCGCCGGGATCGGCGCGCCCACCGACTCCTTCGGGAAGCGGATGACGGTGGGCGCGTCGTCCACATCGACCGCCTCGCGCAGCTGGGCGCGCAGCTGCTCCGCGTCGCGCGGGGCCGCGATCCGCAGACCGGGCACCACCTGGAGGACGGACATGTCCCACATGCCGTTGTGGCTGGGGCCGTCAGTGCCGGTGACGCCCGCGCGGTCCAGCACGAAGGTCACCCCGCACTTGTGCAGGGCGACATCCATCAGCACCTGGTCGAAGGCCCGGTTGAGGAAGGTGGCGTAGACCGCGACGACCGGGTGCAGCCCGCCGGTCGCCAGACCGGCGGCCGAGACCGCGGCGTGCTGCTCGGCGATGCCCACGTCCCACACCCGTCGCGGATACGCCCGGGCGAACTCGGCGAGGCCGACCGGGTCCAGCATCGCGGCGGTGATCGCCACCACGTCGGGGCGCTCGGCCCCGATCCGCACCATCTCCTCGCCGAACACCGAGGTCCAGGTCCGGCCGCCGGAGGGCGCGAGGGGCGCGCAGGTGAGCGGGTCCATGGCGCCGACCGTGTGGAAGCGGTCGGCCTCGTCCTCCAGCGCGGGCCGGTAGCCGCGGCCCTTCTCGGTGAGGCAGTGGACGAGGACCGGGCCGTGGAAGCGCCGCGCGCGGCGCAGGGCCGATTCGACGGCCGCGATGTCATGTCCGTCGATGGGGCCGACGTACTTCAGCCCCAGGTCCTCGAACATGCCCTGCGGCGCGAAGGCGTCCTTGAACCCCTTCTTGGCGCCGTGCAGCGACTCGTACAGCGGCTGGCCGACCACCGGGGTGCGCTGGAGCACGTCCTTGCCCCAGGCCAGGAAGCGCTCGTAGCCGTCGGTGGTGCGGAGGGTGGCGAGGTGGTCGGCGAGGCCGCCGATGGTGGGCGCGTAGGAGCGCTCGTTGTCGTTGACGACGATGATCAGCGGGCGGTCCCGGGCGGCGGCGATGTTGTTGAGCGCCTCCCAGGCCATGCCGCCGGTCAGCGCGCCGTCGCCGATGACCGCGACGACGTGCCGGTCGGTGCGGCCGAGCACCTCGTTGGCCTTGGCCAGGCCGTCGGCCCAGCCGAGGACGGTGGAGGCGTGGCTGTTCTCGATGACGTCGTGCTCGGACTCGGCTCGCGAGGGGTAGCCGGACAGGCCGCCCTTGCCGCGGAGCTTGGAGAAGTCCTTGCGGCCGGTGAGCAGTTTATGGACGTAGGACTGGTGCCCGGTGTCCCACAGGATGCGGTCCCGGGGCGAGTCGAAGACGCGGTGCAGGGCTATGCACAGCTCGACGACGCCGAGGTTGGGCCCCAGGTGTCCGCCGGTTCTGGCCACCGCGTCGATCAGGAACGCCCTGATCTCCTCCGCCAGTTCGCCGAGCTCTCCCTCGCTCAGCGCCTTGAGGTCGTGTGGGCCCCGGACACCGTCGAGCAGTCGCATGCGCGGATCCCCTCCTTGCGTATCGGCCACTGCCGCGGATTCGACGAGACATCCGCCGTCGCCGTCTTCGGCCAACGTCACCCGCGGCTTCCACCGGCCGTCTCGCGGGCCGCGCGCAGCGACTCCTTGAGGGAGCCCATCGTGGCCAGCACGGCGGTGGGCTCATAGCCGCAGTGGGCCATGCAGTTGTCGCAGCGCGGGTCCTTGCCGCGGCCGTACTTCTCCCAGTCGGTCTCCTCGACGAGCTGACGGTACGTGGGGACATATCCGTCGGCCATCAGATAGCAGGGGCGCTGCCAGCCGAAGAGCGAGTAGTTGGGGATGCCCCACGCGGTGCAGGGGAAGTCGGTTTTGCCCTCCAGGAAGTCCAGGAAGAGCGGGCTGTGGTTGAAGCGCCAGCGCCTCCGGTTGCCGCCCGCGAAGGCCTTCCTGAACAGCTCGCGGGTCTGCTCGACGCCCAGGAAGTGCTCCTGGTCGGGCGCCTTCTCATAGGCGTAGGCGGGCGAGATCATCATCTCGTCCACCTTGAGCTCGTCATTGAGGAAGTTGAGCACCTCGACGACGGTCTGCGGGGTGTCGGTATTGAAGAAGGTGGAGTTGGTGGTCACCCGGAAGCCGCGCCGCTGCGCTTCCTTGATCGCCTCGACGGCCTCGTCGAACACCCCCTCCTTGGCCACGGACTCATCGTGCCGTTCGCGCAGCCCGTCGATGTGCACCGCGAACGCGAAATAGGGAGAGGGCTTGAACTTGTGGATCTTCTTGCGCAGCAGCATGGCGTTGGTGCACAGGAAGACATACTTCCGGCGCTCCACCAGCTGCCGCACGATCTCGTCGATCTGCGGGTGCATCAGGGGCTCGCCGCCCGCGATGGACACCATCGGCGCACCGGACTCCAGCACCGCGCCCACGGCCTGGGCGACCGGCATCCGCTGCTTCAGCACCCCGGCGGGGTGCTGGATCTTTCCGCATCCCTCGCACTTCAGGTTGCAGGCGTACAAGGGCTCAAGCTCGACGATCAACGGAAACTTGTCACGACGCTTGATCACTTTCTGGTCGAAGAGATACGTCGCGACCCGGATGGTCTGACGGAGCGGCATGGCCATCTAGCTCACCTCCTGGGAGCAGCGAAGAACGGTGCCAGGCAAAGAAAGCGGGAAGGACAGTGCGTAGTACACGGAAAGCCGATATTCCCCCGCGCAGTGTTCCGATACGGACGAGTTCATGTTCAGGAGCGTCCACGATCACTCGTACGGCCGCAACCGGGCGTACCCCGGCGGCCACGGCGCTTCGGAGCGTCGCGGCGGACTCCATGTCCACCGCGATCGCGCCGGTGGCGTGCAGCCGGGCGCGCTCGGCGCCCCGTACGACATGGCCGGACCCGACGAGCGGGCCGGTGTGGACGGCGCGCCCGGGGCCCGCCCGGGACAGTCGGGTGAGCGCCTCGGCGAGAACCGCGGTGCCGGTGCACGGCGTGTGGCCCGCCCCGTCCCGGGTCTCCTCGGCCACCACCAGGTCCCCCGGGTGCATCCCGGGGGCCAGGCCGGCGCAGAAGCCGGTGGCGATGACGGCGGCGCCGGACGCGCCGGACCCGGCGAGCGCGCGCGTCACCGCGCGCTCGGCGGCCTGCGGCCCCATGCCGGTGCGCTCCACGGTCACCGGCCCGGCGGCCGCGCCGAAGTCGCCGCCGCGCAGGGCGAACCGCTCGATGCCGAGCGCGCAGGCGATCAGCAGCGGCGCCGGGCCCGGGCTGGGGGTCATCAGGATCTCCGCGGCCGCGCCACGGCGGGCTCGCCGTTGACGTACCGCCCCAGCGCGGTGACCGGGAAGACCTGCCGGTACAGGTGGTAGTTGATGGAGAAGTCCCAGGGGAAGCCGGTGCCCGTGAAGTACGGCTCGTCCCAGGACCCGTCGTCTTCTTGCGTCTCGGCGAGCCAGGTGACCCCGCGCTCGACCGCCTTGTTCTCCCGCTCCCCCGCCGCCAGCAGGGCCATCAGCGCCCAGGCGGTCTGCGAGGCGGTGGAGGCGCCCCGCCCGGACCACTGCCGGTCGGGGTAGGAGCGCTGGTCCTCGCCCCAGCCGCCGTCCTCGTTCTGGACGCCCTCCAGCCAGCGGACGGCGCGGCGGACCGCCGGGTGGGAGGCCGGGATCCCGGCGGCAACCAGCGCCGGGACGACCGAGCCGGTGCCGTAGACGTAGTTCGTGCCCCAGCGGCCGAACCAGGAGCCGTCGTCCTCCTGCTCGGCCAGCAGCCAGGCGACGCCGCGCCGGGCGGCCGGGTCCTGGGCCCTGCCCTCATGGGCGAGCATTTCGACGACGTGTGCGGTGACATCGGCGGACGGCGGGTCGATGACCTCCCCGAAGTCGCAGAACGGCAACCGGTTGGGCAGCGGGCTGGTGTTGTCGACGTCGAAGGCGCCCCACGCGCCGTCGCTGGACTGCATACCGAGCGTCCAGCGCGTGCCGCGCCGCACGGCCTCCTCGACCCGCCCGGGGTCGGGGTGGCTCACCCGGCGCAGCGCCAGGATGACCTCGGCGGTGTCGTCGGTGTCGGGGTAGTTGTCGTTGTGGAATTCGAACGCCCAGCCGCCGGACGGCAGCCCGGGGCGCCGCACCGACCAGTCGCCGGGCCGGGTGACCTGCTCGTCGAGCATCCAGTCCGCGGCCTTGACCAGCGCGGGGTGATCCGGGGCCAGCCCGGCGTCGGCGAGCGCGATGGTGGCCAGACAGGTGTCCCAGACCGGTGACTGGCAGGCCTCGACCATCCGGCTGCCGTCCTCGCGCCACAGCGCGAAGCGGTCCAGGGAGGCCAGCCCGGCGCGCATCACGGGGTGGTCGAGGTCGTAGCCGAGCAGGTGCAGGGCGATCAGGGAGTACACGGCCGGTGGCTGGATACCGCCCCAGCAGCCGTCGTTCTCCTGGCGCTCGACGATCCAGCGTGCGCAGGATCTCAGCGCGGCCCGGCGCAGCGGCCGGACCGCGACCTTGTGGTAGGCGTGCAGCGCCCGGTCCAGGCGCTGGAAGGCGCCGTCCCAGGAGGCGAGGGGGGCGGGAGCGGCCGGCGGGTTGGGCCGCCGGGGGTCGGTGTGGAGTTCGTCGAGGGCGAAGGGCGCGGGCCGCACGGGGCGCTTGGCCGAGACGATGGTGAGCGGCACGATGGTCTGCCGCGCCCAGCAGCCGAAGTCGTAGATGTTGAGCGGGAACCACTTCGGAAAGTAGATGAGCTCAGGGGGCAGCTCCGGCAGGTCCTCCCACTTCCACCAGCCGAACAGCGCCAGCCAGATGCGGGTGAACACCCGGCTGCTCGCGATGCCACCCTGCTCGCGCACCCAGGCGGAGGCGGCGGCCATATGGGGCGCGTCGGGCCGGTCACCGGCCAGCCGCAGGCCGACATACGCCTCGATGGTGGCGGAGAGCTCCTGCGGGCCGCCGTGAAAGGTGGCCCAGGTGCCGTCCTCGCGCTGCTCCGAGCGGAGGTAGCGGGCGGCGGCCTCGAGCGTGGCCGGATCCTGGATGCCCAGGAACTGGCGCAGCATCAGGTCTTCGGCGTCCATGGTGACATTGGTCTCCAGGTCGCCCTTCCACCAGCCCTGTTCGTCCTGGCGGTCCAACAGGTGGCGGGTGGCCCGGGCCGTCGCCTCCCGGGCAAGCGTTAAAGTCGCGGGTTCGAGTGGCTCGGGCGGATGGACTGTTGTCGCTGTCATGGCTTCCCCTTGCAGTGTGAGATCTCTGCCGTCGTGGGGCTTCCGTCGGCCGGCACCCCGGTTGGGTGCCGGCCGGCGACTGCGAGCTATATGCGGTCGATAGTGATCATCTCTCTCGTACGACGACGAAATCGGCGAGCGCCACGAGCTGCGCCCGGACCTGGTCCTCCATGTCCACCTGGTCGAGCGCCGCGATGGCGGTGGCGTGCTGCCGGCGGGCCTCCTGGGAGGTCCAGTCGCGGCCGCCGGCCTGCTCGATCAGCTCGGCGCGGGCCGCGAACTCCTCCTCGTCGAAGTCGGCGAACTCGGCCTCGGTCTTCTTCGCGTCGGCCGCGAGCAGCCGGGCGAGGCGCTCGGAGGCCTCGCCGCCCGCGTCGAGGGCGGCCACCACCGGCAGCGACTTCTTGCGCTGGCGCAGGTCGCTCCAGGTCTGCTTGCCCGTGGCGTCGGGGTCGCCCCAGATGCCCAGCAGGTCGTCCACGGCCTGGAAGGCGAGCCCCAGGTGGTAGCCGTAGCGCTCCAGGGTGTCGGCGGTGCGGTCGTCGGCGCCGCCGAGGACGGCACCGATGGAGGCGGCGCAGGCGAGCAGCGCTCCGGTCTTGTTGCCCTCCATCTCCAGGCACTCGGCGACGGTGACCCGCTCGCGGTGCTCGTAGCTGATGTCCTGGGCCTGGCCGTCGATGAGCTTGCGGGTGGCGGAGGTGAGCCGGCGGGTGGCGCGCCCGGCCTCCACCGTGCCCAGTTCGAGCAGTATCTCGCCGGCCAGGGCGAAGAGCGCGTCGCCGACGAGGATGGCCTGTGCCGGTCCGTGCACCTTCCAGACGGTGTCACGGTGGCGGCGCTGCTCGTCGCCGTCCATCAGGTCGTCGTGCAGCAGCGAGAAGTTGTGGACCAGCTCCACCGCGACCGCGCCGGGCACGCCCACCTCGGGAGCCTGGCCCGCCACCTCGGCGGACAGCAGCGCGAGGGCGGGGCGGACGGCCTTGCCGCCGTCGCCCGCGGCAGGGCGGCCCTCGGCGTCGATCCAGCCGAAGTGGTAGGCGGCCACGGTGTCCATGGGCGAGGCCAGTCGGTCCACGGCGGCGCGCAGCACCGGCGTGGCAAGCGTGCGTCCGCGCTCGAGCAGCGCGATGACGCCTGCGGTGTCGGCTGCGGGGGTCGCCGGAGTCACGGTCTCTCCTTGATGGTTCTGTGTGATGGTGCTCATGCCGCCTCCTTGGGGATCCCCCGGCCGGCGGCGAGGGGAGGGTCGAGGTGCGGGCGGACGATGTCGGAGACGGCCGCGCGGGCGGCGGACAACCCGCTGCGCACGGCGCCCTCCATGGTCGCGGGCCAGCCGGTGGCGGTCCACGCGCCGGCCAGATACAGGCCAGGCACGTTCGTGGGGGCCTCGGGCCGCAGCCGGCCGACGCCGGGAGTGGGAGCGAAGGTCGCGGTGCGCTCCCTGGTGACGAAGAAGTCGCGCACCGCCGCGCCGCGGGCGGCGGGCAGCAGCCGCTCCAGCTCGGGCAGATAGCGGGCGCGCAGCTCGGCGGCGGGGAGGTCGATCTCCTGGTGCGCCGCGGACTGGGACAGCGCCAGATACTGGCTCTCCCCCGCCCCGGGGAGTTTCGCCAGGCCCGAGGTGTCGGTGCGGTCGAAGACCCACTGGACGGGGGTGCCGATCGCGGCGAAGAAGGGGCGGCGCATGACTTTGCGATCGTAAACGACATGGACGTTGAGGATCGGCGCGGTGTCGATGCGCAGCAGCCGGTCCGGGTCCGCCAGGGCGCCCTCGGGCAGCAGGGCATGGGCCTCGCGCTGCGGTACGGCCAGCACCACCGCGTCCGCCTCCAGCGGCGCGCCGCCCGCCTTGTGCACGCTCCAGCGGCCCTGGGCGGTGCGGGTGACGGCGGTCACTTTCGCTCGCAGCTCGCAGTCCACGCCGGCCTGGTCCAGGGCCGCGCGGGCGAGGGTGTCGTGCAGCTCGCCGAGGGGGGTGCGGGCCCAGCCGATGTCCGCCGCGCCGGGGTGGGAGAGCAGCCCGGTCTTGAAGACCATGGCGGCCAGGCCGAGCGAGGCGTCGCGGGCGGTGGCGTTGAGCGTGGCGACCCCGACCAGGTCCCACAGCGCCTCGACGGCGCGCGGGGACTGCCCGTGGCGGCTCAGCCAGTCGCCGAAGTCCACCCCGTCCAGCGCGGGGTCGGCCGGGTCCAGCCGCCCCAGGGCGAGCGCGGCGCGCCCCACCTGGGCGCGCTCGGCGAGCGAGAGGTGCGGGTAGGTGGCCAGGCTCGCGGCCAGGTGCAGCGGAACGGGCAGGGCGGCGCGGCGCAGCCTGCCCAGGCGCCGCCCCGGCCGCCCGTCGGCGTCCAGGACGGGCACGTCCAGCCTGCTCTGGAGCGGGGCGAGCCGGGAGCCGCCGACCCGGTCGAGGAACCACTGGTAGGCGGTGCAGCAGCGCAGATACACATGCTGGCCGTTGTCCACGGTCAGCTCCCCGACGGGGGACGGACGGCGGAAGGAGAAGGCGAGCCCGCCCAGCCGGGGGCGGCCCTCAAGCACCGTCACCCGCAGCCCGGCGTCGGCCAGCGCGAGCGCCGCGGTGGTGCCCGCCAGCCCGCCGCCCACGACGACCACGGAGCCCCGCCGCCCGCCGCCGACGCCGTCCGCCTTCGCTCCGGCCCTGGCTTCGGTCTTCGTCCGCGACGGCGCGGCCGCCCCGAGGGGGCGGCCTTCGGTCTCTCCGCCCCGGGCGCCGGGGCCGGCCTGCGCGCGTGGGTGCGGGCGTGGGTGCGGATCCGCGGGGAGTGTCATGTCCGCCCCCGGGGATTGCGCCGGGCGGCGGTGCGGGCGTCGAGCCCGGCCAGGCCGCGGACGGCCACATACGCCTTCTCGCGGCCCGGGAGCGAGACCCGGCCGCGCAGCACGGCCTCCGGCTCGTGGGCGATGCGCTCCAGGAGTCTGCGGTAGATCCCGGCCATGGCCGCCACGCAGGCCCCGCTGCGGCGGTCGAGCATCGGCAGCAGCTTGTAGCCCTCGGCGAAGAGGGCTCTGGCCCGCCGGACCTCGAACTGCACCAGTCCCGTGAAGTCGGCGTCCGGCGGGGCCGTCGAGGTGTGGATGCTCGGCGGACAGCCGAACTTGGCGAGGTCCTCCGCGGGGAGATAGGTGCGACCGCCGACGGCGTCCTCGCGGATGTCCCGGAGGATGTTGGTGAGCTGGAGGGCCAGGCCGAGCGTATCGGCGTACTCGGGGGCGCGCTCCCGCTCGCGCGCGCTCACCCCGGGGGCGCTCACGGTGCCGAAGACGCCGAGGGAGAGCCGCCCGATGGCGCCCGCGACGCAGCGGCAGTAGGCGCTGAGGTCGTCCCAGGTCTCATAGGTCTGGCCGGCCACGTCCATCAGCACGCCGTCGATCAGCTCGTCGAGCCCGCCGAGCGGGATCGGGAAGCGGCGCGCGGCGTGGGCGAGCGCGACGGCGACCGGGTCGGTGTCGTCCTCCTCGATGGCGCCGCTCCTGATGCGGTCGAGCACGGCGCGGGTCTCGGTCAGCCGCGCCCGCTTGGCGTCGGCGTCCAGCCGGCCGTCCCCGATGTCGTCGATACGGCGCGAGAAGGCGTAGAGCGCCGACATCGCCCGGCGCTTCTCGGTCGGCAGCAGCCTGATGCCGTACGCGAAGTTGCGGGCCTGCTGCCCGGTCACGACCTCGCAGTACCGGTACGCCGCGAGCACTGGCGCGGACTCGTGCGGAGATCCGGTCACGGTCCGGCTCACCCCTCTCTTCGCAGTGTCGCCCCCGCCTCGCGCAGCAGGCTGAGCTTGGTGGGTCTGGGCGGTCCAGGAAGTACGTCGTATCCCGCGGCCGCGACCGCCCTCAGAGCGGCCCGCCCCCCGGCCACGAACCCGGCGAGCAACCACCTGAGCCTGCCGTGGACGCTACCCACGAGGGGGGTCCCTTCATTCAGCAGGGTCTCGGCGCGCGCCGCCTCATGGGCGATCAAGGCGCGCACCGGGGCCCCGGCCGTGGGGGCGGCGAGGTCGGCTTCGGTCACACCGAAGCGTTTCATGTCCTCGGCGGGCAGATAGACGCGGTCTCGGCGGAGGTCCTCGGCGACGTCCTGGAGATGCTCGACGATCTGGAGTGCGGTGCAGATCTTGTCGGAGAGGCGGACCCGCTCGGGACTGGTGGTGCCGGTGACGCCGAGCACCAGGCGGCCCACGGGGTTGGCGGACAGCTCGCAGTAGCCGAGGAGGTCCTCGTAAGTGGCGTACCGGCGCACCCGCTGGTCCTGCCGGTTCGCCTCGATCAGGCCGAGGAACGGCTCGGGGGACAGCCGGTGGCGGCGGACCGTGGGCAGCAGCGCGCGCAGCAGCGGATGGCGGGGCTCCGGGGACGCTCCGTCCGCGGTGTCCGTGTCGCCGGGGCCGCGTGCGTTGTCACCGTTTGCGAGGTTGGCGTTTGCGATGTCGCCGTTTGCGATGTTGCTGTGCACATGGTCGAACACCTGCCTGAGATCGCTCTCGAAGGCGTCGAGCATCGCGAGTGGATCGCCGGCCCGGTCCCGGTCGAGGCCCAGCAGCTCGGCGTCGGCGCCGCCGGGGGGCAGATCGCCGTCGCCGATGTCATCGACCAGACGGGCGTAGCCGTAGACGGCGATGAGGTCGGCCCGCCAGGCGCGGGGGAGGAAGAAGGGTGCGACGGGGAAGTTCTCGTGCGCGGCCTTGTCGAGTACGGCCCGGGCGGCCTCCCGCCCGTCGAGGGGACCGCTGGACGTGCTATGGGACCCGCTGCGCTCGTCCTCCACGGTCACCGTGGACAGCCAGGCGCACGGGCAAGGACCAGGTCTCCGCCCGGACCCGGGTGACCGGGCCCTGTAGGAGAGCTGGAGATGGGCCGGGTAGCCAATGCCGTCACATCCCCCGTTCTACACCGGTTGCCAGGGTCGACACGACGCGGACACGCCGCACCGCCAGGTCAAGGGCGCTCACGGCCACGCCCCCCGCAGGGGGCGGCGGCGCAGGTCCCACGTGCCGAATGGGCACCGGTACAGCTTACGCCTCTCGGTGTACAAACGTGCGGGGATGTACCCCGAGGCGGCCCCGGAAGATCCCCTAGGGGGACCTAGGCCGTGTCCTCCTCGTAGAACTCCTCGATGTCCAGCATCAGACACAGATGGCGCAGCTCGAACTCGAAGAACGACTTCCCCTCCGGCATCGCGAACGACATATGGCCGAGGGCCTCCATGGAGATCACCCCGTACAGCCGCACCCAGCAGCGGAGCATCACGGCGAGCGCGCCCGGGGGCATCTCGACGCCCTGGTCCTCGCTGAGCTCCACGAGCGCCCGCACCAGCCCGGGGTCGAGCTCCTCCTCCTTGGGGACGGGGAAGCCGCGCACCCGCCACAGGTCCGAGATCAGGTCGGAGAACACCGAGCCGAAGACCCAGCCCATGTTCCGGTCCGGCTTGGTCTCCTCCCGGCCCAGGCCCGGGGCCCAGGGGCCGAGTATGAGCCCGAACTCATGAGGGTGCTTGATGGCCCAGATGCGCAGCGCTCTCGCCCCGCCGATCAGCCCGCGGCCGGGCTCCGACTCGGGCAGCCGGCCGATCACCCCGCGCATGTAACGGGCCATCTCGGCGAAGATGTCCACACGCAGCTGGAGGATCAGGGCGTCACGGCTGCTGAAATAGCGGTAGACGGCGGGCGCGGTCATGCCCATCTCACGGGCGATGGCCCGGATCGTCACATTCTCCGGGCCCTCCTGAACCAGGAGCGTCCGGGCGACATCCTTGATCTCGCGGATGGTCGCGATGCGCAGCCGCTCGCGCCGTGAGTACGGTGCGACGTGCGCTTCCCCTGGCAACACGCGTCCCCCTCCCTGATACCCCGCCGCTCGACAAGAACTCGGCGTTCAGGCACACGATACAGCGC
Source organism: Streptomyces sp. NPDC097640 (assembly GCF_040302705.1). Classification (NCBI taxonomy): domain Bacteria; kingdom Bacillati; phylum Actinomycetota; class Actinomycetes; order Kitasatosporales; family Streptomycetaceae; genus Streptomyces; species Streptomyces sp. NPDC097640. Next base: position 301,155 of record NZ_JBEOSB010000006.1, read on the forward strand.
CTCCGTTTAGTGAACGCCGCCCACGTCAGTTCCCCGCGTTCACTGGCGAGAAAGGAACACCTCTCCGTCCGCCACGTGGACCGCGTAGGCCTCCACGGGGTCCACCGCAGGCGGTTCCAGTGCCTCGCCCGTGCGGAGGCAGAAGCTGCTGTAGTGCCAGGGGCAGACCACCGTCTCCCCCTCCAACTCGCCCTCCGACAGGGGAGCTTCCTCATGCGAGCAGCTGTCGCGCAGGGCTCGGAGCGTGCCTCCGACGTTCGCCAGGAGCACCTTGACGCCCTCCACTTCCACCGTCGTCATCTCGCCAGGCTGCACATCCGCCAGGCGCGCGACGCGGATCCCGCCGCGCTCGCTCGCGGTCTCGCTCATCGGGTGACCCCTCTCTTGGCGCACCTCACTCTACAGATTACGGAATGTCAGATTCAGATATGGCGGACACATAGCCGATTGACTACCCGCCAGACGGCATTTCCACAGCCCCCGGAGACGGTTGACAGGCGCGGTCCGCGTCGCTCTGAAGCAAACACTTGTCGCTGGGGTCAATTTGAGTCTCGGTCATTTTTCAGCGGCGCGGGGTTCTCCTATGGGCCCGCACACGCCGCAGGCCCCGCCGGAGGGTGTCCGGCGGGGCCTGCTGGTGCGCGGAGGTCGGCTACTTGCCGGTCTCCTTCTCGTACGCCTTGATGACCTCGTCGGTCGGGCCGTCCATCAGCAGCTCGCCCTTCTCCAGCCACAGCACCCGGTCACAGGTGTCCCGGATCGACTTGTTGTTGTGGCTGACCAGGAAGACCGTGCCGGCGTCCTTGCGCAGCTCGCGGATGCGGGCCTCCGAGCGCTTCTGGAACTTCCGGTCGCCGGTGGCCAGCGCCTCGTCGATCATCAGCACATCGTGGTCCTTGGCGGCGGCGATCGAGAACCGCAGCCGGGCCGCCATACCGGAGGAGTAGGTGCGCATCGGCAGCGTGATGAAGTCGCCCTTCTCGTTGATGCCCGAGAAGTCGACGATGCCCTCGTAGCGCTCGCGGATCTGCTCCCGCGACATCCCCATGGCCAACCCGCCGAGGATGACGTTCCGCTCGCCGGTCAGGTCGTTCATCAGCGCCGCGTTCACGCCGAGCAGCGACGGCTGGCCATCGGTGTAGACCTTGCCGCGCTCGGTGGGCAGCAGCCCCGCGACGGCCTTGAGGAGCGTCGACTTGCCGGAGCCGTTGGAGCCGATCAGGCCGATCGACTCACCGCGGTAGGCCATGAAGGTGACCCCGCGCACGGCGTGCACCTCGCGCATGCCCGGGGAGTTCTTGCGCCGGAGGATGCGGCTGAGGGCCGCGGTGGCGCTGCCGCGGCCGCGCGGACCGCCGTTGACCCGGTAGACGATGTGCACATCGTCGGCGATGACGGTCGGGATGCGCCCGGCGGCCGGGGCCGCCGGAGAGGCCTGGGGCGCGTCGGACGCCTGAGAAGCCTGATCAAGGATTTGCTCAGCCACGGCCGTACTGCTCCTCTGCCTTCCAGAAGTACACAAAGCCGCCGACGCCGAAGAGCACCGCCCAGCCCAGGGCCAGCGCCCACACATGGGGCGGCAGGTTCCCCGCGCCATAGCCGTCGATCAGCGCGTACCGCATCAGATCCATGTAGACGGCCGCCGGGTTGGCCATCATGGCGTCCGAGACCCAGCCGCTCGCCCCCGCCGACTCCAGCGTCCGCGCCAGCGGGAACATCACTCCGGACGCGTACATCCACGTCCGCAGGAGGAACGGCAGCAGCTGAGCCAGGTCCGGGGTCTTGGCTCCCAGACGGGCCATGATCAGCGAGAGACCGGTGTTGAAGACGAACTGGAGCGCGAGCACCGGGAGGATCAGCACCCAGGACGGGCCCGGGTAGTGCCCGAACCCCAGCAGCACGATCACCAGCACGATCATCGAGAACAGCAGCTGCTGGAGCTGCTGGAGCGAGAAGGAGATGGGGAGCGAGGCCCGCGGGAAGTGCAGGGCCCGCACCAGACCCAGGTTCCCGGAGATCGCGCGCACACCCGACATCGCGGAGTTCTGGGTGAAGGTGAAGACGAAGACACCCGTCACCAGGAACGGGATGTACATGTCGTGCGCCATGCCCCGGCTGCTCTTCAGCAGCAGTCCGAAGATGAAGAAGTACACCGCCGCGTTCAGCAGCGGCGTCGCCACCTGCCACAGCTGGCCGAGCTTGGCCTGGCTGTACTGGGCGGTGAGCTTGGCCTGCGAAAAAGCCAGAATGAAGTGGCGCCTGCCCCACATCTGCCGGACGTAATCGGGAAGGCTCACCCGGGCGCCGCTCACCGACAGCCCGTACTTCGCCGCCAGCTCTGCCGGGGCCAGGCCGTCGTCCGGCGATGGCGGGGCGCTGGCGACCGCACTGTTGTGCGTAGTCTCGCTCACAGTTGACACTTTCGTCCTCATCAGGGGTGCGCTGACGGGGGCCGCGCCCCGGGTCGCGCCCGATGCTCTCAGATACGAGCTTGTCAGATGACAGGCGGTCGGCCCAGTCGGGTCAGGCGCCATACCGTACGCCACTTCATGGGGCGCCGTGCACCACATGATGTCTTCCAGCCTTCCCGGAACCCGCCCAGCCAGGCACGAAGGGCGTCCTTGGAGGGTCGCCGGGCCAAGGTGAGCAGCAGCCAGACGCCGAGATAGACGGGGACGAGCGGGATGGGGAGGTTGCGCCGCGCCAGCCAGACCCGGTTGCGGGCGACCATGCGGTGGTAGACCGCGTGCCGGCTCGGCGCGGTGGCCGGGTGGTGCAGCACCATGTCCGACCGGTAGTCGATCATCCAGCCGGCGTTCAGGGCCCGCCAGGCCAGGTCGGTCTCCTCATGGGCGTAGAAGAAGTCGTCCGGCAGGCCGCCGACCTGCACGAAGACCTTCGTACGGACCGCGTTGGCGCCGCCGAGGAAGGTGGTCACGCGCGAGGACCGCATGGGGTCGGAGGCGCGCAGCCGGGGCACATGGCGGCGCTGTGTGGTGCCGGTCTCAGGGTCGGCGATACGGAAGGAGACGATGCCGAGCTCGGGGTCGGCGGCGAAGGCCTGGCGGCACAGCTCGGCGGTGTCCGAGTTGGGCAGCAGGCCGTCGTCGTCGAGGAAGAGCAGCACGTCGACCTCGGCGCCGCCGGGGCCGAACGCCTCGATGCCGACATTGCGCCCCGCCGGGATGCCCACGTTCTCCGGGAGCTCGACGGTGCGCACCCCGTCCGGCAGCTCGGGCAGCGGCGAGCCGTTGCCCACGACGACCACCTCGATCCGGTCGCCGTCCTGCTTGGCGACCGAGTCGAGCAGCGCGCGCAGCTCGTCGGGGCGGTTGCCCATCGTCAGGACGACCGCGCCGACCTTGAGTGTGTCCGTCATCACTTCAACCTGCTCGACGCGAGGATGGACACCAGGTGAAGAAGGGTTTGCAGAAGGGCGATGCCCGCGAGTACGGCGACGCCGAGCCGGGAGAAGAACAGGTCGTCCCGCACCGAGTCCAGGACCGCCAGGACCAGGATCAGCAGGGACGCCTCTATCCCCAGCACCAGCCGGTGGAACTTCAGCGCCGCCGCGGCCTTGCGGGCCATCGCCATGCCGGAGGAGCGCGGCTCGGACGCCGCCTCCTTGACGGGCGGCAGCCCGCCCTGGTGGCGGGCGACGCCGACGAGGTCGGTCTCGGCCTTGATCAGGATCGCGCCGAGGGCGGCCAGGGTGCCGAGGAAGGCCCAGAGCCAGTCGATCCGGCCGCCGCCCCACAGGTCGGAGGCGCGCAGACCGAAACCGACGAGCACCGCGGCGTCGGTCAGATAGGCGCCGACCCGGTCCAGGTAGACCCCGCCGAGCGAGAACTGCTGCCTCCAGCGCGCGATCTCGCCGTCGACGCAGTCCAGCAGCAGATAGAGCTGAACCGCGACCACACCGAGCACGGCGCCCGGGATCCCCGGCACCAGGAGTGCCGGGGCCGCGAGCACGCCGCAGACGGTCATCAGGTACGTGAGCTGGTTGGGCGTGACCCTGGTGTTGACCAGATGGCGGTCGACCCGCAGGGAGACCTCGCGCATGTAGAGGCGTCCCATCCAGTGCTCACCGCTCCGCCGGTCCTTCACCCCCGCGGGGTGGACGACCGGGCGGAGTTCAGCTACCGATGGTTTGACTGACTGCTTTGGCATAGTCGGCGTATGCGTCCCTGATCGCGTCGGAGGAGAGGTCAAGGTGCTCGAGGATCGTGTAGCGCCCGGGGCGGGTCTGCGGCGCGTACTCAACCGCCTTGACGAACTCGTCCTCGCTGAATCCGATTTCGGTCGGCAGGACGGGCAGGCCGTGCCGCCGCAGCACATCGACCATCAGCGCGGACTGCTCGTGCGCGCCCCGCAGGTGCATCGCGAAGGCGGCGCCGAGGCCGACCTGCTCGCCGTGGAGCGCGGAGCGCTTGGGGTAGAGCAGGTCGAAGGCGTGGCTGATCTCATGGCAGGCGCCTGAGGACGGCCGGGTGTGACCGGCGATCGACATGGCGATGCCGGACAGCACCAGGCCCTCGGACAGCACGGTCAGGAAGTCGTCGTCGCCGCAGCCGCCGGGGTGCCGGAGCACCGACTCGCCCGCGGTGCGGGCCATGGCCGCCGCGAGGCCGTCGATCGGCTCGCCCGTCTCCTTGTGGGACAGCTCCCAGTCCGCGATCGCGGAGATGTTGGAGACGGCGTCGCCGATGCCGGAGCGGACGAAGCGGACCGGGGCGTCGCGGATCACATCGAGGTCGATGACCAGCGCGATCGGGGTCGGCACACCGTACGAGCCGCGGCCCGCGTCGTTGTCCAGGATCGACACCGGCGAGCAGATGCCGTCGTGCGACAGGTTCGTCGCGACGGCGACCATCGGCAGGCCGATGCGCGCCGCGGCGTACTTGGCGGCGTCGATGATCTTCCCGCCGCCCAGGCCGACGACCGCGTCGTAGTGCCCGGACTTCATGGCGTCACCCAGCTGGATGGCGCCGTCGATGGTGCCGTCGGCCAGCTCGAACCAGTCGGCGCCCGGCAGCACCGGGGCCAGCCGGTCGCGCAGCACGGCGCCGGAGCCGCCGCTGATCGCGACGGCCAGCTTCCCGGAGGCCGAGATGCGCTGGTCGGCCAGCAGGCCCGCCAAGTCGTCCAGGGCCCCGGCGTTGATGTCGACGGAGACGGGAGACGGAATGAGGCGGGTCAGTACTGGCATGCGATCTCACGGCCCTTCGCGAGGTCGTCGTGGTTGTCGATCTCGACCCACTTGATGTCGCCGATCGGAGCCACGTCGACCTTGAAGCCGCGGTTCACCAGCTCCTGGTAGCCGTCCTCGTAGTACAGGTCGGGGTCGCGCTCGAAGGTGGTCTTCAGCGCGTCGGCAAGCTCCGCGGCGGCCTCGCCCTCGATGAGGGTGACGCCGATGTACTCGCCGGTCGCCTCGGCCGGGTCCATCAGCTTGGTGATCTTCTGGACGCCCTTCTCGGGGTCCGCGACGACCTTCATCTCCTCGTCGGCGAGCTGCTTCACCGTGTCCAGGGCGAGGATGATCTTCTTGCCGTCGCCCCGGGCGGCGAGCAGGGTCTTCTCGACGGAGACCGGGTGCACGGTGTCGCCGTTGGCGAGGATCACGGTGTGCCTGATCGCATCACGGGCGCACCACAGGGAGTAGGCGTTGTTCCACTCCTCGGCCTTGTCGTTGTCGATCAGGGTGAGCTTGACGCCGTACTTCGCCTCCAGCGCCTCCTTGCGCTCGTACACGGCCTCCTTGCGGTAGCCGACCACGATCGCGACCTCGGTCAGTCCCACCTCCGCGAAGTTGCCGAGGGTCAGGTCGAGGACCGTGATGGCCTCCTCGTTCCCTTCGGGGCCCACCGGCACCAGGGCCTTGGGGAGGGTGTCGGTGTAAGGGCGCAGACGCCGTCCGGCGCCGGCCGCCAGCACGAGGCCGATCATGCGGGTTCTCCTGTTTCGTCGTGTACAGCGGGTGCTCCGGAGGACACCCAGAAGCGGATGCTCTCGCTGAGCACGGCCAGCGCGAGGGCCGCCGCGAGAGCGGTCAGCGCGATGGTGAAGCCTTGGTTCTGCTCGTACAGCAGGGCGGCGGCGACCGTGACCGCCAAGGTCCGCCCCTCGTGCCCGCCGATCGCCCGCACCAGCCAGTGCGGGGGCGCGCCGGTGCCGCCACGGATGCGGTACACCGTGTCGTAGTGATGGTAGGCGACCGCCGACACCAGCCCGAAAGCGGCGGGCAAGGCCCCGTTCACCCCCGAGTCAGCTGCCAGGACCAGGATGGTGCCGTATTCCGCGGCGCGGAAGACCGGCGGCACGAGCCAGTCGAGCGGTCCCTGGAGCGAACGGGCCACGGCCAGTCCGGAGGTGAGCGCGTAGCCCGCGGCGGCGACGACCGCCCAGGGGCTGCCGAAGGGTGTGAGCGCCGCCACCGCGACGACGGCGACCGCCCCAAGCAGGGCGACGGCGGGGGCGGCGAAGGCCGGGAGCCGGCGCGCGGCCCCGCGGAGGGCCGCGGCGAAGCCCTGGGCGAGCGGGCCCGAGTCGGCGAGGTCCGCGAGGGCGAGCACCGCGCGGTCGGTGCGCCGAGCCCTGCGGGTCAGCGAGCGCAGCACGCGGCCCGCGGTGGTGTAGCAGGCGGCCAGCGCGCAGCCGACGAGCAGCACATAGAAGGTGATACGGGGCGTGGTGCACGCGGTGAGCACGGCGATCAGCGCCCAGCGCTCGCCGATCGGCAGCACGATCATCCGCCGCAGCCAGACCGTCCAGCCGACGCTGTCGAGGCGGTTGGAGAGGGCGGCGGTGGGGCTGGTGTTGCCGGTGGCGTCGTGGTTCGCCTCGTTGAAGGAGAAGTCGACGACATGACGGCAGGTCTGGAGCACCATGGCGCCGAGCGCGAGCGCCCATACGTCATCCCCGCCGCGCGCGGCGCCCAAGGCGAGCCCCGCGTAGTAGGCGTACTCCTTGGCCCGGTCGAACGTCGCGTCCAGCCAGGCGCCGAGCGTGGAGTACTGGAGGGAGTAGCGGGCGAGCTGCCCGTCGGTGCAGTCCAGGACGAAGGAGGCGATCAGCAGCGCCCCGGCCGCGACGAACCCGGGGCGGGTGCCGGTGGCCGCGCAGCTCGCCGCGATGAGGGCGGTGAGCAGGGAGGCGGTGGTGACCTGGTTGGGCGTCAGCCCGCGGCGGGCGCACCAGCGGGCGATGTAGCGCGAATAGGGGCTGATGCAGAAGGTGGTGAAGAAGCCGTCCCGCGACTTGACCGCGCTGCGCAGCCGCACCTGCTCGTCGTCCACCGCGTTGGTGCGGGCCAGCGCCTCCGCGCGCTCCGGCGCGTCCTCGGGCACGGCGGCGACGAGCACCCCCAGCTCGGGCCGGTGCACGGCGACGTCCTCGGCGCTCAGGGCGTCGGCGAGGGCGTCGGGCAGCACGGCCGGGCCGTCCGGGGCCGGCAGCGGTGCCTCGGCCGCGGGGGCCGCCGGGGCACCCGCCGCGGCGAGGGCGCCGCGGCCGGGAGCCGGCGCTCCCGGGGCGTAGGCCGTCAGCGCGCGGGTGAGCGCCGCGCGGGCCTCCGGCTGGGCGGTGAGGGCACCGTGGACCGCGGCGGCCGGGAAGCGCGGATCGGTCAGAGCCAGGCGCAGTGCGTGGACGTGGCCGACGAAGCGCGGGTCGACCAGGGCCACCCGCTCACGCGCCGGGGCGGCCGCGAGCTCCCTCGCGACCCCGGCGGCGTCGGCTGCCGTGCGCACGTCGAACCCCAGCGACCGCAGGTCGTCCTCAAGGGACGAGCCCGCGACCGCGGGACCGGTGAGAATGGCGGTCGACAGACGAACTCACTCCTTGGCAGCTGGCACGGTGGCCGCGCCGGACAGGCATCGGCCCAGGGGTCGCCGTCCGGGCAGCGGGCGTGGCACGCCCCGGACCCCGTAAGGGCCGGGCGGCACGTCGGCAGAGGCTATCGGATGGAAGGAAGCGTCCGTTCACCGCACATTCATCGCCCGATCGGGGGAACGACGGCTTCCGCTGCCGCGATCATCATGGTGGATGGCGGCGCTCCACGACAAACGGCGGCCGGCCCGGCTGTGGGTAGGGTGCGGACATGACGTGGCTGATCACAGGTGGTACCGGATATATCGGGGCGCATGTCGTGCGGGTCATGGCGGAGGCCGGGGAGCGGGTCGCCGTGCTCGACGACCTGTCCAGCGGCGTCGCCGAGCGGCTGCCGGACGGCGTCCCTCTGGTAACCGGCTCCACGCTCGACCGTGAGCTGCTGGACCGCACCTTCGCCGACCTCGGGGTGACCGGGGTGGTGCATCTGGCGGCGAAGAAGCAGGTCGGGGAGTCCGTCGAGCAGCCGCTGCGCTACTACCGGGAGAATGTGCACGGCCTGACCGTGCTCCTGGAGGCGGTGGTCGCGGCCGGGATCGGCAGCTTCCTCTTCTCCTCCTCCGCCGCGGTCTACGGGATGCCGGATGTGGAACTCGTCACCGAGGACACCCCCTGCCGGCCGATGAATCCGTACGGCGAGACCAAACTGGCCGGAGAATGGCTGGTCAGAGCCACGGGCGCGGCCCATTCGATCTCCACGGCCTGTCTGCGCTACTTCAATGTGGCGGGCGCCACGCGTCCCGAGCTGGCCGACACCGGCGTGTTCAACATCATCCCGATGATGTTCGAGCGGATCACCCGGGGAGAGGCTCCCCGGATCTTCGGCGACGACTATCCGACGCCGGACGGCTCCTGCATCCGCGACTACATCCACGTCGAGGACCTGGCCTCCGCCCACCTCGCCGCGGCCCGCCGGCTGGCCGAGCGGCCGGGGGCGGGCGATCTGACGGTGAACATCGGCACCGGCCAGGGCGTCTCCGTGCGCGAGATGGCCAAGCTGATCGGCGAGGTCACCGGCCGCCCGGACCTCGCCCCGGTGGTCGAGGCGCGCCGCGCGGGGGACCCGGCCCGGTGCGTCGGGTCGGCGGAGCTGATCGCCAAGGAGCTGGGCTGGAGCGCGCGGCGCGGGGTGGAGGCGATGGTGCGGTCCGCCTGGGACGGCTGGTGCCTGCACCACCCGGAGGCCCGGCGCGGCTGACGGCCGCCCGGGCGGCCTGCCGGAGCCCGGCGCGGCTGACCGCGCCGCCGGACGGCGCCGTAGTTCACTGGGGCGTAGGGCAGGCGCGCGGCCCGGCCCGACGTCGCGCGGGAGGAGGCCGTACATGGGCGCAGGCCACAACCACGGCGGCGGCCTCGCCACGGCGGGCGCCAGGCATCAGTGGCGGCTGCGGGCCGCCCTCTGGATCACGCTCGCGGTGACGGCCGTGGAGGTGACCGGCGGGGTGATCGCCGGCTCGCTGGCGCTGCTCGCGGACGCCGGCCACATGGCCACCGACGCGCTCGGGATCGCCATGGCGCTGCTGGCGATCCATTTCGCGAACCGCCCGCCGAGCCCGCGCCGCACCTACGGCTACGCGCGGGCCGAGATCCTGGCCGCGCTGGCGAACTGCCTGCTGCTGCTCGGCGTCGGCGGCTACATCCTGTACGAGGCGGTGGCGCGGTTCATCACGCCGACCACCAGCCACGGCGGGCTGACGATCCTGTTCGGCGCCATCGGCCTGGCCGCGAACGCGGTGTCGCTGGCGATACTCAGGGGCGGGCAGCGGGACAGCCTCAATGTCCACGGGGCGTTCCTGGAGGTGCTGGCGGACGCGCTGGGCTCGGTCGCGGTCCTCGTCTCGGCGGGGATCATCGTGGCCACCGGCTGGCAGACGGCCGATCCGATCGCCTCCCTGCTGATCGGCCTCATGATCGTGCCGCGGACGCTCCGGCTGCTGAAGGAGACGCTGAACGTCCTGCTGGAGGCGGCTCCGCGGGATGTGGACATGGGCCAGGTACGGGCCCACATCCTCGCCCTCCCCGGCGTCGAAGGGCTGCATGATCTGCATGTATGGACCATCACCTCCGGCATGCCGGTACTCTCCGCACACGTTGTGGTCAGCCGACGGGTGCTGGACACAGTCGGCCATGAGCGGATGCTGCACGACCTACAGGGCTGCCTGGGCGAACACTTCGACGTGAGCCATTGCACGTTCCAGCTGGAGCCAGGCGGACATGCTGAGCACGAAGCCAAACTTTGCCACTGACACATGGCACAGATACGGCAGACTTGAAGGTTCCGAGACGGACTATGAGGATGGTCATGCCAATCACACCCGCCAACGGCCGCATCACCGACACCGCCAGGCCCACCGCGCCGGGCGCAGCGGCCGGTTCCACCGAGCCGATCATGCTGGAGCTGGTCGACGAGGACGGCAGGACCATCGGCACCGCTGAGAAGCTCTCCGCCCACCTCGCCCCCGGCCGGCTGCACCGGGCCTTCTCCGTCTTCCTCTTCGACGACGAAGGGCGGCTGCTGCTCCAGCGCCGGGCCCTGGGCAAGTACCACTCCCCCGGCGTCTGGTCGAACACCTGCTGCGGCCACCCCTACCCCGGCGAGCCGCCGTTCGTGGCCGCGGCCCGGCGCACGGGTGAGGAGCTGGGGGTGGCGCCCGCGCTGCTGCGCGAGGCGGGCACGGTGCGCTACAACCACCCGGATCCGGCGTCGGGCCTGGTGGAGCAGGAGTACAACCACCTGTTCGCGGGGCTGGTGCGGGCGGAGTCGCATCCGGACCCGGAGGAGATCGGCGAGATCGCCTTCGTCACCCCCGAGGAGCTGGCCGCGCTGTTCGAGCGGAATCCGTTCTCTGCCTGGTTCATGACCGTGCTGGACGCGGCCCGGCCGACGATCCGGGAGATCACCGGAACCGCGGCGGGCTGGTAGCGGTCAGCCCGGCCCGGGCCGCCGCGAGCGGCAGCGCCGCCCAGATCACCTTGCCGCCGCTGGGAGTGTGCTGGACGTCGTAGACCCCGCCTGACTCCTCCGTGATCGTCTGGACCAGTAACAGCCCGCGCCCACCGGTCCGGCCCTGGTCGGCCATCAGCGCCTTCGGCCGGTAGGGGTGGTTGTCCTCGACCGCGACCCGCACCCAGTCCGGGCCGATGGACACCTCCACGGCGATCTCGGGGGAGAGCAGCGCCGCATGCCGTACGGCATTGGTGACCAGCTCGGAGACGATCAGCAGAAGGCTCTGCACCAGGTCGTCGGGGGCGGGCACCCGCTGGTGGGCCAGCAGATCCCGCACCGCGTGCCGGGCCTGCGGGACCGAGGTGTCGAGCGCGGGGGCGGTGAAGCGCCAGACACCCTCGTAGGCGACCGGCCCGCGGGGCGGGGCGGCTCCCGGTTCAGGAGGGATACTCCCGACGATCTCCATGTCCGATCCCCACCCATCGCCACAGCTCGAACTCTCTCCGTCGAGTGTTGGGAATGTGTTGGTACGGACCGGGTAACTGAGCGCAAGTCGCCGCCTATCGACGGCTTTTGACCGCGTGCGTATGCCAGCGTCACTCGCTCGACTGTTCCTGCCCGGCTTGCTTCCGGCGATGCCGACGGTCGCTTGAGCGGCCCGGCTACGATCCGCCGCATGGAGCCCTGCCTGCACCACGATGTCGCCGACGGCACAGCGACCGTCGTGATCCGCAACCCCGCCAAGCGCAATGCGCTGACCCCCGGTATGTGGCGCGCGCTGCCCCCGCTGCTGGAGCGGCTGGCCGCCGACCCGGCCGTACGGGCCCTGGTGCTCACCGGAGAGGGCGACACCTTCAGCACGGGCGCGGACATCGGCTCGCTGGGCACGACCTACGAGGAGTCCACGGCGCTCGCGCTGCCCGCCGAGGAGGCCCTGGCCCACTTCCCCAAGCCGACGCTCGCCGCGGTGCGCGGCTACTGCGTGGGCGGCGGCTGCCAGCTGGCCGCCGCCTGCGATCTGCGGTTCGCCGAGGAGGGCGCCCGATTCGGGGTCACCCCGGCCAGGCTCGGGATCGTCTACGCGCCCTCGTCCACCCGGCGGCTGGTGGATCTGGCCGGCCCGGCGACCGCCAAATACCTGCTGCTGTCCGGCGAACTGATCGGCGCCGAGCGGGCGCTGCGGACGGGGCTGGTGGACGAGGTGCTGCCACCGGGCGGGCTGGACGGGCGGGTGGCGGAGTTCACGCGGGTGCTGCTGTCCCGGTCCGCGCTCACCCAGGCGGCGGCCAAGGAGTTCACGGCCGGGCCCGTCGATCCGGCGCGCCTGGAGTACTGGCAGGAGCAGGCGAGCGACAGCGGCGAGACCCGGGAGGGCATCGCTGCCTTCCTCGAGCGCCGCGCCCCGCGCTTCGGCTGGACGCCCCCAGCGCGCTCAGACCGTCACCCCGCCGTCGCCGGCCCCGCGGTTCCGGCCGATCACAGCCGCTGAAGCCCCGGCACGCAGACCGTCGCCCAAACTTCCGACGGAACCTCTGAATCTCAACGAATGACACTCATCACTCACGCATTGCACAGAAATTCACCTGCGCCTTCACATTTCCTCCACATGCGGAGTCTAGGTTCTCCATGATTCATTCGACGCACACGGGGAGGGAGTCACCGTGCCCGGCATTGACGAGTGCCTGCTGGAGGCCATGAAGCTTCCCGGCGCCCGGGGCGCCGCCGTGGTCGACTGGACCAGCGGTCTGGCTCTGGGGACGGTCGGGGATTCGCCGGGCGGCGACCACGAGGCCGCGGCGGCCGAGACGGCGGAGCTCGCCCGGATGGCGGCGGAATATCAGTCCTTCGCGCCCGCCGACGGCTCCGACTGGTCCGAGGACGACACTCCTGTGGACGATCTGATCGTCAGCAACCGCGACAGCTACCACGTCCTCAAGTTCGTCCGCACCACCTTCGACAGCAGTGTCTTCCTCCATCTGTGGCTCGGCCGTACGGAGGGCAACCTCGCGCTGGCCCGCATCCGGCTGAGCGAGATGGCGCGACAACTGGTGCTGGGGTGACCGGTTTGCCGACGCGTTCCCCCAGCCCGACCCGGCGGAGTCCCGCGGCCCCCAGCGGCGCCGCTCAGGTCGGCTCCCCCATGCTGGACCGGCTCGCCGCGGAGAAGGCCACCGGCTCCTTCATGCGGGAGAGGGGCACGCTGCATCTCTCCGACGGACAGGTCATCTACGCGGACAGCCCGGAGACGCCCGATCTCGAGGCGTTGCTCACCGCGGGCGGCGCGCTGTCACCCGAGAACTGGCGCGATGCCCTTGACGAGGCCGGGCCCGAACAGCGGGTGGGGCGGTTCCTGGTGGACAGCGGCCGCCTCCCGAAGGGCGCACTGGAACTGTGCCATCTGGGGGCGCTGTATGACGCGGCGTTCTTCGTGCTCGGCCCGGGCGGCGGCCCGGCCCGCTTCCGGTACGGGGTCGCGCACTGGATGGGTGCGGTGCGCCCGGTGCCGGTCGACGCGGTGCAGCGCGAGACGTCACGCCGGCGGGAGTTGCTGCACGAGATCTGGCCCGAGGCGGAGGCGGACAGCGAGCCGCTCGTCAGGACCAGCCTGCCCCTCGACACGAACCTGTCGCCGCGTCAGCGCGCCATCCTCGAGCACGTCGACGGGGTGCGCACGGCAGCCGACATCTCCCGTGTCCTGGGCCGTCCCGCCTTCCACACCCTGGTCGACGTCCGCCGTCTCGCCGCCGCCGGCATCGTGGCGGCGGCCCGGCGGACTCCGCGGCCCGCCACCGTGCCCACCCGGCTTCCGGGAATATCGGCCGGCCCCGACGTCGCCCTGCTTCGCCGGCTCAGAAACGCATTGGAGGCCCTGTGATCCGCGCGCTCAGACAGCGTGCCGAGAGGAGACAGCTCATGGCGGCCGAGGCCGAAATCCTCGACGAACTCCACCGGCTCCGGGCCCGCCTGCCGCAGCTGACCGGCGCCCTCGCGGCCAGCGTCGACGGCCTCGTGCTGGCGCAGGACACCCGGGGGGTGGAGCCGGAGGGAGTGGCCGCCCTCACCGCGGCCGCCCTGAGCATCTCCGTGCGGCTCGCCGACGCCACCGGGCAGGGCGACTTCCGCGAACTCCTCGTCCGCGGCGCCCACGGCTATGTGGCCAGCTACGCCGCCGGCCCGTCCGCCGTGCTGACCGTGCTCGCCGAGGGACAGGTGAACGTCGGCCGGCTGCACCTGGAGGGACGCCGCTCCAGCAGCCGCATCGGCGAGCTGGTGCAGGCCGCCATTCAGCTGCCCGAAGGCGCCCGCAGACAGCCGCCCGCCGCCACCGACACCGGCCTGCCCGTACGGCCCTCCTCCCCACCGGCCGGCGGCAGTCCGGCCCGGTCCCCGCGCCCGGCCACCGGGGAGGCCGCGACGGAGTAGACCGCACGCCACACCGCACAACAGTTCAACACCGGCCCGACAAAGGGAACGAGACCCGTCATGGCGAACACCGAAACAGCACTGAAGGAAGCGCTCGCGTCGATCGAGGGCGCGACGGGAGCCGCGCTCGTCGACTACACCAGCGGGATGGCGCTGGGCACGATCGGGGGCAGCAACACCTTCGACCTGAACGTGGCGGCCGCCGGCAACACCGACGTCATCCGCGCCAAGCTGCGCACCATGGAGCACCTCGGCCTCAAGGACGAAATCGAGGACATTCTCATCACCCTGGGCACCCAGTACCACCTGATACGGCTGCTCAAGAAGCAGAACGGTCTCTTCCTCTACCTCGTACTGGACTCCGGGCGCGCCAACCTCGCCATGGCCCGCCACCAGCTGAGGAAGATCGAAGCCGAACTGGAGATCTGAGCCCGGTCGGCACCACGACGCATGCCCGTGTTCCCGCCCCGCCTCCCGGGGCGGGAACGGGCCTGCACACCATCGCATACCCATAAGTAACATGCAGCCATGACCTCACTTCCCGAGCGTGCCGGGCGGCGCTGCCACGCCGTCGTCAACCCCTTCCATTCGACCGTCTACTTCCAGCGCGACATCGGGCGGGAGCTCGAGCGGCTGGGGGTCGAGGACCGGGGCGCCGACTACTTCGTCAGCCGTGCGGCGGCGTTCGGCCGCGTCGGAGCCGGAACCGTCACCGCGACCTTCTTCAACTTCAAGCACGACCTGGTCGCCCGGCACCTCCCCGCCGCCTGGGACGTGATCTCCCCCGAGGACGCGCTGGCGGCCCGGCTGCGCGCGGCCGACAGTGTGCTGCGGCGGCTGCTCGGCGACGACGCGGTCTCCTCGAAGGAGATGGCCGAGACCGCGGAGCTGGCGCTGCGCGCCACGGAGGCGTGTTCCCGCGCCGCCCGCCCCCTGTACGCCGCGCACGCCGACCTCCCCGTCCCCGACGCCCCGCACCTGGCCTTCTGGCACGCCGCCACGCTGCTGCGCGAGCACCGCGGCGACGGCCATCTGATGACGATCCTGGGCGCCGGGCTCGACCCCGTGGAGGCGCTGGCCAGCCATACGGCGAGCGGCAGGGGCATGTCCCCGGCGTGGATCCTGCGGTCGCGGGGCTGGTCGGCGGACGAGTGGGCGGCCGCGCAGGAGCGGCTGCGGGAGCGCGGACTGCTGGCCACCGACGGGG
This sequence comes from Streptomyces sp. NPDC097640, assembly GCF_040302705.1. Classification (NCBI taxonomy): domain Bacteria; kingdom Bacillati; phylum Actinomycetota; class Actinomycetes; order Kitasatosporales; family Streptomycetaceae; genus Streptomyces; species Streptomyces sp. NPDC097640. The sequence goes on from NZ_JBEOSB010000006.1 coordinate 316,622, forward strand.
AGTTGACGCCAGCGGGCACGGAGCTGCGCAAGGCCCTGGAGGACGAGACGGACCGGCTGGACCGGGCCCCGTACGAGCACCTCGGGCCGGCGGGCGTGGCGCGGCTGAGGGAGCTGGCGGAGGCCTTCACCGGCGCCGTGATCGCGGCGGGCGGGTTCCCCGCGGACCTCATCGGGAAGCGCTGAGCGGTATCGGCGGGCGCTGAGCGGCATCGGCGGGCGCTGAGCGGCGCGGGTTTGGCGGTGGGCCGGCGGGATACCCGGTCACCGAGGACGATCGGCCGCCCCTCCAGGGCGCCCAACCGCGCGCCGCGCACGCCGGCGACAAGCCCGTGCCCCGCGCCGCGTACGGCGCCCGGCGGCGGCTGTCGGTCGGTCGCACCCGCCTCTGTCAGTGCCACCTGCCACAATGCAGATCGCAGCGCAGACAGAAAGCGGAGCGTGATCGTGACGACGTCCATCGAAGGCAGGATCGCCGAGGAGCTCGGCGTACGGGAGCGGCAGGTCAAGGCCGCCGTCGAGCTGCTCGACGGCGGCTCGACCGTGCCGTTCATCGCGCGCTATCGCAAGGAAGCGACCGAGATGCTCGACGACGCGCAGCTGCGCACCCTCGAGGAGCGGCTGCGCTATCTGCGGGAGCTCGAGGAGCGGCGCGCCGCGATCCTGGAGTCCGTCAGATCGCAGGGCAAGCTCGACGAGGCCCTGGAGGCGCAGATCCTCGCCGCGGACTCCAAGGCCCGGCTGGAGGACATCTACCTGCCCTTCAAGCCGAAGCGCCGCACCAAGGCGCAGATCGCGCGGGAGGCCGGTCTGGAGCCGCTGGCCGAAGGGCTGCTCGGCGATCCTTCCGTGGAGCCGTCGGCCGCCGCGGCCGCCTTCGTCGACGCGGAGAAGGGGGTCGCGGACCCCGCCGCCGCGCTGGAGGGCGCGCGGGCCATCCTCACCGAGCGGTTCAGCGAGGACGCGGACCTCATCGGCGAGCTCCGCGAGCGCATGTGGACGCGCGGGCGGGTGGCCACCAGGGTGCGGGACGGCAAGGAGGAGGCGGGCGCGAAGTTCGCCGACTACTTCGAGTTCGCCGAACCGTTCACCGAGCTGCCCTCACACCGGGTGCTGGCCATGTTCCGCGGCGAGAAGGAGGAGGTCCTCGACCTCACCCTGGAGCCGGAGGAGCCCTCCGAGGAGGCGGGCCCCACCTCGTACGAGCGCAGCATCGCGCACCGCTTCGGCATCGCCGACCGGGGCCGCCCCGCCGACAAGTGGCTGGCCGACACCGTGCGCTGGGCCTGGCGCACCCGGGTCCTGGTGCACCTCGGCATCGACCTGCGGCTGCGGCTGCGGCAGGCCGCGGAGGACGAGGCGGTGCGCGTCTTCGCCGCCAATCTGCGCGACCTCCTGCTCGCCGCCCCGGCCGGCACCCGCGCCACGATGGGCCTGGACCCGGGCTTCCGTACGGGGGTGAAGGTGGCCGTGGTCGACGCGACCGGGAAGGTGGCCGCGACCGACACGATCTACCCGCACGTCCCGCAGAACAAGTGGAACGAGTCCCTCGCCAAGCTGGAGCGGCTGGCGCGCGAGCACGACGTCGAGCTCATCGCGATCGGCAACGGCACGGCGTCCCGCGAGACCGACAAGCTCGCGGGCGAGCTGTGCGGCGCCCATGCGGAGCTGAAGCTCACCAAGGTGATGGTCTCCGAGGCCGGCGCCTCCGTGTACTCGGCCTCGGCTTTCGCCTCGCAGGAGCTGCCCGAGCTGGACGTCTCGCTGCGCGGCGCCGTGTCCATCGCGCGGCGGCTCCAGGACCCGCTCGCCGAGCTGGTCAAGATCGACCCGAAGTCGATCGGCGTCGGCCAGTACCAGCACGACCTGTCCGAGGTGAAGCTCTCCCGCTCGCTCGACGCGGTGGTCGAGGACTGTGTGAACGGCGTCGGGGTCGACGTCAACACCGCCTCGGCCCCGCTGCTCAGCCGGGTCTCCGGCATCGGCGGCGGGCTCGCGGAGAACATCGTCGCCCATCGCGACGCCCATGGCCCCTTCCACAGCCGCAAGGCCCTGAAGGACGTGCCCCGGCTCGGCCCCAAGGCGTACGAGCAGTGCGCGGGCTTCCTGCGCATCCGCGGCGGTGACGACCCGCTGGACGCCTCCAGCGTGCACCCCGAGGCCTACCCGGTGGTGCGGGCGATGGCCGGCTCGGCGGGCGACGAGGTCTCGTCGCTCATCGGCAACACGGCCGTGCTGCGCCGGCTCAAGCCCGCGGAGTTCGTGGACGACACCTTCGGGCTGCCCACGGTCACCGACATCCTCAAGGAGCTCGAGAAGCCCGGCCGCGACCCGCGGCCCGCGTTCAAGACCGCGACCTTCAAGGACGGCGTCGAGAAGATCGGCGATCTGGTTGCGGGGATGATTCTGGAGGGCGTCGTGACCAACGTCGCCGCGTTCGGGGCGTTCGTCGACGTCGGTGTGCACCAGGACGGCCTGGTGCACGTCTCCGCGATGTCGAAGACGTTCGTCAAGGACCCGCGGGATGTGGTGAAGCCCGGGGACATCGTGCGGGTGAAGGTCCTGGACGTGGACATCCCGCGCAAGCGGATCTCGCTGACGCTCCGGCTGGACGACGAGGCGGGCGCCGGTTCCGGCGGCGGCCGGGACCGTAACCGCGACCGCGACCGCTCCGAGCAGGACGCCCGCGGCCCGCGCGGCGGCGGCCGCCGCGGCGCCCCCCAGCAGCGCCAGGGCGGCGGCCGCGGTCAGCGTGGCGGGGCGGGCGGCCGCGACACGGCCCCGGTCAACGACGCGATGGCCGACGCGCTGCGGCGGGCGGGGTTGCTGGACCCCAAGAAGCGGTAGCGGATCCCCGGAGAGCCGACCCGGCGGGAGGGCGTTCCCGCCGGGTCGGGTCTCCCAGGTCAGGTCTCCCAGGTCAGCTCTCGGTCACCTTGCCGTCCGCGACCTCGAGGCGGCGGGTGGTGTGGACCGCGTCGAGCATCCGGCGGTCATGGGTGACCAGCAGAAGGGTGCCGGTGTACGACGCGAGCGCGGACTCGAGTTGTTCGATGGCGGGCAGGTCCAGGTGGTTGGTGGGCTCGTCCAGGACGAGCAGATTGACGCCGCGGGCCTGGAGCAGCGCGAGCGCCGCGCGGGTGCGCTCGCCCGGGGACAGGGTGGACGCGGGCCGCAGCACATGCTCGGCCTTGAGGCCGAACTTGGCCAGCAGCGTGCGTACCTCCGCCGGCTCCAGCTCCGGCACCGCCGCGCCGAAGGCGTCCAGCAGCGCCTCGCCGCCGAAGAACAGGGCGCGCGCCTGGTCGATCTCGCCGACCACCACTCCCGGCCCGAGCACCGCCGCCCCCTCGTCCAGCGGCAGCCGGCCGAGGAGCGCGGCCAGCATCGTGGACTTGCCGGAGCCGTTCGCTCCGGTGACCGCGACCCGGTCCGCCCAGTCGATCTGGAGGTCGACGGGGCCGAAGTGGAAGTCGCCGCGCCGCACCTGAGCGCCGCGCAGGGTCGCCACCACCGCGCCCGAGCGGGGCGCGGCGGCGATCTCCATCCGCAGCTCCCACTCCTTGCGCGGCTCCTCCACCGTCTCGAGCCGCTCGATCATCCTGTCGGTCTGGCGCGCCTTGGCGGCCTGCTTCTCGGTGGACTCCACCCGGGCGCTCCGCCCGACCTTGTCGTTGTCGGGGGCCTTGCGGCGGGCGTTCTTGACGCCCTTCTCCATCCAGGCGCGCTGGGTGCGGGCCCGTGCCTCCAGGGAGCCGCGGGTGTTCGCGTACTCCTCGTAGCGTTCGCGGGCGTGGCGGCGGGCGGTCTCCCGCTCCTCCAGGTAGGAGGTGTAGCCACCGCCGTAGAGGTTCACCTGCTGCTGGGCGAGGTCGAGTTCGAGGACCTTGTCGACCGTGCGGGCGAGAAACTCGCGGTCGTGGCTGACCAGGACGGTGCCGGCGCGCAGCCCTTGGACGAAGGTCTCCAGGCGCCGCAGCCCGTCGAGGTCGAGGTCGTTCGTCGGCTCGTCGAGCAGGAAGACGTCGTAGCGGCTCAGCAGGAGCGAGGCGAGCCCGGCGCGCGCCGCCTGCCCACCGGACAGGGCGGTCATGGGGCGGTCCAGGGAGATGTCGAGCCCCAGCGAGGCCGCGACCTCGTCCGCGCGCTCGTCGAGGTCGGCGGCGCCCAGCGCGAGCCAGCGCTCCAGGGCGATGGCGTATGCGTCGTCGGCGCCGGGCGCGCCGTCGACCAGCTCCTGGGTGGCGGTGTCGAGCGCGGTCTGGGCGGCGGCCACGCCGGTGCGGCGGGCCAGGAAGCCCCGTACGGTCTCGCCCGGCCGCCGCTCGGGCTCCTGCGGCAGATGGCCGACGGTCGCGTGCGGCGGGCTGAGCCGCACTGCGCCCTGCTCGGGGTCCGTCAGCCCGGCCAGCAGCCTCAGCAGTGTGGACTTCCCGGCGCCGTTGACACCGACGAGGCCGATCACCTCGCCGGGCGCCACGACCAGGTCGAGGCCGGAGAAGAGAGTACGGTCGCCGTGTCCCGCGGCGAGGTCCTTGGCTACGAGAGTGGCAGTCATCAGGGCGCCGATCCTAACCGGAGCGGTGTGCGGGTCCGGTGGGTGGTGCGCCTGCTGTTCGTGGGTGGTGCGGGGGCGGGGCCTCCGGGGCTGTCACCCTGGACCGCATATTTACGGCGCCGGTGCCCGGAAGCGCTGACTGGGCCGGAACTTCGCACCACAAATATGCGTAAGCGTCCAGGGCACCATCCCTGCACCCCCATCCCCTCCCGCCGTCTCGCGGCCACCCGTCACTGGGCCACCGGGGCGACCAGGACCGCGGTGGAGGTGCGGGCCACCACATAGGCCTCTCCCCGGATCGCCCGCGCGTCCAGGGGGATGCGGTGGGTGCCGGGCTCCAGCCAGCCGTTGAACAGGGGGTGGGTGCGCGGGCGGCCGAGCCGGTCCAGGCGGTGGGCGAGGAGCCCCACCCGGCACGGCGCGACGACCTCCAGCAGCGCCTCGGCGCCCTCGGCCGTGAGCCCGGCCAGCCGTTGGGGGGTGTGGTTGAGGGCCTGTTCGATGCGGGCTACGAGGAGGGGGACGATCGGGGCCGCGTCGGCGACGAAGACCGCGCCTGCGCCCGCCGCCGCGAAGGCGTCGCGCACGGCGGCGCGCTCCTCGGGGCCGACCGTGCGGCCGAAGGCCACCGCGTCGTATCCGCGCAGCTCGTCAGCGTGTGCTGAGGGCGCGTCCTGGGTGATCTCGGCGCCGATGCCGATGGTGCGCAGCGCGGCGGCGAGCTTGGCGAGGAGGGCGGCGCGCTGCCCCACGAGCAGCACCCGGCGGCCCGCCGGAGCCTCGTGTGCCAGCAGTTCGGCGCGGTACTGCTCGCCGCGGAAGCGGTAGGGGCCGAGGTCGGGGTAGCTGTCCGGGGTGTCGCCGGCCTGCCAGGCGAAGTCACGCCAGACGATGTCCGGGCCCTCGCGCTCGATGACCGCCGTGACCACGCCGCACTCCAGGTCCTCGCACTCGGGGCAGCCGTAGACGACGCGACGTCCCGCGGGCAGCGGCGGCTCGGTCTCGAGCAGCAGGCCGCGTACCCGGGTGGTGAAGACGGTGGGACCGAGGTCGGCGGCGAGCGGCGAGATGACGTCGAGGTCGGCGAGGCTGGACAGCAGGGGTTCGCCGCCGACGGTGAAGTCCAGGAAGTCGCGGTGCATCCGGTACGCGCCATGAGGCAGCACGCCGCCGGCGCGCATCGCCGGCGCCAGGCCGAAGGTCGCGTACTCGGAGGTCATGCGCCAAGTATTGCCCTATCGAGGCACCGCCACCGCTCAGCGCGCCCCGGCGATACGCTCGGGGCATGGCGAGCGATGCGATAGTCGTCGGGGGCGGGGTCATCGGTCTGACCAGCGCCATCGTGCTGGCCGAGAGCGGCCGTCGGGTAGCGGTGTGGAGCCGGGACCCGGTCGGGGCCACCACGTCGGCGGTGGCCGGCGGGCTGTGGTGGCCGTACCGCGTCGAGCCCGAGGAGAAGGTGGGCGCCTGGTCCCTGCGCACGCTCGGGGTGCTGACCGAGCTGGCCGGCCGGCCTGGGGAGACCGGCGTCCGGATGGTCGACGGGACGCTGGCGGGGATGCGCCTCGAGGATCTCGGTCCCTGGGCGGCCGAGGTGCCGGGGATGCGTGCGGCGCGGCGCGAGGAGCTGCCGGAGGGCTGGGGCCATGGGCTGCGGGTGCGCGTTCCGGTGGTCGACATGGCGACTTATCTCGGCTATCTGGGGCGGCGGCTGGAGGCGGCGGGCGGCACCGTCGAGCGGCGGGTCGTGGCCGATCTGGGCGAGGCTGCGCGGGAAGCGCCGGCTGTCGTCAACTGCACCGGGCTCGGGGCGCGCGAGCTGGTGTCCGATCGTGGCGTCGCACCGGTGCAGGGGCAGTTGGTGGTGGTGGAGAACGTGGGGTTCGATGAGTGGTTCGTGGCCGCCGACCCCGACTCGGCGGCGGACACGCTGTACGTGCTGCCGCAGCCGTACGGGCTGGTCCTCGGCGGCACCGCCCGGGAGGGGGTCTGGGATCTGACGCCGGATCCGGCGACGGCCGAGGCCATCGTGGCGCGCTGCGCCCTCGCGGTCGGGCCGCGGCTGGCGGACGCGCGCGTGATCGGGCACCGGGTGGGGCTGCGCCCGGCCCGGTCGCCGGTGCGGCTGGAGGCGGCGACCGTGCCGGGCGGCGGCCGCCTCGTGCACAACTACGGGCACGGTGGGGCGGGTGTGACCGTGTCCTGGGGGTGTGCGGAGGCGGCCGCCGGGCTGCTCAGCAGTTGTTGACGGGCTGTCCTTCGGTCAGGTGGTAGGTGGCGCGGGCGTCCAGGAGCAGTGGTACGAGTGAGCGCAGCGACTGGCGCAGCGGTACGAACGCGCCGTCCGCGCCGGGCCGTACCGTGACGCCGTGCAGGGCGAGTTCGTCCTTGACGTCCGCGTACTGTTCGGCGTTCAGCCGGTAGCCGCAGGGCGGGTCGGCCAGGACCTCGCCCGCCGGGTCGTTGTCGGCGCCGCCGAGGTGGACCGGGCCGCGGTCGGCGTAGCCGGCGAGCCGGGCGCGGGTGGTGGCGGCCTCGATGCGCCCTCGGCGCTGGTCCACGAAGGCGAAGGCCCCGTCGAGTGCGGCGAGTTGAGACCCTACGCGGCGTCGGTTGTTGACCGCCGGGTCGGCCTTTTCGGCGTCGGTGAGCGGGTCGACCCTGGTTTCGACGAGGAGGCCGACGGAGTGCTTGACCCCGGCGGTGTTGCGCAGGATGCGCTCCTGGCCGTCGCCCGCCACCTGCTTGACCGGATCGCCGGTCTGCGGGTCGGTCCAGATGCCGTAGACGCCGGTGTCGAAGCCCGCCCGCTCGGCGCTCGGCCGGACGTATGAGTCGGAGAGCGTGCGCGCCTCCTGGTGCACGGCGTCCGCGGTGTTGAGGTTGCGCGGCCACAGCGCCAGCAGGTCCTTCATGTAGTACGGGACGGTGGCCCCGTACTCGTGGAGGTCGTAGACGGTGTCGGGCCGCCGGTCGCGGAGGACGGCGGCCGTGGCGCGGGCCTCCGCGGTCTTGAGGGCGATGTGGTCGCGGTTGATGTCGACGCCCTGGGAGTTCTCACGGGTGTCGGCGGCGCGGCCGTCGGGGTTGGCGGTGGGGATGACGAGGACGGTGGTGTGTCTCAGGAAGCGTTTGGTCCGGGCGTCCTTGGTGTAGGCGAGGTCGCGGACGGTGGACAGACACGCCTCGCGGCCGGAGGGCTCGTCGCCGTGCTGGGAGCAGATGAGCAGGAGCGAGTTGGTGTTGGTGGGCGCGCCGATCCGTACCAGGCGCAGCGCGCGGCCCTGCTCGGTGGTGCCGATGCGGTCGACGGCGACGCTCGGGCTCGCGGCGTCGACCGCGGTGAGGAACCGTTCCTCCTCCGACTCGGTCGTCCAGCGGGCGCCGTGGCTCGCTTCGAAGCCGGTGCGGGGCTGGGTTCCGGCGTGTGCGGGCGCGGAGAAGAACGAGGTGGTCAGCAGTGCGACGGCGCTGATCGCCGCGGTGCGGATCAGGGGTGCGCGTGAGATCACGGAGCGGTGTCTCCTTGAGTGAGGGGGTCGGGCGTCTCTCATCAGGGCAGCCGTGGCTGCGGGCGTGGCTCGGCGACGCCCTTCAGTGTGGGCGCGGAGGTGGGGTCGGCCGGGGTGCCCGCGTCGGCCCGAGCCGGCGCCGGGGCGCCGCCGACCAGGGGCAGCCGGGCCTCGGTGCGGGCCAGGTCGATGACGGTGGGCGTGGTGTCAGCCGGTTCTATCAGGCCGGCGTCCGTGCCGGCGACGATCAGGGCCAGCCGGTGCCCGGCGGGGACGACGTGGTCGGTGGCGGCGAGGTTGGCCAGGACGGTGGCGTAGCCGCGAGGCACGAAGTAGTTGTCTTGAAGTGCTCTCCCGGATGAATCCGGAAGATTCCTGCCTACCTTGCGGTGGCGGGCTTGACGCGGCGTGCGCGCCTGACGACTGCCCTCCCGGCAGCCGGGACGAGCGCGAGGCCCATCCGATACAGATGCAAGACATTCCGGGCTCCGTTGTGGTCGGCGTTGCCCACCCAGCCGCAGTCGGGGTTCTTGCACACGAACACGGCCTGGGACTCCCGGCTGCCCGGAGTGGTGAACCCACACATCGAGCAGTGCTGGGAAGTGCCGGGGGCGGGGACCTTGTGCAGGGTGCCGCCATGGCGGGCGGTCTTGTATGTCAGCAGTCTGGCCGTGCGGCCCCACGCCTCCTGGCTGATGGCGCGGTTGAGGCCGGACTTCTGGGCGACGCTCTTTCCCGGCCGCTCCACGGTGCCCTTGGCGCTCTTGACCATGTTCGTGATGTTCAGGTCTTCCACCACGACCACGCTGTACTTCGCGGCGATGGCGGTGGTGGCCTTGTGCTGCCAGTCCAGGTGTCTGCGCTTGGCTCTCGCGCGGAGTTCTGCGATCTGGTCATAGGTGGCCCGCAGGCGGTGGGAGGTGCGCTCTCCCCGCTTGCGGAAGCCCTTGCGGTGCGCGGCCCGCCGCTCCAGCCGGCCCAGCTTGGCCTGTTCCGTCCCGGTCAGCCATGCGTGGTGGTCGTATGTCGTGCCGTCCGAGAGGGCGAGCGGCACGGTGACGCCCACGTCGATGCCGACTTCGGGGCCGGTGTGCGGTTCGGGTGCGGGTTCGAGGGTCTGGACGCGGAAGGCCATGTGCCAGCCGAGCGCGTCCTTGACCAGCCGGGCCCCGGTGATCCGGTTCTCGGTGTTGGCGTGCTTTCCCACGGGCAGGTCTTTGGTCCAGCGGAACCGGACCCGGCCGATCTTGGGGATGTTGACCATGCCCCAGCGGCGGTGCACCCGGGTGATGCACAGGTCCCGGCCCTGGGGGATGTCCACGGACAGCACCGTGCGGAAGCGGGCTTTGAACTCCGGGGCACCCGCGCGCCCTTCCCAGCAATTCTTCCATGCCTGGAAGTACGTCTTGAGCACGGCTTGGGCGGCCTGGGCGGGGAGTACGGCGAGCCAGTTGATCTCCTTGCGGGCCTGGCGGATCGCCGCGTCCGCCGCCGCGAGGGAACGCGTGTCCCTGGGCAGCATCGTCCACCAGTCGTGCAGCAGGTTCCACAAGGTTCGGGCCGCGTGCGCCTGACCGTCCATGAGCTGGACCTGTGCAGGTGTCAGCGCCAGCCGGGCGCGATGCCCGAACTGCCGCTTCCCGCATGCACGTTCCGTGGTCATGCGACTACACTATCATTGGGCTTGTGTCGCTGCGTCAGAATCCGAGTCCTGACTTACGCACCGGACCAGGCGTCTCGTCGCGTTACGTTGCCGCGTCCGCAGCAGGAGTAGTACGGGCTGGCGTCCATGATCACGGGGATTCGGCGGCCCTCCGCGGCGGGCTCGCCGGGCCGCACGATATCGACGGCGACCCGGTCGGTCTTCCCGTCCGAGTCGCCGTCAAGGCCGGTGTCCACCCATACGGATTCGCGAATTGCCTTGTCGTATGAGTAGACCGGTCTGCTCTCCCGCTCGGCGGCCTGGGCGGGAGATGTGCCGAGGGACGGTATGAGCGCCACGGTGAGAGCCGCCAGGGCGGCGGCCACGGGCGGCCTGAGCGCGGTCCGATGGAGGCGGGGCTTCCGCATTCGTAGCAGCACGGGCGGACCGTAGCGCGAGTCAACTCCTGTGCAGAAGAGGGCATTCGCAAGCGGCTCGCAAGCGGCAGCGGTCGCTGACGTCGGCCGGATGTCGATCGTGTGTCGCCGGGGTGATGGACAGGAGGGGGTCACGGCGAGTACCCAATGTCTCAGTGATCGTTCTCCCCGACGCGTTGGAGGACCCTTGCGTCACAGACTCACCGTCCCGAGCGCGGCCGCCGCCTGCCTGCTGCTGGCGGTCCCGGCCTCGGCGGCCGACGCCACCCCGGGCGCGCCCGGTATCGGGGACTCGTACTACCCCAGCTACGGCAACGGCGGGTACGACGTCTCCCACTACGACCTCCGGCTGAAGTACCGGCCGGCCACCGACCGTCTGGAGGGCACCGCGACCGTCCTGGCCACCGCCACCCAGGACCTGTCCCGCTTCAACCTCGACTTCGCGCTGGAGGTGAGCGAGGTGCTGGTGGGCGGCAGAAAGGCGGAGTTCGCGGCGACGGGCGACCACGAGCTGGAGATCACCCCGGCCGCCCCGCTCGACTCCGGCCGCCCCTTCACCGTGGTCGTGCGCTACCGCGGCACGCCCTCCAAGGTGCGGGTGAACGGGTTTACGGCCTGGCTGCGCACCCCGGACGGCGGGGTCGCGGCGAACGAGCCGGAGGCGGCGTGGTGGTGGTTCCCGAGCAATGACCACCCGCTCGACAAGGCCACCTACGACGTGTCGGTCGCGGTGCCCGACGGGTCACAGGCGATCAGCAACGGCACGCTGCAATCCACGAGTTCCCGGCTGGGCTGGACGCGCTACGCCTGGCGCTCCAGCAGGCCACAGGCCACCTATCTCGCCACGCTCGCGGTCGGCCGGTTCGACCTCACCACCGACACCACGGCGAGCGGCCTGCCGGTCGTCAACGCGTACAGCAAGGACCTGGGGGACAACGCGGGCGCGGCGCGCGCGAGCGTCGAACGGACGGCCGAGGTCGCGGGCTGGCTCAGCGGGGTCTTCGGCCCCTATCCCTTCGACGCGCTCGGCGGCTATGTGCCCAATGTGCCGACGGGGTACGCGCTGGAGACCCAGACCCGCCCGTTCTACAGCCCCCGCCAATTTGCGAACGGCTCGAACGTCTCGGTGGTGGTCCATGAGCTCGCCCACCAGTGGTACGGCGACAGCGTCTCGGTGAAGGACTGGCGCGACATCTGGGTCAACGAGGGCTTCGCGCGCTACGCGCAGTGGCTGTGGTCGGAGAAGGAGGGCGACGGCACGGCGCAGGAGCTCGCGGACTATGTGTACGCACAGCATCCGGCCGAGGACTCGTTCTGGACGGTGAAGCCGGGGGATCCGGGGCCGCAGAACCAGTTCCACGCGGCGGTGTACGACCGGGGGGCGATCGCGCTCCAGGCGCTGCGGAACGAGGTCGGCGACGAGGACTTCTTCGCGATCCTCAAGGGGTGGCCCACGGAGCGGCGCTACGGGAACGGGTCGGTGCGGGACTTCGAGGCCTACGCCGAGAAGGTCTCCGGCCGGCCGCTCGGGGCCGTCTTCGACACCTGGCTGTTCACCGCGTCCAAGCCGGCGGCGCCGGCCGCACGGGCCACCGGCGTCGGCGCGAAGGCGACCGCGGCACGGCCGAAGTCCTGGCGCGCCATCCACGCGACGGACACGGTCCACGGGCACCCGGCCCGCTGACCCTCCCCGTCGAGGGCGGCCGCCCCCGGGGCGGCTATGGCGAGACCGTGCCGCGGTACACGTAGTGGCCGCTCTCGGCGGGGCTCAGTTCCACCAGGGCCATCGGTTTGCGCTTCGGGTTCCCCCGCTCGTCGAAGGCGATCCGGCCGCTGAGGCCGGGCAGCTCGGAGCGCTTGCCGACCTGGAGCAGCATGTTGCGCACCCCGGCCGCGTCCACCGCGGCCTCGCCCTGCGGGCCCGCGGCCAGCCGGCTCGCCTTGCCCAGGCAGAGCACCGCGTCGTGGCCCATCATCGCCTGGCCGTTCTGAAGCTCCTGGTCGCCGCCGAAGCGGGCGTCGTGGTAGGCGTCCCGGAAGGCGCGGAAGGGGTTGCCGTCGCGGGGGTAGATCCTGGCCGTGGCGTCGGGGTGGGCGTAGGCGGTGTAGAGGACCTTGATGCCGCTGTGCTTCCACCGGGTGAGGACGTCACCGGCGACGGCGAGCGAGCCCTTCGCCTGGGGGTCGAAGAAGACGCCGACCGCGCTGGAGCCGGAGACCACGGTGAGCTCGCAGCTGCGGCCGGGCGCCGTGAGGGCCTGGAGGAAGAGCTTGAGCTCCCGTCCGCGCCCGGCGAAGTAGACGGCCTTGACCGGACGCTCCGGACGGCAGACGGTGTCGGCGATCGCGGCGAGGGCGGTGGCGGTCGAGGAGCTGCCGGAGACAAAGGACTGTCCCTCCGCGGTCTCCAGCTTCAGCCCGTGGGCGCGCCGCGCCCGGTCGAAGTCCTGGTCGAGGGACTCGTTGTACGAGTCGTCGTGCTTGATGTCCTTCACGACCTCGACCCGGAACCGCGGATCTGCGTCCTGGCGGCCCTTCAGATACTTGGCGGCGATGGCGGTCTGGTCCCGGTTGGGCGAGGACACCCGGAAGAACACCGGCTTCTCGGCGGACAGCCGGTCGGCCGCGACCGTCGCGCCGACCATCGGGATCTCCGCCTCGCGCAGGGCGTCCACGGCGGATTTCGTGGTCTCCAGGCTCTGTCCGAAGCCCGCGACCCCCACCAGCCGCTCGTCCCCGGACATCGTGGTCAGCTGCTCCACCAGCGGTTTCCACTGCTCGCCGCCCTGCCCGCTGTTGGCGAGCAGCAGCTTGATCTGCGGGGTGCGGCCGTGGCCGCTGTCGGGGTCGTTGAGTTCGCGCTGCGCCAGATACGCGCCCTCGATGGCCTGCCTGACCACCTCCGGTCCGCGGTCGTTCGCGCGGGGGCCGCCCTCACTGCGCGTCATGGGCTCGGTGTAGGCGACCGCGACCCAGGGGTCGCCCGACTTCTCCACCCTGCGGTTCTCGGCGCGGATCTTCTCGCTGACCTTCTTGAGCTCGGGGCTGAAGACATACGAGCCGTCGGTCACCCCGACGCACTCCTGCCCCGGCCCCCGCTTCCAGACCCCCTCGGCGCAGCGCTCGGGCCCGTCGTCCCCGAGCCACCACACGCCCGCCAGGACGAGGCAGGCGACGACGGCCAGCGTCACCGCGGCCCACAGGCCCCGCCGGGACGGGGGTCTCGGTGGCACGTACACCCTGTCGCTCACCACGGTTTCCCCTCGTACTGCGCCGCCTTCGCCAGCAGCGTCCGGTCCCAGCTCACGCTCTCGGTGTGGGTGGTGAGCGTCCTGAAGCGGGCGGCGATCTCGCCGTAGAGCTCGGCGTACAGATCGCCGAGGGGGTCGCGATAGGGGTCCCCGACCCGGTCGGTGGCGGGCGAGGGCGGTGGCTCGGGGCCGATCCAGCTGGCCGCCAGCAGGCGGGTGACGGTCCGCAGCCGGCTCTCGACCTCGCCCTCGTTGAGGAATTCGACCAGCGCCTCGTAGCGCTCCCAGGGCTGGCGGTGGGGGGCGTCGGGGCCCACCGGGCGCAGCGGTGCCCGGCGCAGCCGGCACAGCTCGGCGCACCAGTCCTCGGCGGCGATCCGGCCGAAGCGCTCGTTCAGATAGGCGGCCGCGGCGGGCAGATCGCCCAGGGCGAGGGCGTGATACGCGGCCAGGCCGGGCTTGTCCGCCTCCTCGGCGCGGGCGCGCAGCGCGGTGTGGGTCGCCTCCCAGCCGTCGGCGCCGGATTCGCCGGGCGCGGCAGGGGCCGACGCGGCCAGCTTGCGCAGCAGCAACAGCCGCAGCAACGGGTGCAGGGTCTCGGTCCGCCCGTCGGCTGCCCGGTCGCCGGTGTCGATGTGCATCGTGCAGAGCACGTCCGCGCAGAAGTCGTCGAACTCCTTCTGCGCCGCCGCGTTGGCCTCGCCCCACAGCTGTCCGGCCACGCCCGCGTGGGCGAGGTCGACGGAGGCGGCGGCGCGGGTGAGCGCCCGGACCAGCTCCCTGCTCGCGTCGATCGGCAGCAGCCGGTCCAGCAGGCCGTCGACCAGCGCGTCGGACGGGTCGAGGACGCGCCGCAGCCGCTCCTCCCAGTCCATGGTGTCGCCGCGGCCGAGCAGCGCCTCCAGCACCGCGGCGGTGGCGGCGGGCTGGCCCCGCGTCAGCTCGTAGACCGCCCAGCCGAGCCATTTGACGCCGCTGTCGGCCCTCGGGGCCCGTAAGTCGCGCCCGGCCGCGCTCAGCACCTCCTTCGCCTGGCGTTCCACCTCCAGCCGGCGCAGATCGCGCAGCTGTCCGACGCACAGGCCCCTGGCGACCTGGGCCGGCCGGAACTCCTCGCCTTCCCAGCGGCCCGGGTAGGCGCCGGGCTGCGGCGCCCCGCCCCAGGCGTGGTCCTCGAAGACCCGCGGATAGCTGCCCGCGGCGGCCATGACGACCAGCGGGTCCGGGGCGTCGGCCTCCCGGCGCGCCTCCAGGAGGAGTTCGAGGAAGTCGCTGCCGAGAGGGGAGTCGACATTGTCGAGCAGCACCAGACAGCGCGAGGTGCGCCGACGGTCGCCGCTCCGGGTCCCGTAGGCGCGGCGCAGGTCGTCCAGGAACGCCGCGAAGAGCACCGCCTCGGCCCGCTTGCGCTCCTCGTCCTCACCGGCGCCGTAGCGCCGGTTGAGCTCGATCAGGAAGGTGTCGTACGGCTGCTGCGGCGCGGTGCTGCGGATCCGCCGGAGCCGCAGGCGGGTGCGCAGCCGGCCCCAGCCGCGCTGCCACTCGGGCAGCAGCGGCAGGGCGGCGCCGGCCAGCCCGGGCGCGCCGGCCATCCCGGCCACCGCGTCCGCCAGCCGGCCCAGCACCTCCAGGCGGCGGCTGTCCGGGCCGGCCAGCGCGTCCGCCATGTCGCGCACGGCGGTGTCCCGGTCGATCCCGTCCACCTGGGCGGCCACGGCCATGACCAGGAGGCCGAACGAGGGGAAGGTCAGCCGGGGGAAGTCCGCCTTCCGCGCGTTGAGCCGGAAGACCAGACCGGTCAGCGCGTCGATGGGCTTGCCGCCCTTCTGGCCGAGGTCGGCCAGGTCGAGGCGGGCGACGGGCGCGCGCTGGGCCCACCGCTCCAGGTGGCGCAGGAGGGTGGTCTTGCCGCTGCCGCGCGGGCCGAGCAGCAGGGTGGCGTCGAACTGCGGGCCGGGGGCGCGGGCCCGGCCGAGGCCGGACCCGCGCCCTCCGTCACTCTCGCGTCTCAGCCGCGCTTCGGCATAGGCCTCCACGGCCCGGTCCCGCTCGGACTCCCCCGCCCACTGGCGGCGCATGGCACTCCCCCGTCCCCCCGGCGCCGGGTCTTTCGCGCTGTTGTCTACAAAACAGTCGAACGGACGGAGGCACAAGACGCTCATTCGTTCGAGATGTCCTCCTTGCCGGTGAGCGGGCGCAGGGTCAGGGTGTAGTCGTACGGTTGGTCGGCCTTGACCCGGTATTGCTCGCGGACCGGGTTCGGGGTGTCGCCCACTCCGGTGACCGCGTGGTCGGCGTGCAGGGTGTTCCAGCCCGGGTTGCGCTTGAGGAAGTGCGGGTAGGCGGCGCGGTCGAGCTCGTCGTACGCGGTGGCTCCGGCCTCCAGGTCGCCGGAGACCAGCAGCCCGCGGCCGCCGCCGTCGGTGAGCGAGGCCCAGCGCACATCGTCGTGGTTGCCGTGGTCCTGGGGCTTGAGGTATTCGACGTACTGGTCCTCGACCGGGCTGGACCACACGCCCATGGGGGTTCCGTCCTTGCGGTCGTTGACGTTCTCCACGGGCCCGCGGCCGTACCACCGGAAGGTGTCGTACCGCTCGGGCACCCGCAGTTTCAGGCCGATGCGCGGCAGATACGACAGCGTGCGGAACTCACCGCGCGCCTCGACCCGGTGCCGGACGCCGACCTGGCCCGCGCCGTCGACCCGGTAGTCGACGGTCTGCTCGAAGGACGCCCCGGTCACATCGGGCGCGGCGGCGGTGGAGCGGACGGTCACGGTGACCGTGCCGTCCTCCGCGGGGGTCACGTCCACCCCGTCCACGGTGGTGCGCAGCCGGTCGAGCCCGAGGGCCCGCCACCGCTTGCCCTCGGCGGTGCCCCAGTCGGAGCGCTCGTTGCTGATCGGGGCGCGCCAGGCGTCCAGTTCGGGGCCGGAGCGCAGCAGCTCGCGGCCGCCGACGCGCATGGAGGTGAGGGTGCCGTCCTTCTTGCCGAAGGTGTAGCGGAAGCCCTCGCCGGTCACCTCGACGCTCTCGCCGCGGTCGTCGGCGGTGGCCGGGCGGGCGGCGGTGGCGGGCGCGGCCGGCTCCGGCACCTTGTCGCCGCCGACCGCGAACTGGCCGAACGACACGACGTGCCCGGCCTTCGCCCAGTCGGTGTCCCGCGCGGTGACGGCCTGGACGGTGAGATACCGCTCGTAGCCGCCGGGGTTGGCGGGCGGGGCGGGCAGCTGGACGTCGGCGCTCTCGCCGGGGCCGACGTCCAGCGCGCGGGCCCCGCTCGCCACGGTCTTCGCGCCCTGGGTGACCGTCCAGCGCAGCCTGAGGTCGGAGGTGCCGGTGAAGGCGCGCTCGCTGGTGACCTTCACCTGGCCGGAGCGGGGATCGGTGCCGGAGGGGGCGGTGATCCGGATGGGCGCCTGGACCCAGGCGAGCTGGGCGGTCTCGGGCTCCGGGTCGCGGTCGGCGGTGACCAGTCCGTCCACGCCGGACTCGTACAGGCCGTAGGAGAGGTAGCTGCCCTTGCGGGTGAAGTCGTCGAAGTCCAGGGCGATCAGCGCCTCGCCCTTGGGGTCCTCGTCCGCGGCGAGCTGCCCGGCGGTGAGCGCCGTCCCGTAGACGCGGACCTGGTCGACGGTGCCCTTGGCGGTCCGTCCGGCGTAGCCGTCCTCCATGGTGTCGGTGTTGCGGCCGACGCCGAGGTCGAAGCCGGTGTAGTCGATGCGGCCGGTCCAGGGGGTGTCGGCGAGGGGCTCGCCGTCCACGTAGAGGGTCAGCCTGCTGCCGTCGTAGGTGCCGGTGACGCGGTGCCAGGCGCCGGTCCAGCCGTCGGGGACGGGGGCGGTGACGGTGCGCGGTTTGCCCTCACTGGTGAGGGTGAACTCGAGGGTGTTCGCGTCCTTCATCCGCAGGACGTACTGGTCCCCCTTGCTCACGATCGTGAAGTCGCCGGTCCAGGTGTCGGCGGGCTCGACCTGGGCGTCGAGGGTGACGGAGGTGCCGGTGAGGTCGAGCTTCGGGTCGCGGTAGACCTCCACGAAGTCGTCCAGGCCGGACAGCCGGAGCGCCTTGCCCCGCTTGCCCGGGACGACCTCGGGCCGGCCGGACAGGCTCGCGGCGATGCGGTTGCCGGAGGAGTCGGGGGTGGTGATCAGCGGGCGGCGGATGTTCTGCTCGGCCCAGTCCCAGATGAAGCCGCCCTGGGCGTTCGGGTAGGCGCGCATGACCTCCCAGAACTCCCGGAAGTTGCCCAGGCTGTTGCCCATGGCGTGGGCGTACTCGCCCATCACGATGGGCTTGGTGAACGTCTTGGCCTTGCTCTCCAGGGAGGCCGGGGTCGGATAGCGGGGTCCGGCGATGTCGGCGAACGGCGCGTCGCCGTCCGGCCGGTTGGACTGGTGGTAGAGCGGCCGGGTGGGCTCCTGCCGCCGGGTCCACTCCGCCATGGTGTAGTGCGCCTTGCCGAGCCCGGCCTCGTTGCCGGTGTCCCACATGATGACGCTGGGGTGGTTCTTGTCGCGCTCGACCATGCCCTGGTGGCGGTCGAGGAACGCCTTCTGCCACTCGGGCTTCTCGGCCAGGCAGTTGTTGGGGCAGTTCTCGTGGCTGTGGGTCTCCACCTCCATCTCGTCGTCGATGAGGATGCCCTCACGGTCGGCGAGCTCGTAGAGGTAGGGGTCCGAGGGGTAGTGGGAGGTGCGGATCGCGTTGACGTTCAGCCGCTTCATCAGCCGGATGTCCTGCTCCATGCGGGCGCGGGTGGCGTGCCGCCCGGTGGCCGGGTCGGTCTCGGCCCGGTTGACGCCGCGGATCAGGATGCGCTTGCCGTTCAGCTTGAGCTGCTTGTCCTTGACCTCGACCTCGCGGAATCCGACCTTCTGGCCGACGGTCTGCACCGCCTTCCCGGCCGGGTCGCGCAGGGTCAGCTCCAGCCGGTAGAGGTTCGGCGCCTCGTCCGACCACTTGGCGGGGTCGCTGACGCGCGCGGTCAGCTCGGCCCTGCCGTCGCTCTCCTCGGCGGTCAGCCGCCGCACCTCGCGGCCCTTGGGGTCGTAGAGGACGCCGGTGACCCGGTGCGGGCCGCCATTCCCGGGGTTCTCGGCGCGCGCGATGTCGACCTCGGCCCGCAGGGTGGCGTCGCGGTAGTCGTCGTCGAGGTCGGTGGTGAGGTACGCGTCCTCCATGCGGGTCCTGGGCGTGGAGTACAGCGTGACGGAGCGGAAGATGCCCGCGTACCGCCACTGGTCGTAGTCCTCGAGGTACGAACCGGCGCTCCAGCGGTGCACCTGGACGGCCACGCGGTTGGTGCCCGGGCGCAGATAGTCGGTCACGTCGAACTCGGCGGGCACATAGCCGCCCTGGTCGTAGCCGACGTACCGGCCGTTGATCCACAGGAACCAGCCCGAGGTCACCCCGTCGAACCGGATCACCTGACGGCGGCCGTCCCAGCTCGCCGGCACCTGGATGTCCCGGAGGTACGCCCCGGTGGGGTTGACGTCGCGGGGGACCTTCGGCGGGGCGTCGGGGACCATCTCGCTCTGGACGTTCCGGAAGAGCGGGTGGTCGAGGTCGTCGGTCTGCCAGGTGTGCGGGACCTGGACGCGCTTCCAGGCGGTGGCGGACGCGCTGTAGTCCTGCTTCCAGAAGCCCTGCGGCGCGTCCTCGGGCCGGTCCGCGATCGCGAACCGCCAGGTGCCGTCCAGGCTGCGCTCCCACTTCTCGCGGTCCGGACCGTCCGGCCGCAGCAGGGTGTGCGGCGGCTCCTGCCCCTCGCCGGTCATCTCCGGGTCCTCGAGGTAGGTGTGCACATCGGCCGGGAACTTGCCCGCGTCCGCCGCCCTGCCCAGGGCCGTGTCCGCCGCGGTGAGGCTCAGCCCCGCGGCCGTGGCCATCGCCAGCACCGCGCCGAGCAGCCTTCTGAAGCCGCGTCTGTTGTGTTTGCTGTGCCCAGTGCTCACTCCGACCCCACTTCACAGATTCGGAAGAAAACCAACACAGTTGAACAGCACCGCACGCTATGCAGTGACTCCTGCGGCGTCAACAGGGGCGGGGAACGGGGGTCGACAGAGGGAGGGCTTCACACCGATGGTGAGACAGCAATACTGGAACACCCGACCGATGAGCCGATCGTGCGGCAGAGCGGAGAGCGAGGCACGGCGCATGGCGACCACCGACACGGCCATCACCGACACCGAGGAACCGGCGCTCACCGTCGACGAGTTGGCGGCCCGCGCCGGGGTGACGGTCCGCACGGTGCGCTTCTACGGCACCCGCGGGCTGCTGCCGCCGCCGGTGATCGGCCCGCGCCGCGTCGGCCACTACGGCCCCGAACACCTCTCCCGTCTCGCCCTGATCGAGGAGCTCCAGCGCCACGGCATGACCCTGTCCGCCATCGAGCGCTATCTGCGGCAGCTGCCGCCCGGCCTCAGCGCGGACGACCTGGCCATCCACCGCGCGCTGGTGGCCTCCTGGGCGCCCGACGCGCCGGAGGAGGCGACGCGGGAGCAGCTGGCGCGGCGGGCCGGGCGACCGCTGTCGGAGGAGGACATCGACCGGCTGGCCGCGCTGAACGTGCTGGAGCGCACCGAGGACCCGGACGTTCTGCGCATCGACCCCGGCGTGCTGCACCTGGGCATGCGGCTGCTGGAGGTGCCGATCGCGCTGGAGACCATCCTGGCGGCCCATACGGTCGTCCTGGAACACACCCGGTCCGCGGCGCGCGAGCTGAGCAGGCTCTTCCGCGACGAGGTGTGGGGGCCGGACCACGAGGGCGGGTCCGGCCCGTCCGGGCCCGAACGGGTCAGGGCCAAGAAGTCGCTGTCGGCACATATGCAGCCGCTGGTGGTGCAGGCGCTGGTGATCGCCTTCCAGCGGTCGATGAAGAGCGAGCTGCGCGGCTGGTACGGGCAGGAGGACCCGGAGGCCCCTGTCAGTCCGTGAACGTCTCGCCCTTCGACGCCTTGTCCAGCAGCAGCTCCGGGGGCGCGAAGCGGTCGCCGTACCGGGTCTGGAGCTCGCGGGCGCGCGCCACGAAGCCGGTCAGCCCGCCCTCGTAGCCGTTGATGTACTGGAGCACACCGCCGGTCCAGCCGGGGAAGCCGATGCCGAGGATGGAGCCGATGTTCGCGTCGGCGACGGAGGCCAGCACGCCCTCCTCCAGGAGCCGGACCGTGTCGAGCGCCTCGGAGAAGAGCATCCGCTCCTTCATGTCCTCGAACGGCACGGCGACGTCCGGCTTGGTGAAGTGCTCGCGCAGGCCGGGCCACAGCCCCGCCCGACGGCCGGTCGCCTCGTCGTACGCGTAGAACCCGGCGCCCCCGGAGCGGCCCGGGCGCCCGAACTCGTCGACCATCCGGTCGATGACCGCGTCGGCGGGGTGGGGCCGCCAGGTGCCGCCCGCCTCCTCCACGGCCCGCCGCGTCTCCTCGCGGATCTTGCGCGGCAGGGTCAGGGTCAGCTCGTCCATCAGCGCCAGCACCTTGGCGGGGTAGCCGGCCTGGGCGGCGGCCTGCTCGACGGACGCGGGCTCGACGCCCTCTCCCACCAGCGCCACGCCCTCGTTCATGAACTGGCTGATGACGCGCGAGGTGAAGAAGCCGCGCGAGTCGTTGACCACGATCGGGGTCTTGCGGATCTGCCGCACCAGGTCGAAGGCGCGGGCCAGGGCCTCGTCGCCGGTCCGCTCGCCCTTGATGATCTCCACCAGCGGCATCTTGTCGACGGGCGAGAAGAAGTGCAGCCCGATGAAGTCGCCGGGGCGCTGGACGCCCTCCGCGAGCAGGGTGATGGGGAGGGTGGAGGTGTTGGAGCAGAGCACCGCGTCGGGGGCGACGATGCCCTCGATCTCCTGGAAGACCTTGTGCTTGAGCGCCGGGTCCTCGAAGACCGCCTCGATCACCGCGTCACAGCCGGCGAGATCGCCGGGGTCGGCGGTGGGGGTGATGCGGGCGAGCAGCTCGTCCCGCTGGGCCTCGGTCGTACGGCCCTTGGCGAGGGCCTTGGCGAGGAGCCCCTCGGAATAGGCCTTGCCCTTGGCGGCGGCCTCGGCCGAGACGTCCTTCAGGACGACGTCGATACCGGCCTTGGCGCAGGAGTAGGCGATGCCCGCGCCCATCATCCCGGCGCCCAGGACGCCCACCTTGCGGACCTGGCGCGGCGCGATGCCGTCGGGCCGGCTGGCGCCGGAGTTGACCGCCTGTAGATCGAAGAAGAACGCCTGGATCATGTTCTTGGCGGTCTGGCCGGTGACCAGGTCCACGAAGTAGCGGGCCTCGATGATCTGCGCGGTCTCGAAGTCGACCTGGGCCCCCTCGACGGCGGCGGCCAGGATGTTGCGGGGCGCCGGGTAGGGGGCGCCGCCCAGCTGCTTCCTGAGGTTGGCGGGGTAGGCGGGCAGTTCGGCGGCGAATTTCGGGTGCGCGGGGGTGCCGCCGGGGATCTTGTAGCCCTTGACGTCCCAGGGCTGCTGGGATTCGGGGTGCGCGTCGATGAAGGCACGGGCCTTGGCCAGCATGTCCTCCGGGGAGTCCGCGACCTCGTGCACCAGGCCCGCCTCCAGCGCCCGCCGCGGGGCGTACTGCCGGCCCTCGAGCAGGACCGTCAGCAGCGCGTCGGCGACGCCGAGGAGCCTGACCGTACGGGCGACGCCGCCGCCGGCCGGCAGCAGGCCCAGGGTGACCTCGGGACAGCCGATCTTGGAGCCGGGGGCGTCGAGGGCGACGCGGTGGTGGCAGGCCAGGGCGATCTCGAAGCCGCCGCCGAGGGCGGCGCCGTTGATCGCGGCGACCACGGGCCTGCCGAGGGTCTCGATGCGGCGCAGGCCGCGCTTGACCTCCATGCTGGTGTCGTACGCCCGCTGGGCGTCGCCCGGCCCGATCTTGATCATGTCCTTGAGGTCGCCGCCCGCGAAGAAGGTCTTCTTGGCGGAGGTGATGACGACGCCGCGGATCGAGTCCCGCTCGGCCTCCAGGCGGTCGGCGACCGCGGTGAGGGAGGCGATGAACGCGGCGTTCATGGTGTTGGCGGACTGGGCGGGGTCGTCCAGCACGAGGGTCACGATGCCGTCGTCGCCGCGCTCCCAGCGGATGGCGGTCGCGGCGGTGGGGGTGCTCATGGTTCTTGGCTCCCTGGGAAGTCGTGGAGGCGGTGCGGGTGGGCCCGGGCGCTGCGGCCCGGCCGAGGCCGTGTCCTAGACGCGTTCGACCACTGTCGCGATGCCCATGCCGCCGCCGACGCACAGCGTGACCAGCCCGTAGCGCTGCCCGCGCCGCTCCAGTTCGTCGACGAGCGTGCCCAGGATCATCGCCCCGGTGGCGCCGAGCGGATGCCCCATGGCGATCGCCCCTCCGTTGACGTTGATCCTGTCCATGTCGATGCCCATCTCCCGGGCGAAGCGCAGCACGACGGCCGCGAAGGCCTCGTTGATCTCGACCAGGTCGATGTCGTCGATCGTCAGCCCGGCCTTGGCGAGGGCCTTGCGGGTGGCGGGCGCGGGGCCGGTCAGCATGATGGTCGGGTCGGCGCCGGAGACGGCGGCGGAGACGATACGGGCGCGGGGCGTGAGGCCGTAGCGCTCACCGACCTCGGCGCTGCCGATGGCGACGAGCGCCGCGCCGTCCACGATCCCGGAGGAGTTTCCGGCGTGGTGGACGTGGTCGATGGCCTCGATCCAGTGGTACTTCTGGAGCGCCACGGCGTCGAACCCGCCCGCGGCGCCGATGGTGGCGAAGGACGGCTTCAGCCCGGCCAGGGACTCGGGCGTCGTCCCCGGGCGGATGTGCTCGTCGCGGTCGAGGACCGGGAGGCCCGCGCGGTCGAGGACCGGGACGATCGAGCGGTCGAAGCGGCCCTCCTTCCACGCCTGAACGGCGCGCTCCTGGGAGAGCGAGGCGAACGAGTCGACGTCATGGCGGGAGAAGCCCTCGATGGTGGCGATGAGGTCCGCGCCGACGCCCTGCGGGATGAAGCCGGTCTCGTAGTTGGTCATCGGATCGGCGAACCAGGCCCCGCCGTCGGAGCCCATCTTGACCCGCGACATCGACTCGACGCCGCCCGCCAGCACCAGGTCCTCCCAGCCCGAGCGGACCTTGGCCGCCGCCAGATTGACGGCTTCGAGGCCCGAGGCACAGAAGCGGTTCTCCTGGACGCCCGCGACCGTCTCGGGGAGCCCGGCCGCGATGGCCGCGACCTTCGCGATGTCGGAGCCCTGGTCCCCGAGAGGGCTGACGACTCCGAGCACCACGTCGTCGATCGCCGCCGGGTCGAGGCCGGGCAGCCGCCGGCGCAGCTCGTGGATGAGGCCGACGACGAGGTCCACCGGCTTGGTGCCGTGCAGGGCCCCGTCGGCCTTGCCGCGCCCGCGCGGGGTGCGGATGGCCTCGTATACATACGCTTCGGTGCTCACGTCAGCAGCCTTTCGGGAGGTTCGGACGGGGCGGGAGGCACGGCACGGGCGCGGCGGCGGCGCGGCGCCTCACGGCGGGCCCTCCTGCGGGAAGGGCGGCACGCCCCAGTCGCGGGCCACCTCGGCGCCGTCCGCCCCCGGCCGGGCGGGCGGGCGGCGCACCGAGCCCGGGGTGGCGGAGAACCGCGGGGCGGGGGCGGGCTGGGTGATGCCACCGTGGTCGACGAAGGTGGCGCGGGCGGCCAGATGCGGATGCCCGGGGGCCTCGCGGAGGGAGAGGACGGGGGCGACGCAGGCGTCGGACGAGGCGAAGACGGCCGTCCACTCCTCGCGGGTGCGCTGCTTGAAGCGGGCGGCGATGAGGGCGCGCAGCTCGCTCCAGCGGTCGAACTCGCGGCGGCCCGGCGCCTCCTCGGCGATCCCGAGGAGCTCGATGAACTCGGCGTAGAACTTGGGTTCGAGGGCGCCGACGGCCATATAGCCGCCGTCCGCGGTCTCATAGGTGCCGTAGAAGGGGGAGCCGCCGTCGAGGAGGTTGGCGCCGCGCTGGTCCTGCCACCCGCCCGCCGCCATCATGCCGTGGATCACGGCGGTCAGATGGGCGGTGCCGTCCACGATCGCGGCGTCGACGACCTGGCCGTCGCCGGAGGTGCGGGCGTGCTGGAGGGCGGCGAGGACGCCGATCACCAGATAGAGCGCGCCGCCCGCGTAGTCCCCCAGGAGGTTGGCGGGGACGGCGGGCGGGCCGTCCGGGGCGCCGATCATGCCGAGCGCGCCGGTGACGGCGATATAGGCGATGTCGTGGCCGGCGGTGTCGGCGAGCGGGCCCTGCTGGCCCCAGCCGGTCATCCGGCCGTAGACCAGGCGGGGGTTGCGGGCCAGGCATGCGTCGGGGCCCACGCCAAGTCGCTCGGCGACGCCCGGGCGGAGCCCTTCGACGAGGATGTCGGCGCGCTCCACGAGGTCGAGCACGGCCGCCTGGCCCGGCTCGGTCTTGAGGTCGAGGAGGACGGAGCGCTTGTTGCGGTTGGCCAGGTCGTACGCCGGGTCGATCTTCAGCCCGCCGGGGCCGCCGGGCCGGTCGACGCGGACGACGTCGGCGCCGAGATCGGCCAGGACCATCGCGGCGAACGGGCCCGGCCCGATCCCCGCGAGCTCCACCACGCGCACCCCTGCCAGCGGGCCGTGCTCTGTCGCCGCCATGCCGTCCCCAAACCGTGTGACACTACCGCTGTAACACCGCTGATGCTAAGAACGCGCCCGGCATTCCACAAGCCCCCACGGCGGGCCTGTGGATAACCGGACGGAAACTCAAAAAGGCTGGTCCGCCCGGTATTTGACGGGCAGGGTGCGGGCGTCGGCCGGCTCGGTGGTCGCCCGTCCTCACCCGGCCTTCTCCACGCTAGCGGCAGCCGCCGGCAACGGCCGCTCCGGCACGAGGTGGTCATCGGGTGCTTCCGGGTCGGTGAGCCGGGCGAGACGCTGCGGGACATTGCCGCCGACCAGCACGATCACCAGCAGGGTGAGCCCGAAGGTGAGCACCGCCAGCGCCCGTCCGAGGGACATGCCCTCCGCCAGGTGGGCGCCCAGCACCGGCGCCACCGCGCCGCCGAGCGCCCCGGTGTTGTAGACGAAGCCGAGCGACGCGGCCCGGGTCTCGGTCGGGAAGTGGCTCGCGATGTATTTGGGCAGGATCCCGGATATGCCCTGGCTGAGGGCGAGCAGGAAGAAGAGCAGCACCCCGAGCCCGACCAGGCTGTCCTGCACCGCGAACACCGGGAAGACGAAGGCGAGCGAGGCCAGGAGCGTCCAGGCGTAGGCGCGCCGGGTGCCCAGCCAGTCCCCCACGAATCCGGCGAGCCAGCAGCCGGCCATGGTCCCGAACCCGGCGTAGAACATCATGTCCGTGACCTCGCTCGGCGAATAGCCGAGCTCCTCCTTCAGATAGGTGGGCAGCAGCGCCTGGATGGGCCAGCTGTAGAGGAAGGCGCAGAACACGGTGCACATCAGCGCCATGTACAGCACCCAGCGGCGGCGCCCGCCGAGCTGCGCGGCGAAGGCGAACAGACAGCCCGCCGACAGCAGCGCCAGCGGCCACACCAGCCCCTTCCCCACCGGGGTGAAGACGCAGAACAGCGCGACGCTCGCGAGCACGGCCAGCGCCGTGTTCAGCGAGGCCCGGCCGCGCCCGGTGAACAGCGGCCCGAACGGGTTCGGGCGCGCCCCACCAGCGACCCCACCGCCGGCCGCGCCGCTCCCGGCGCCCTTGCCGTCCGCCGTCCCGCCACCGGCCGCCGCGCTCCAGTCCTCGGCCTCCGGGAGCGCGCGCCGCACCCACAGCGCCACGAACACCGGCAGCACCCCGATCCAGAACAGCCAGCGCCAGCCCCAGTGGGGCACCACCCACTTGTAGAGCTCGGCGGCGATGATCGAGCCGCCCGCGAACCCGGAGATCAGAAAGCCGGAGGCGCGGTTGCGCAGCCGGGTCGGCCAGCTCTCCAGGACGTAGGTCGCGCTCGCGCTGTACTCCCCCGCCATCCCCATGCCGATCAGCAGCCGGGCGGTGAACAGGCTGAAGTAGTTCCATGCGAAGCCGCAGGCGAACGTGCCCAGCGAGTAGAGCAGAATGCTGGCGATCATGGCGGGTTTGCGCCCGTAGCGGTCGCCCATCGCGCCGAGCAGCGCGCCGCCCAACCAGCGGGTGATGAACGCCCCGGAGACCAGGCTCGCGGCCGACGCGCCGCTCAGGTCGAACTCGTCGGCTATCTCCGTCAGGACCAGCGTGATCAGGACGAAGTCGAAGCCGTCGAGCAGATAGCCGATCCAGGCGGCGAACATCGCCTTCCACTGCCGCCGGGAGACCTCCCGGTACCAGGGCTGGGGTGTGGTCACGGCAAGAGCCCTCCGTTTTCGAGAAGTTGGCGGACGCTTTTCACCGCCGCGTCGCCCAGCGGCACCTGGGGAGGGGCGGTGGCCGGGCAGTCGATGACGCCCAGCAGGTGCAGGGCCGCCTTGAAGGCGCCCAGGGCGGAGGAGCTGCCGCCCATCGCGGCCGGGTCGCCGACATCGGTGATGGCGAACAGGGCGGCCAGCCGGTCCTGTTCGGCCGCCGCCCGCTCCCAGCGGCCCGCCCGCGCGTGCTCGTACAGCCGCACATAGCCCTGTGGGTCGACGTTCCCGAGACCCGGGACGACGCCGTGCACCCCCGCCAGCAGGGCGCCGTCCACGGCCAGCTCGGAGCCGGTGAGCACCGAGAAGGCGGTGTGCAGCCCGCGTCGCCGCACCTCGACCAGGAGGCGGCGCAGCGCGCCGTCGTCCCCGCTGCTGTCCTTGAGCCCGGCCAGCGTGCCCTCGGCCGCGAGCGGGAGGACGGTGGCCGGGGTGAGCTTGGTGTGGACCGCGGCCGGGATGTCGTAAGCGAAGAGCGGCAGCCCGGCGCCGCCGCGGATGCGCCGGAAGTGGTCGGCGATCTCCACCGGGTGGGTGCGGGTGTAGAAGGGAGCGGTGGCGACGAGGCCGTCCACGCCCGCCCCGGCCGCCGTACGGGCGTGGTCGAGCACCCGCTCGGTGGTCATGTCGATCACCCCGGCGAGCACCGGCACCCGCCCGGCCGCGGCCTCGGTCACGGTCTCCAGGACGGCGCGCCGCCGACGGTCGCTCAGATAGGCCGCCTCGCCGCTGGATCCGAGGACGAACAGGCCGCTCACCCCGGCGCCGATCAGCCGCTCGGCGAGCGCGGCGAGGGAGCGGGTGTCGACCTCGCCGGTGGGGGTGAGCGGGGTGCACAGGGGTGGGACGACACCGGTGAGCGGAGTCGACAGACTCATCGAGACCCAGCCTTCTGACGATCGAACGGATATTTCAGTCATTCAGGACGTCGGACGTCCTATGTTCGCGGCTGAATCTGACGGAGCGCCACCACCGTGTCAAGCCCCCGTACGCATCGGCGCCGACCCCAGCGCGCCGTCCGAATCCCGCCAGCACCCGCCACCCCCGGCGGACAGCATGGACGCCATGAGGGAGAACTACGAGATCCGGGCCATCGCGCCCGAGGTGCTGAAGCAGCTGCGGATCGCCGACGACGCGGGCGATCCGCCGCGCACGGTGGTCGACGAGGAGGGAGGCAACCCGCTGCGCTGCTGCCTCGGCCGCAGCCGGCCGGGCGAGACGATCGCGCTCGTCTCCTACGCCCCGCTGCGCCGCTGGGCGCTCGAGACGGGCGCCACGCCCGGCCCGTACAGCGAGGTGGGCCCGGTCTTCATCCACGTCGAGGACTGCGGCGGCTGGCCGGGCGGCGGCTACCCGGACGCCATGCGGGGCGAGCGGAGGGTGCTGCGGGCGTACTCCGCCCGGGGCGACATCCTCGGCGGGCTGCTGCTGAACGGCGGGGAGACGACGATCGAGGACGGGCTGAGGGAGGTCTACCGCGATCCGGAGGTGGTCGCGGTGCACGTACGCGCCGTCGAGTACGGCTGCTTCCAGGTGGAGACGCGGCGGACGGCCGGCTGAGCGCCGGTCACGCGCCCGCCAGCGCCCGGCGGCACAGCGCGTCGGCCCGCCGCGTGGTCTCGGGCAGCCGGTAGTCGCGGGCCAGGTGCAGCGCGTACGCACAGGCGTCCGCGAGGCTCACCCGATGGCCGACGGAGACGAAGACCGGCTTCACGCCGTCCTGCGTGCGCAGCGCGCGGCCGACCTCCTCCGCCCCGTCCAGCAGCGGTGACCACTGCCCGCGGCGCGGGCCGGGGGCGTCGTGGTGGAAGGTGAAGGGGTTCTTGGCCACGCCGATGGTGGGCAGCCCGGTGAGCACCCCCAGGTGGCTGGCCAGCCCGAAGCGGCGCGGGTGGGCAAGGCCGTAGCCGTCGCAGACCACCACGTCGGGGCGGTGGCCGAGCCGGTCCAGGGCGGCCAGCGCGTCGAGGACGGCCGGGATCTCGCGGAACGCCAGCAGGCCGGGCACATACGGGAAGGTGACCCGGCCGACCGCCGTGGCCTCCCCCACGACCGCGAGGCCGCGCGGGTCCAGCGCGACGGCGGCCGCCGCGACCACACCCCGCTCGTCGTCGTACGCGACGTCCACGCCCACCACGGCGCCCGTGCCACTCCCCGGCGCGGGCAGTTCCCCGCCCACCAGGACGGAGGGCCGGAGCCGCTCCTGGACGGCGGCCGCCTCGGCCTCGGTCGTCGGCCAGCCGGACGGGAGCTCATAGGTGGGCTCGGCGGCGGGCCCAGGGGCGGCAGCGGGGTCGGAAGTGCTGGTCATGGTGTCCCCCACGCTACTAGCCTCGCGATCATGTTCGTATTGGAGCTGACCTACACCGCGCCCATCGAGCGCATAGAAGCCGCGCTCCCCGACCACGTGACCTGGCTGGACGGGCTCTACGCCTCGGGCGACATCATCGCCTCGGGCCGCAAGGTGCCGCGGGACGGCGGGATCATCCTGGCGGTCGGCGACGACCGGACCCGGGTCGAGCGGCTCGTGGCGACCGACCCGTTCTCGGTCGCGGGCCTGTGCGAGTACCGGATCACGGAGTTCCTGGCCACGAAGACCGCTCCCGAGCTGGCCGCCCACCGCCGGCAGCCGCCGTCCTGACTCACCCCCCGGCCGGCTCCAGACGCGCGACCCGGCCCCGCTCGCCCGCCGCCCAGCAGCCGAGGTCCGCGGCGCAGTCCACGGTGTCGTACGAGCCCTGGTCCACCGTGCGCCAGGTGCGGCCGCCGTCGCTCGTCACATCCGTGCCCGTCGGGCCGACCGCCAGGGCGGCGCGACGGCTGTGCGGCAGCCAGGTGACGCCCGAACGGTACGCGGGCGGCGGCTCGGCGGCCTCCGTCCAGACGGCCCCGCCGTCCCGGGTGACCGCGGCCGCCTTCGGGGAGGGCTGCCCGGCGCGGTAGTCGCCGCCGACGGCCAGGCCGGTGCGGGTGTCGCGGAAGGCGAGCGCGAAGACGCCGCGCGCCGGGTCGCCGGCCGGGAGCGGCGCCTCGGCCACCGTCCAGGTGCGGCCGCGGTCCGCGGAGTGGAACACGCGCGCGGAGGCCGCGCCTCCGGTGGCGAACCACGCGTCCCGGCGCCCCGCGCTGACCAGGCACTGCCCGCCGGCCGCGAACGCCGCCTCGCCCGGCTGTGCGGCGGGCATCCCGTCCGAGGGCAGCACGCGCCAGCTGCGGCCGCCGTCACCGGTGGCCAGCACGCGGTACTTGCCGTCGACCGGATCGCCGAGCGCGATGCCGTTGCGCGCGTCGAAAAAGGTCAGGCAGTCGTAGAAGGCGCGGGGGTCGGTGTTGCGGAAGCTTTCCGTCCAGGTCGCG
Source organism: Streptomyces sp. NPDC097640 (assembly GCF_040302705.1). Lineage (NCBI taxonomy): Bacteria > Bacillati > Actinomycetota > Actinomycetes > Kitasatosporales > Streptomycetaceae > Streptomyces > Streptomyces sp. NPDC097640. Next base: position 346,725 of record NZ_JBEOSB010000006.1, read on the forward strand.
CCGGCGTCGTCCGTACGGAAGACCCGGGACGCCTCGCCCTCACCGATCGCCAGCACCACGGCGCGGCGCGCGTCGAACGCCTCGACGTCACGGAACTCCAGCCCCTCCGCGTCCGGGGGCGACACGTCGCGCCAGCTGCGCCCGCCGTCGTGCGTACGCAGCACGGTCCCCTTCGAGCCGGCCACCCACGCCGTCGTACGGCTGACGGCGGCGAGCCCGCGGAACCGGGCGTCGGTGCCGGTGTCCTTCAGCCCCCACCCCGCCCCCGACAGGCCCTTGTCGCGCGCCGGTTGGGCCTGCGCGGGCGCGGCGGCCAGCGCCGACGCGAGCGCCGCAGCACACAGCCCGGCCGCCACGGCGCGTCTCATCGTCCCCTTGATGCCCTTGATGCCCTTGATCCCCTTGTCCCTCATGGGGCCGGAAGCTAGCCCATGCGCGGGACGCCGTCCACGGGCGAGCGGGGCCGGACGCAGAATCGCGGGATCTCACGCGAAGGGCGCCCGCTCGTGAGCGGGCGCCCCTGTGCCGGCGGGATCTAGGCCCTGTCTCCCCGATCTCTGCGGGCCCGCGACGCCTGGCACGCGCGCTCGCTACGTTGTAGGGCCCGCCCGAGTAGGCCCGCCCCCAGCCTTCGGCCGGGAGGTGCCCCCAGAGGGCGGCCCTCCGCCTTGCGATCGCACGCGCCCCCAGCTACCGCTGGCGGGGGCACCTCCCAGCGGTAGCTGGGGGCGCCCCCTGACGCCGCGGCCTGATCCATAGAGATCGGGGAGACAGGGCCTAGTTGTTGTCCCAGCCGTTGGCCCCGCCGCGGCCGGGCGCGGAAGGCTGCTCGCTCGCGTCGGCCGTCTTGTTCGACTTGGCCGGCTTGCCCGGCTCCGCGGTGGGCGACTCGGTCGGCGACGCGGTCGGCTCGGGCGTCGCGCTCGCGGTCTGGCCGGGGGTCTGGGTCGGCTTGGGCGTGGCGCTCTGCGTACGCGTCGGGGTCGGCTGGGTGGCCGGGGGCCGGGTGGGGGTCGCCGCCGTGGCCTTCCCGCCACCGCCGGACGACGCTGTCGGCGACGGGGTCGCCGACGCGCTCTGCGGGGCACCGGATGCGCCGGTCGTGCCGCGAGCGGACGAAGCCGACGGGGACGGCGTGGACGGGGACGGCGAACGGTCGGCGGCGCCGCTCGACGGGCCGCCCGCGGCGGAGCGCCCCGAGGAGGCGTCGCCCGACGCCTCGTGCCCCGACGCGCCGGACCGCGCCGACTCCGCGCCCCACGCCGGCGAGGATCCGTCCGAGGACGGCGCGGAGGAGGGCGTCGAGGCCGCCGTGCCCTGATCCTGTCCGGGGGAGTCGCCGTTCGTCAGGACCAGCCCGGCCGCGACCGCCGCCCCCGCGAGGGCCAGCGCACCGGCCGCGGCCGCGACCGCGACCGGCCGCCCGGCCCGGGTCGCCCGCCCGCGCACCCGGTTGCCGGCGGTGCGGGCCACGGTCGCCAGCTTGACGGTCGCCGGGGCGGCATGGGCCCCGCCCGAGGACAGGGCGGCCACCGCGCCGCCCTCGCGGGCGAGCGGCACCAGGTACTCCGCGGTCCCGCGGGCCAGGAGAACCATCAGGGCCGGGCCCACCAGCGCGGGCAGCCGGGCGTCGGCCGCCATGAGCCGCTCCAGGCGCGCCCGGCAGTCCGCGCAGCCGGCCACATGGACCGCGACCTGCTCCGCCTGGGACGGGGAGTCGACGCCCCGTACGTGCTCGGGGAGGCGCTCCCAGCACCACCCGCAGGCCGGGTCGGCCGGGGCGCCCGGCTGGGCGCGCAGGAAGTGCTGGCGCATGCCGTCCCGGGCCCGCTCCAGGGCGGCGGCGGGGCTCACCCCCGCCTCGCCCCGGCGGCCGGTCGACGCCACCGGCGCCTGCCGCTCCGCCTCCGCCTGCCAGAGCGCCTTGACCCACCGCTGCGGCAGATCCTCTATGACGCCTGCGAGCAGCTCGACGTAGGAGACGGTCTGCCCGCGGTCGCGGCTCGCCGCGGCCAGGGCGAGGTCGCGCACGGCGGCCTTCAGGGCGGCCGGGACGTCGCCGACGGGCTGACCGGCCCGCAGCCGCCGCCAGACGAGAAAGTACGCCTCCGCGACGGCGTCCTCCGCGGCCCAGGGAGTGCCGACGAAGGTGCGGGCGAAGCCGACGAGGTGCGGATGGTGGTCTTGGTGGCGCCGGATGTAGGTATCCGCGTCCGGCGCTGTGGGACCTTCGGTCATGGTGGAACAACCCCTGAAGTGATGCCTCGCCGCGGCCGCGGTTTTGTAACAGCTCAGCACGGCACCTGAGACTTTGCGTGGATTCCGCAAGCCTAAATGTCGCATCTCCACCCGAAAACATGGTCGTGACACACGTCACGTCCGCAGCGGGTGCACTGGGGTGATCGCCCATACGTCTTAAAGGCGTAGAGAGAGGCAAGGACCCGCACCGATCGCAAGGGAGCAGGCGTTGACCACCACCGTCATCGATCAAGCCGTCCAGGCCCGCCTCATCGCGTCGACGCCCGAGGCGCGCGCGATTCCCGCATGCCTGCGCTACGAGCGCGAGGACCCGTTCGCCGTGCGCGTCTCCTTCCCGCCCGCCGCGTCCCTCGACGGGGCGGCTGTGGAGTGGACCTTCGGGCGCGAGCTGCTGACGGCCGGGCTGCGGACCCCGGCGGGCAGCGGCGATGTGCTGGTGTGGCCGTGCGGCCCGCACCGCACCGTCCTGGAGTTCCACGCCCCGGAGGGCATGGCCATGGTCCAGTTCGACACCGACGATCTCCGGCACTTCCTCAGCCGCTCGTACGCCCTGGTGCCGGAGGGCAGCGAGAGCGCGCGGCTGGACCTGGACCACGGCCTGGCCGCGCTGCTGCGGGAGGCCTGAGGGGGCAGGGCCGCCTGCGGTGCCCGCCGTGCCCGGCGCCGACGCCGGGCCCGCCCCCTCTCCCGGGCACCCTGCTTCCCCCTGCCCCGCCCCCTCCCGCCCCCCGCCCCCCGTTCGGCGCCCGTTGCTCAGTGTGACGGCGACGCGCACCCCCCTTGCGCGCGCGTAGCCGGCACATCCGGGCACGGACCCCGGCCCCCGTTCCCCCCGTCCCCCGTTCCCCCGTCCTCAGGCCGCCGCTGAGCGCTACTCCTGGTAGAGCTTGACGACCGCGGTCGTCGTGGTCCGCCTGAAGTCGGCCAGCGGTGCCTGGTCGTATCCGCCCATCTCGCCCCACCGGACGATGGTGACCGTCCGCCCGTCACGGCCCACCCCGAAGAGGTGGATGCCCGGCTCCGAATCCGGATACGAGGTGTGGACGCCGTAGACGTGCGCCCCGTCCTCGGCCTGGAGCGCGCCGTAGTCCCGCCAGGAGGCGGTGCCCTGCGGGAACTGCCGCTCCCAGTCGGCGGCGCAGTTCCGGATCTTCTTCTCGGCGGCCGCGGCGAGCTTCCGGGCGGCGTCCACCGTCCCGGTCCTGACCACGATCTGGGCGGCGCCCGTGTCGTACTCGGTCCAGAACGTCCGGTGGGTGGCTCCCGCCGAGGGCAGGGTGTTCTCGATGCAGAACGGAGGGGTCTCGGGCAGGCCCTTCGTGACGTCGCTCGCGTACCAGTCCGACGCCGGGTGCGGCGGCAGCTCTTTCGGCACCAGGTGGGCCGGAACCGACTGGACGCCCGCCTGGGCCGGCCCGGCGCCGACGACGGCCAAGGCGGCGGCCGCGGCGGCCGCGCCGAGGACGACGGCGCGGCGGGAGCGCTTGTGGTTGTGGTTGTGCATGCGGTGTTTCCCCGTTTCTACGGTCCGCGTCCACGCGGTCCGGGTCGTGCGGCCCGAGCGTGTGCGGCCCGGGTCTGTGATCCGCCGCAACGCTCGCGGCGACTGGTCCCCAGCGTGGGCGGCACCGTGCCGCCGCCGCCAGGGGTGGCGCGGCATGCGGAACGCGGGAATGCCTGCACGTACTCTGACTTGGGGGAATGACAACTGCCTGGAACGCGGTCGCGGAACGGTGGAACGTGAGTGCGGGCGGCGGTGTATGGATTCATGGGGGGTGGCTCAGGTGAGCAGCGGGGAAGAGATCGCGGAGTTCGCGGAGAGTCTGCGCAAGCTGAAGGACCGTTCGGGCCGCAGCTACGGCGTGCTGGCGGCGCGGCTGCATGTCAGCGCGTCGACGGTGCACCGCTACTGCAACGGCGACGCGGTGCCGGCGGAGTACGCCATGGCGGAGCGCTTAGCGCGGCTGTGCGGGGCCACCCCGGAAGAGCTGGTCGCCCTGCACCGCCGGTGGATCCTGGCGGACGCGGCGAGACGGGCGGCCTCCGGCCGGGGCGGGGTCGTCCGGCCGGCCCCGCCCGACGGCGGCGCCGATGCCGCGACCGATGACACGACCGATGACGCGACTGACGACACGACCGGCGTCGCGGCGGGCCCGTCGCCCGATGGCGCCGCCGCGGCGGATCAGCCGGGCCGGGCGGCCGGGAGCGGCGCCGAGGGCGGCGCGCCGCCGACGAGCGCCGCGGGCCCGCGGGCGGCGAAGGCCGCGGGGAAGGCCCGGGGCGCGGCGGACCGGGGGCGGCTGCGGTCCGTTCCGGCGGCGGGCGGGGCGGTCGGGCGGCCGGTGGGGGCGGTCGGGGCCGGGCCCCGCGTCTGGCGGACCCGGCCGTGGGCGCTGGTGCTCGGGGCGGCCGCGGCGGCCGTCCTCGCCATCACGGCCGTGGAGGTGCGGCCGCCCAGCGGGGGCGAGCGGAAGGACGCCGCCGCGTCCCCCGAGCCCTCGGCGGCCCCGTCCGGGTCCGCACCGCCGGCCGGGCCCACCGCGCGGGGCGACCTGAAGAAGGACGACACGGCACACGAGCGTGCATCGGCCTCGCCCCGGGGCGGCGGGCGGCGCGGCAGCGCGTCCCCCTCCGCGTCGCCGGGACGGGACGGATCCGGCGGCGGCGCGGACGGCGGCGGCTCGGGCGGATCGGGGGGCGGCCGGGACGACAAGCCCGGCAGCGGCACCCCGCTCACGCTCAGCACCCGCTCCCACGTCTGGGAGAGCAGGTGTGACCACCGCTATCTCATCAACCGCCCGCCGTCCCAGGTCGCCCCGCCACCCGTCGAGCAGGACGCCGCGGCCTGGGCGTCCGCCCATGGCGCGGTGCACGGCGGCACCACGAACGTGGAGGTGACGGTGAAAGGCCGCTCCGAGTCGGCCGTGGTGCTCCAGGATCTGCACGTCCGGGTGGTGGGGCGGCGCACCCCGCTGCCCTGGTCGTCCTTCGCGATGAACAACGGCTGCGGCGGCTCCCTGACCCCGCGCGTCTTCTCCGTCAACCTGGACGCCGCCCGCCCGCTGGCCGTCCCGACGGACGGCAACGACGCCGGCGAGCCGATCCCCGCCGTCCGCTTTCCGTATCGCGTGTCCGACACGGACCCGGAGGTGCTGCTGATCAACGCCCGCACGTCCGGCTGCGACTGCGACTGGTACCTGGAGCTCGAGTGGACCAGTGGTGACCGCGAGGGGAGGATACGGATCGACGACCACGGCGCGCCGTTCCGCACCAGCTCCGTCAAGGGGCGCCCGGAGTACGGCTATCAGTTCGACACTCACGTCTGGCGCCGCGATGGCCAGGGGGTGTCCGGAGGATCTTGACGCCTGCGGCGGGCCCTGCCCCACCCCGCCCCTTCCCTCAACCGGGGCTCCGCCCCAGACCCCGGGTCCAGGGGCTAAGCCCCTGCCACGCGGCGGAGCCGCAAAGAGACACTGTGAGAAGGGGCGGGTAGGGGAACAGCACCGATGTGCGGCTCCGCCGCGTGTCCGTCGGACACCCCCTAGTCATCGCTGCCAGGGGCGCTTACTCCTGCGCGGTCGACAGGAGAAGCGCGGCGTCGCGGACGTCCGGGTGCGGATGGCGGCGCAGCGCGCGGAGCCGGGTCCGCCAGGGCTCCGTCCACGTGGTGCGCGCGCCGCCCACCTCGGTGAGGGTGACGGCGAACAGCCCGGAGGCGTGCGCCCCGTCGTCGCCGAGGTCCTGTGCGGCCCGCAGCAGGGCCTCGCCCCGGCCGGGCCGCGCGGCGGTGCGCAGCCTCTGGTGCAGGGCGTCGGCGGTACGGGCGGCGAGCGCGGGCCGGGTGGCGTGCAGACGGGCCAGCCGGGCGAGTGCGGCGGTGAGCACTCCGGGCTCGGCGTCCAGGTCGACGGCGTTGACGAGCACTTGGGCGGCGTCCGCGACGAAGGGCTCGTAGCCGGCGAGGAGTTCGGCCGCCGCGGTCGCGACGGGCCGCATCGTGCCCGGCCGCATCCGGCTGTGCTGGGCCAGCCTGGCCGTGATGCGCCCGATGCGGCGGCGGGCCGGGCGGTCGCGGTCCGGTTCGGCGTCGGGCGTCCGCGGGTCGGTGTCGGCGGCGGCGAGGGCCGCGAGGACCCAGGCCAGGGGGTTGTCCTCGGGCATGCCGTCGGGGACGGCGGCCATCAGGTCGATCAGCGCGTCGGCGGCGGACTGCCAGCCGGCCCGGTCGTCCAGGTCGGTGGCGGCGGCCACCAGCACCGCGGCCGCGTCCGGCGCCCAGGGGGCCCAGATGGCGAGCGCCGCGTGGCCCGCCCTGACGACCTCGGGGTCGTCGGTGTCGCACACGTCCCGGATGAGGCGGGCGTAGCGCTCCCGGTGGAGTTCCGGCAGGTCCAGGGGGCGGGTGCGCAGCACGGCCCACCGCGGCTCGCGCCGCCCGCGGGCGGCGGCCGACAGCAGCTCCCAGGCGGACTCGTGGCCGAGCAGCCCGGTCGCGAAGGCCACACAGGCCGCCCGCACATCGTGGTGCTGTCCCGGCGCGTGGTACGCGTCGGCGAGCAGCGCGGCCGCGTCCGGGGCCGGAAGCCGGGTGGCGGCCAGCCGTGCGGCCTCCTTGCGGCTGGTGACCTTCGCGGGCACGGCCGCCCCGCCCTCCCCGGCGGCGCCCGTCCCCCCGCCCGGTGCGAGCACCCCGCGCAGCAGCCCCTCCAGCCGCGAGGGCGCCATGAAGAGGGTCGCTCTCGTCGCCGCGTAGACCGCCACCCGGGCCCGGTCGCCGCCCGCGTGGGCGAGCAGCAGGGGCAGATGCTCCGCCGGGCGGTCGGTCCAGGCCAGGGCGGCGAGGGCGGCCTCGGCCAGGACCACGTCGTCGGAGCCGGTCCAGGCCAGGGCGGCCTCGGCGCCGTGGCCCGGGATGCGCGCGGCCGCGGCGATCGCCCCCACGCGCTGGTCGGTGCGCAGCGAGCCGTCGGCGGCGGCGCGGGCGAGGATCCGGGCGGCGGCGGCGCGCTGCCGGGGCAGCCAGCGGCCGACGCCGTGGCCGACCGGGGGCGTCCAGTGACTGCCGGGCGTCAGAAAGCGGCCGTAGGGAGGGGTGTCGTCCAGCACCAGGTCGAGCAGATCCGTGCGGCGGTGCGTCAGCACGTCGAGGACGGACGGCAGCACGGCCGTCGAGGGCTCGAGCGCCAGCAGCTCGGCGACCCGCTCGTCGCGCCGGGCGGGGTCCTCCAGCCACAGCCCCACGGCCGTGCGGACGGTGTCGTTGCTGCCGAACTGGATGGCCTGCCGCAGCAGTTCCTGGAGCTCGGGCATGGCGTGCGCGCGGCGCCCGAGCGAGCGGGCGAGGGCGAAGGTCAGCTCGTGGTCGACCCGGTCCGCGCCCGCCTCCAGCCACGGCCGCAGCGCCTCGAAGACCGCCTGCTCCTGGCCGCGCCGCAGCGTTTCGTCGAGCCGCCCCAGATCGCCGCGGCCGACGTTCCCGGCGAGCCGGGTGACGGTGCGCAGCGCCCAGCCGATCAGCTCGCGCCGGCCGGTGACCGCGTGTTCCCGCAGGAGGGCGACGGCCAGCCGGCGCAGGGCCTGCCGGGTCGCGGGCGAGGAGTCACGGGCCTGGATGGCGTCGGTGGCGACCCGGTCGAGGTGTTCGGCGGCCGCGTCGAGGAAGAGCGAGGGGTGGGTGCCGGACAGCGCGCGCAGCGCGGCCGACCGCACCGGGTCCTGCTCGTTGCGCAGCCGCTCCAGCAGGGCCAGCAGGGAGGTGACCGCCTCCGGGTCGCCGGAGCGGGCGGCGTTGCGGATGAGGAGGGGGTAGGCCAGCGCCCGGTCGTCGGCCGAGGAGCGGCGGGTGGCCCGCAGCAGTTCCTCGCGCGCCTCACCGACCGGCAGATACGCGACCGCCTCCAGCACCGTGATCCAGTGCGCGCCGCGCTCGCGCGCCCGCTCGGCCATCCGGCGCGCCTCCGCCTCGCGGCGCGGCCGGGGCAGCACCTCGAGCAGAACAGGCTCCAGTTCGGCGTGGGTCAGGTCGCGTTCGGCGACGGCCGCGTCGAAGAAGGCGGGGCGACGGGAGGGCGGGAGGGCGGCCAGCAGCCGGGACAGGGCCTGGGCGTCGTGGCCCAGCGCCCGCGCCAGGTCGGCCAGTTCGGGCGGGTCCGCGCGGACCAGGCGGCGCAGCACGGCCCGCTCCAGGCCCCGGCCGCGCAGGGCACCGGCGCGCTCGGGCGTCAGCAGGAGCCGTATCGTGCGGCCGGGTTCGGCGGCGGCCAGCGCGCCCAGCCGGTGCCACACCGGGAGCGGCAGCATGCCGTGGCACAGCCGCTCCAGCAGCCCGAGGGCCCGCTGCGGCTCGGCGCGCGCCGCGAGGGCGACACAGGAGGCGTGGCGGAGCCACCAGTCGCCGCGCAGCGCCTCGGGGAGCGCGGACAGCTGCCGCTCGGCCTCGTCGAGGACCGCCGCGGGGTGGCGGGAGGCCAGCGCGCGCCAGCTGCCGACGGCGTGGAAGAGGCCGGGGAGCAGCCGGGCGACGGTCTCGGGTCCGCAGGCGGGCAGCACCCGCGCCGCCTCGACGTCGCCCCACCGCTCCCGCAGCGGGTCGACGAGGCGGTCGGCGAGCGCGGTGCGCCGCCCGGCGACGACCGTACGGGCGAGCCGGCCCCGTACGGCGGCGGGGGCGTCCTCGAAGGCCGCCTCCAGCGCGGCGTCCGTGAGCTGTCCGCGGCGCGCGGCCTTGAGGGCGTGGCCGCGCACCACGGGGTCGGGGTCGGTCAGCCGCCCCTCCAGATAGGCGGTCCGCCCGCCGACCGCCGCGGCCATGGCGGCCAGCCCCCGCTCGTATCCGCCGCGCTCCGACAGCGCCTCGAGCAGCCCGGCCAGCTGTCCGTGCGCGCTCGTCGCTCTCGCCCGCAGGGCCAACTCCCGCATGCGGCGCCGGTAGGGCAGCGGATCGAGGGCGGCGAGCAGCTCGTCGGCCAGGGCGTGCGAGGCTTGCGGATCACGGACCATGGCAGGGATTGTGCACGCCGCGCGGCCGGCCGGGGACCTCACCCCCGGCCGCGGCTCCCCGGCGGGGACGGGCACGGCACCGCCCGGCCCGGCGGCGGCACGCCGTGCGAGGGCGGGGGACGCCGCTTAGGCTCGGAATGTACGGGTCTGCGCGCCGCTACGGTCCGCGCACCGTCCCTCCCAGCCCGGAGGCACCCCATGCCGGAGCTGTTCATCGGTGGCCAGTGGACCGCCGCTCTCGACGGACAGGTGAGGGAGATCCGCTGCCCCGCGGACGGCATGCCGGTCGGCACGGTCGACGAATCCGGGCCGAAGGACGCCTCCGCCGCGGTGGCGGCCGCCCGGGACGCGTTCGACCGCGGCCCCTGGCCCCGGGTCCCCGCCCCGGACCGGGGCAGACTGCTGCTGCGCGTCGCCGACCTGCTGCGGCGCGACAAGGCCGAGCTGGCCCGGGCCGAGTCGCTGGACACCGGAAAGCGGCTGGCCGAGAGCGAGTGCGACCTGGACGACGTCTCCGCCTGCTTCCGCTGGTTCGGCGATCTGGCCGCGGCCGACGGGGCGGACCGGGTCGTCGAGGCGGGCCGCCCCGAGATCGACAGCAGGGTGGTGCACGAGCCGGTCGGCGTCTGTTCGCTGATCACCCCCTGGAACTACCCGCTGCTCCAGGCCGGCTGGAAGGTGGCCCCCGCGCTCGCGGCCGGCGACACCTTCGTCCTCAAGCCCAGCGAGCTGACCCCGCACACCGCGATCGGCCTGATGCGGCTGCTCACGGAGGCCGGCTTGCCGTCGGGCACCGCGAATCTCGTCCTGGGCGCCGGGTCGACGGCGGGCGCGCCCCTGGCCACGGACGAGCGGGTCGACATGGTGTCGTTCACCGGCGGCGTGCTCACCGGGCGGTGGATCATGGCCGCCGCCGCGCCCACGGTCAAGAGGGTCGCGCTGGAGCTGGGCGGCAAGAACCCCAATGTGGTGTTCGCCGACGCCGAGTTGGACACCGCCGTCGACCACGCCCTGACCGCCGTGCTCCTGAACGCCGGACAGGTCTGCTCGGCCGGCGCCCGCCTCCTCGTCCAGCAGAAGCTGCACGACGCCTTTGTCGACGAGTTCGTCCACCGCGCCCGCAAGATCCGGCTCGGTGGCCCGTTCGACGAGAACGCCCGCGCCGGCCCGCTGATCTCCGCCGCGCACCGCGAGAAGGTGGCCATGTATGTGGCGGCCGGGCTGGACGAGGGCGCGGTGCTGCGCTGCGGCGGGACGCCCCCGGCCGACCCGATGCTCGAGGACGGCTACTACTACCTGCCGACCGTGCTGGACGACTGCACCCCGGACATGTCCGTGGTCCAGGAGGAGTCGTTCGGCCCGGTGCTGACGGTGGAGCGGTTCCGCGACGAGGACGAGGCGCTCGCGCTGGCCAATGACACCGTCTACGGCCTGGCCGCGGCGGTGTGGACCCAGGACGCGGCCAGGGCGCACCGGATGGCCTCGCGGCTGCGCGCGGGGACGGTGTGGATCAACGACTTCCACCCGTATGTGCCGCAGGCCGAGTGGGGCGGGATGAAACAGTCCGGCATCGGGCGGGAGTTGGGCCGCGCGGGGCTGGCGGAGTACCAGGAGACCAAGCACATCTGGCGCAACACGGCGCCCCGCCCCCGGCGCTGGTTCGAGTAGCCGCGCCCCGGCGTCCGGGGCGGTCGTCGGCGTGGCGACCGGCCCGGCCTAGCGCCACTGAGGGACCGCCGCCGTGGCCCCGGGCGCCGCGGCTTCGATGCGGCCGCGGATCTCGCGCATGACGGTGAGGATCCGCCGCTCGTGCTCCTCGGTCAGCCGGGCCGTCGGCACCGAGCAGCTGATCGCGTCGATGGCGGGCGAGTCGTACCGCAGGGCGAACCCGAAACCCGCGATGCCCACCACGCCCTCCTCCCGGTCGATCGCGTAGCCCCGCTCCCGCACCCGCGCCAGGTCCGCGGTGAGCGACGCGCGGTCGGGGTGGGTGTTGGGCGTCAGCCGCTCCCAGGGGCCGTCGGGGAGCGGGAGCTCGCGGTCGTCCCGCTCGGCGAGGAGGGCCTTGCCGAGCGCCCCGGCGTAGGCGGGGAGCCTGCGGCCGACGCGGCTGAAGGAGCGCAGATACTCATGCGACTCACGGGTGGCGAGGTACACGACGTCCCCGCCGTCGAGCCGGGCGAAGTGGATGGTCTCGCCGAGCGTGTCGGACGCCTCGTCCAGGTAGGGCCGGGCGCCGCGGACGCGCGGGTCGCTGTCGAGGTAGTTGGTGCCGGTGAGCAGGGCGCGGATGCCGATGCCGTAGAGCGAGCCGGTGGCGTCGGTGCGCACCCAGCCGCGGTCGATCAGGGTCTGGAGGAGCGCGTACATGCTGCTGCGCGGCACCCCGAGCTCGTCGGCGAGCTCGCGCAGCCGGGCCGGGCGGTCACCGCGCGCGGCGAGCAGTTCCAGCAGCTCGACGGTGCGGGCCGCGGACTTCACTTCGCGTACGCCCCCGGTATCGGCCATGGGTCGAATCGTAGACGGATCGTGCACGGCGCACCGCGGCGGCCGCCCGCCCCGGGTCCGGTCAGCGGCGGCGCCCGGAACGGGCGGCGGCGGACGGCTCGCGCGCCGAAACCGGTCGAAGCCTGACGGCGGATTGTCGCTTATCGCATTACGGCTGCGCCCACCGTGATGAGGCGGGACACTCTCAGTTCGAAGAACGGGACCGTACCGAGTCACGGGACCAGCGGAGGATGTTTCATGCACTCACCGCAGGACGCGAGCGAGGCGGTCGGCCTGATGTGGGACCTGGTCACCGCCCTGGAGAACGGGGAGCGGGACTATGTGGACTGCGGGGCCGAGCTCGTCCAGCTCGCCTTTGTGCAACAGCCGTACATGATGCGGGAGGCACTGGCCGAGTTCGAACGCCAGGTGGCACTCGACCCGGCCCCGGCGGGGGCGGTGCCGGAGATCGTCGAGACCGTCCGGGATGTCATCGGGAGCCCGGACGAAACTTATTGACGGGCTTTCGGCGCGAACTTTCGATGGGAATTTTCGAACCTGACCGTCTCTCTTGACGTTGAACCGATTCAACGCTTCCATCGTGGGCGCGCCCGCGATGGGAGCGCTCCCGAGGAGGTTCCCGGGCCGGTACCCGCACCCGCCCACAGAGAGGACGGCCCATGTCGCCGACCGCACCCCCCACCAGGAGCACCAGAGCCCCTGGCCGCGCGGCCGCCCGCACGGCACGCGCCATGCTTCTGCTTGTCATGACCACATCCTTACTCGTCTGGGGGCTGAGCCTGGGCGGCTCCCGCGCGCACGCCGCCACCGCCAGCACCACCGCCACGGCCCCCAGCGCCACCGCCACCGCCCTGGGCAACGGCTCGGTGACCGACTCGAACATCTCCTACGTCGGCCGCTGGGACGTGAGCTCGGGCACCGCGGCCGTGCCCAACTGGACGGGCGGCTACCTCCAGACGGCCTTCACCGGGACGACCGTGAAGGTCAAGGCCCGCGACGCGGTGAACTTCTACGCCAGCGTCGACGGCGGTGCCGACGTCTTCTACGCGGGCGTCCGGGGCACCGTCAACCTCACCCCGCAGCCCCTCCCCCAGGGCAACCACACCCTCCGGATCTCCTACCGCTCGGGCGACACCGTCTTCCAGGGCCTCGTGCTGGACTCGGGCGCGGGCACGACGACCCCGCAAGTTCCTTCGAAACTGATCGAGTTCGTCGGGGACTCGATCACCGCCGGTGCCCTGACCGACCGGCTCGCGCTCGACTCGTACGGCTGGAAGACCGGCGAGCAGCTGGGCATGCGGCACACCCAGATCGCCCGCTCGGGCTACTGCCTGGTGGGCAAGGACGGCTGCACGGGCCTGGCCACCCAGTTCTTCAAGATCGGCTCCACCGGCGATCAGAACTGGGACTTCTCCCGCTACCAAGCGAGCGCGGTCGTCATCAACCTGGGCACCAATGACATCGGACACGGCGTCACGGGCGCCGAGTTCCAGACCGCGTACACCAACCTCCTCCGCGATATCCGCGCCAAGTACCCGAACGCGGCCCTGTTCGCGCTCCAGACCCTCAAGAAGCGCTATGTGACGGAGACCAAGGCCGCCGTCAGCGCCCGCACCGGCGCCGGGGACGCCAGGGTCTACTACGTCGACACCACGGGCTGGCTCACCGACGGCACCGACTACGAGGACGGAAACGGGCACCCCAACGAGTCCGGCCACACCAAGTTCGCGAACCGTCTCGCCCCGGTGATCTCCGCGAAGCTCGCAGCCGCCAGTCCGGGCGCAGCCGCCACTCCGGGCGCCGCCACCAAGGCGGGCGCAGCCGGCAGGGCCGCGGCCGCCGCCCCCGGCGACCCGGGCGACCCCAACATCAAGTTCTACGGCCGCTGGGACACCAAGAGCTCCGCCACCGCCTACACCCCCTACTGGGCGGGCGCGTACTTCCGCACCGGCTTCACCGGGCGCACCGTCAAGCTCAAGCAGCGCAACGCGATCGACCTGTGGGCCAGCATCGACGGCGGCCCCGCGACGTTCTTCGACGAGGCCAAGGGGACGGTGAATCTCACCCCGACGCCGCTGTCCGCCGGAAACCACACCCTTCAGGTCAACTACCAGGTGGTCGCGGGCTCCTACCACGGTGACGCGGTCTTCCAGGGGCTGACCCTGGACAGCGGGGCCACCACCTTCGCCCCGTCCTCCCCGAAGAAACTGATCGAGTTCGTCGGCGACTCGATCACCGTCGGCACCACGACCTCCCTGAACGCCCGTACCGCGTACGGCTGGCTGATCGGCGAGCGCCTCGGCGCCGACCACACCCAGATCGCCCAGGGCGGCGCCGCCCTGGTGGACACGGCGGACGACCGGATGAGCCTGGAGCAGCAGTTCACCAAGTTGAACCCGAACGCCGCGACGCCCGACTGGGATTTCTCCCGCTACCAGGCGAACGCGGTGGTCATCAACCTCGGCACCAACGACGTGGGCCGCGGGGTGACGTCCGCGCAGTTCCAGGCGGCGTACTCCAGCCTGCTGCGCAAGGTCCGCGCCGCCTACCCGAACGCCTGGATCTTCGCCCTGGAGACCTTCCGCGGCCGCTTCGTCCCGGAGACCCAGGCGGCCGTCACCGCGGCCGTGAACGGCGGCGACGCCAAGGTCTCCTTCGTGGACACCACCGGCTGGCTCGCCGCTGACGAGCTCTCCGACTCCGTCCACCCCAACGACAAGGGCCACCGCACCATCACCGACCGCCTGGCGCCGATCATCTCCGCCAAGCTCGGCTAGCGCGGCGCACACCGCACCACGCCGCACCGCACCCGTCGAGGGCCCCCGGCCGTCCGGCCGAGGGCCCTCGTGCGCGATATATCCCCGGGCCCGCCGGACGGCAATTCGGCGCGCCGAGACCTTCACCTATTCGGCTCGTTCCCGCCGCAGTGGCCCGGGCCCGCGGGGGTCCGCCGTCGCGAATTGGCACCGCATTTCCGCAGGGTAATAGCTTGTCCAAGAAGCGATCAAGGGAAAATGATCTAGAATTCCGGCCATCGTCGAGTTGACCGGAACGCCTCCTTGACCTGCCCCGAAGCTGGGAAAGAAACTCAAGAAGCACTCATGCATCAGGAGCCGCAAGCGACGTACTGGGCCCTGCGATACAGATTTCGCGGGTGTGCGACGGGGGAAGTGTTGGAGAAAGTGTGCGCATAGCAGCCACATATCCGCGCGCGCTCTTCACTTCCTCTCCTCATCTCTTGATGCACTCAGAGAATGGAGGGGGAATGCCGACGCACGCGGGCTATCCCGGCGTATACATCGAAGAGCTTGCCAGCAGCGTCCGCACCATCGCCTCGGTCACCACCTCGGTGACCGCGTTCGTGGGCCACACCCGCCGGGGTCCGTTGAACGCGCCGGTGCGGATCACCAGCTTCGCCGACTTCGAGCGCCGCTTCGGCGGGCTCACCTCGCAGAGCGCGGTCGGCTACGCCGTGCACCAGTTCTTCGGCAACGGCGGCACGGTCGCGGTCATCGTGCGCGTGGCCAAGGCCGGCACCGGCAAGGCCGCCTGCGTCACGCTCGAGTCCACCGAGGGGCACAGCGAGTGCCCGGTGCTCGAGGTGCACGCCAAGGAGCCCGGCCTGTGGGGCTCGGGCCTGCGGCTGGCCGTCGACCACGACACCCCCTGCCCGGACGAGACCTTCAACCTCCAGGTTCTCGACGCGCGCGGCACCGCCCGCGAGTCCTTCACCGGGCTGTCCATGGACCCCGGCCACGGCCGCTACGCCGAGACCGCGATCAACTCGTCGTCCGCGCTGATCCGGGTCAAGGTCGTGGGCGAGGGCCGGCCGGACCCCTCCGGCACCGTCTCCAAGCCGTTCTCCCATGAGCTCCCCGACCTGAACGTCGAACTGACGGTGAAGATCGGCGAGGTCGAGCGCGAGTTCACGCTCTACGACCCGGACTGCGACGGCGAGGCGCCGTGCAACGTCACCGAGCTCGCCCTGCTCCTGGAGCGCAAGCTGCGCGCGCTGCCGGACGCCCCGGGCAAGCACGCCTTCGCGGGCGCCGAGGTCACCGCCTTCGGCCGCCGCCTCCAGGTCGTCGCCGGGTCCATCGACCCCGACGACGTGGTGCGCTTCCTCGGCGAGTGCGCCAACGACCTGGGCCTCGAAGCCTCCGTCAACCCGCCCGTCTTCCCGCTGACCGGCGGCGAGGACGGCGACCCGCCCGGCCCCCGGGACATCATCGGCAGCGAGGCGGGCAAGACCGGCCTCCAGGCGCTGCGCGACGTGGACGACGTCAACCTGCTGTCGCTGCCGGAGCTCGCCTCGTACGAGTCCACCGACGACATGGTCACCGTCCTGTCCGCGGCCGAGCGGCTGTGCCGGGAGCGGCGGATCTTCCTGCTCGTCGACTCGCCCTCGGCCTGGGGCAGCGTGGACGCCGCGCGCGCCGGGATCGGCGCCTTCGAGGCCGTCCGCGGCAACCACGCGGGCCTGTACTTCCCGCATCTCCAGCTCACCGACCCGCTCACCGGCCGGCTGCGCTCCTTCCCGCCGTCCGGCGCGCTCGCCGGCGTCGTCGCCCGTACGGACAGCGAGCGCGGCGTGTGGAAGGCGCCGGCCGGGACCGAGGCGCGGCTGGCCGGGGTGCACTCGCTGACCGTCAAGCTGACCGACCGCGAGAACGGACTGCTCAACCCGCTGGGCATCAACTGCCTGCGCACCTTCCCCGTGGTGGGCCCGGTGGTGTGGGGCGCGCGCACTCTGGAGGGCGCGGACGCGCTCGACAGCGAGTGGAAATACGTGCCGGTGCGGCGGCTGGCGCTGTATGTCGAGGAAAGTCTGCGCCGCGGGTTGCAGTGGGTGGTGTTCGAACCCAACACCGAGCAGCTGTGGCAGCAGATCCGGCTGAACGCGTCCGCTTACCTGCACACGCTCTTCGAGAAGGGCGCGTTCAAGGGCGGCACGCCGCGCCAGGCGTACTTCGTCAAGTGCGACAAGGACACGACGACCGAGGACGACATCGCGAACGGCATCGTCAATGTCGTGGTCGGTATAGCTCCGGTCAAGCCAGCGGAGTTCGTGATCGTCAAGATCCAGCAGATGGCCGGACAGTTCGAGATTTAGGAATGTGATGGCTGAGTTTCAGGTCAACGCCCATCGCTTCGACCCGTACAAGAACTTCAAGTTCCTGGTCCTGTGGGACGGTCGTACGGTCGCGGGCATCAGCAAGATCAGTCCGCTCAAGCGCACCACCGAAGTCGTGAAGCACCGCCACGGCGGCGATCCGAGTTCGCCCCGGAAATCCCCGGGCCGCTCCGAGTTCGAGGGCATCACCCTGGAGCGCGGCGTCACCCACGACCCCGAGTTCGACCGCTGGGCCAACAAGGTCTGGCAGATCGGCGCGGGGCTCGGCTCGGAGGTCTCGCTGGCCGACTTCCGCAAGGACATCGTCATACAGGTCCTCAACGAGGCGGGCCAGGTCGCCGTCTCGCACAAGCTCTACCGGACCTGGCCGAGCGAGTACCAGGTGCTGGGCGAGATGGACGCCAACGCCAACGCGGTCGCGATCCAGAGCCTCAAGCTGGAGTGCGAGGGCTGGGAGCGGGACTACGAGGTGCCGGAGCCGCAAGAGCCCTCGTTCACCCATCCTGCGTAGGCGACGGAGGCGCGTAACGGAACAGGACGGCCTGACGGATGGCGAACACGGGGCCCGCGGAGCTGCTGGCCACCTGGGAGGCGGGGCTGGCGCACCAAGGCCCCGGCCGCGGCCTGCTGCTGCACCGGGCGGCCCGTCCGGAGGCCGGCACCGACGAGCTGCTGTCGATGCCGGTCGGCGAGCGGGAGGCGGACCTGTACGCCCTGCGCCGCGCGCTCTTCGGCGCGCGGATGCAGGTGCGGGTCGAGTGCGGCGCGTGCGGCGAGGACATGGAGTTCGAGCTGGACGCAGGCAACTTGGGGGCGCGGCCACGGCGGGGCGACGGCCCGCTGCGGGTCGAGGAGGGCGAGTGGACGGTCGAGTTCCGGCTGCCCACCGTCGCCGACGTCGAGGCGGTCACGGCGGGCTCGGGTCCGGCGGGATTCGACACGGCGGCCTCCAGCGCAGCGGGATTCGACGCAGCGGCCTCCAGCGCGGCGGCGGGCGACGCGGGGAACGCGGGGGACGACTCGCCCGCCGCGCTCGCCCGCCGGCTGCTCCTCGCCCGCTGCACCGTCTCGGCCACCCGCGCGGGCCGCCCCGTCCCCGCCGGCCAACTGCGCGGCCTGCGGCTCCCCGAGGCCGTACAGCGGCGGCTCGCGGAGGCCGCCGAGCAGGCCGACCCCGCCGCCGAGGTGACCTTGAAGATCGCCTGTCCGGAGTGCGGCGAGGCCACCTCGGCCGAACTGGACATCGCCTCCTACCTGTGGACCGAACTGGACTCCTGGGCGCGGGACCTGCTGCTCGACGTCCATCTGCTCGCCACCGCCTACGGCTGGAGCGAGCCGGAGATCCTGGCGCTCAGCCCGCTGCGGCGCCGTTACTACCTGGAGCTGTGCGCAGATGTCTGACTACTTCGACCGGCTGCTCGCGCGGCACTCCCCCACGCCGCGGACGGGTGCCGGTGGTGCCGACGGCCGCACGGCGCTCGTACGGCCGCGGCTGCCCGGCCCGTACGAGCGGATCGAGAGCCTGCGGGCCGAGCCACCGGCCCTCGACGAGCCCGCGCCGCTGTTCGCCGCCCCGACCCAACCGGCGGCGTGGCACGGCGAGTCGGTGCGGTACGAGCGCGAGCGCGAGGTGGAGACCGTACGGGACACCGTCGTGCGCGCCGAGGCCGCGCCCCGCACCGAGCCGGCCCCGGCCACCGCCGTCCGACCAGCGGCGCCGCTGCTGCGCCCTGCCGCCCAGGTCACCCCCGGGCCCCGGCCGGACGCCCTCGACGCCCCGCGCCCCGGGCGGCGGGACGCGACGCCGACCGAGCCCGGCCCGGCGCGGCGGACCACGGCGCCCGCGCCCGCGTCGCCGGAGGCGATCCTCGCTCCGGCGGCCGCCACCGCGCCGCCGAGCCTCCGGGCCGGCGACGGCGCGCTCGGCCGTGAGGCGGCCCGCGCCCCGGTGACCCGGCGCCGGTCCAGGCCCGCCGAGCGCGTCGTACACGTACAGATCGGGCGGCTCGAGGTGAGCGCGGCCGGAACGGCGGCCTCCGGCGGCGGCCGACCGCCCGGCGCCCGCCCCGAGCACGCGGGACGGCGCGCCCCCGCGCTGAGCCTCCAGGACTACCTGACGCGCGGCGAGACGAGGAGCTGAGGCCATGAGCAACGCACTCGCCTTCGCCACGGTCACCCAGGCCCTGGCCATCCTCATCGCGAACAACCTGCGGCCCGAGATCGACATGGCGGTCTCGGTCGAGACCCGCAAGCCCCCGGCCGAGCCGCCAACCGAGCCGACCATCAACGTGTTCCTGTATCAGGTCACCCCGAACGCGTCCATGCGCCACAACGACCTGCCCACGCGCGCCTCGGACGGCACGCTCCTCAAGCGCCCGGCCGCGGCGCTCGACCTCAACTTCCTGATCAGCGCGTACGGGGAGGAGACGGAGCTGGTCGGGCAGCGCCTGATCGGGTGCGTGGTGCGCACACTGCACGAGATCCCCGTCCTGCCGAAGGACGTGATCGAGGAGGCCGCCGAGCGGCCGTATCTGGCGGGCAGCGACCTCGCCGAGTCACTACAGAAGGTGCGGTTCACGCCCATCCAGATGGACGTCGACGAGACCTCGAAGCTCTGGGGCATGCTCTACCAGACGCCGTACACCCTCTCGGTCTGCTACCAGGGGTCGCTGGTCCTGGTGGAGGGCGTGGAACGCCCGGTCCCGGCCAAGCCGGTGGAGCGGTACACGGTGCGGGCAGCACCCTTCGGCGCCCCGGGCGCGCCGGAGCCGCCGCGGCTGCCGGGCTCTGACGGAACCGCGGAAGCCACGGAGGCGACGCCGTCGGAGCCGCCTGTCGAGCCTGCCCAGGACGCTCCGAGGCCCGCGAGGAAGCGCGCCGCGTCCAAGTCGGCGGCGAGGAAGCCCGCGCAGACGGCGGCGAAAGCGGCCGAAAAGACCGCCGAGAAGGCCATACCCGCCAGCCCCACGGCCTCCCCCACCCGCACCCGCACCCGCAAGGCACCGGGCACCAAGGGCCGTACGTCCGAGGGCCAGGAGAGCTGAGGCGCGGTGCGGAAGACGGGGGCGGGTGAACGCATGAGCACCGACAACGGAACCGGACCGGCCACCGCCACGGCGGCGGACACGGCGGACGGCCCCGCGCTGGCCGCCGCCATCCAGGCAGTCCTGGCCCGCGTGGACGCCCACGCCCGCCGCGCCCGCGCGAAGGCCGCGACAAACGCAGAACCGGCCGAGGACGGCGCACAGGCCGGGGACACCACACCGGCCCCCGCGCCTCATGGAGAGCTGCCCACCGCAGCCCCCACCCCCACCCGCACCCCCGCCACCCCCGCCACCCTCGACGCCCTCGTCACCTGCTTCGGGCTCAGCGACTTCGAGCGCGAGATCGTCCTGCTGACCGCCGCCGCCGAGCTGGACCCGACCACCGCAGCCCGCTGCGCGGCCGCCAGCGGCGACCCGGCCCGTACGTACCCCACCTTCTCGCTCGCGCTCGCCGCGCTCGCCGACCCGCACTGGAGCGCCCTCACCCCCGTGGCTCCGCTGCGCCGCTGGCGGCTCGTCGAGCTGGCGGACGAGACCCTGCTGACCACCACCCGGCTGCGCCTCGACGAGCGGATCCTGCACTTCCTGGCCGGCTCGCCGTACCTGGACGCCCGCCTGCACGGCCTGCTGCGCCGCGCCCCCGTCCCGCAGGCCCTCCCCGCCTCGTACGACCTGGCGGCGGGCCGGGTGGCGGCGGGCTGGACCGAGTCCCGTCCGGAGGCCCCGCTGCGGGTCGAGCTCGTCGGCGGCGACGTGCCGTCCCGTACGGACATCGCGGCCGCCGCCGCCCGCCGCTCCGGGCTCGGCCTGTACGCCATGGCCGCGGAGGACCTGCCCACCGACCCGGCCGAGCGCGACCGCCTCGCCCGCCTGTGGCAGCGCGAGGCGATCCTGCTGCCGGCGGCCCTGCTCCTCGAGGTCGGCGAGCTGGACCGCGAACAGGCGGCGGCCGCCGACGCGTTCATCGCGGGCGCCGCCGTACCCCTCGTGGTCTCCAGCCCGGACCCGCGCCACACCGACCGGCCGCGCGGCGAGCGGGTCACCGTGCCCCGGCTCGACGACGAGGAGCAGCTCGGCCTGTGGTCCGACGCCTTCGCCGACGTCCCCGAGGTCGAGGAGGCCCACCTCCGCTCCCTGGTGGCGCAGTTCCAGCTGCCGCCGCACGTCATACGCTCCGCCGCCGCCACCGTACGCCGCGACTTCCCCGACGAGGACGAGTTGGACGCCACCGAGCTGGCCTGGCGGGCCGGGCTCACCGAGGCGCGGATCGGCCTCGACGAGCTGGGGCGCCGCATCGAGCCGGAGGCGGGCTGGGACGACCTGGTGCTGGCCGAGCGGCAGCGCCGCATCCTGCGCGAGATCGTCGCGCACGTACGCCAGCGAGGCACCGTCTACCAGGAGTGGGGCTTCGCCGAGACGCTGCGCCGGGGTCTGGGCGTCACCGCCCTCTTCGCGGGCGGCTCCGGCACGGGCAAGACGCTGGCCGCCGAGGTGATGGCCAAGGAACTGGCCCTCGATCTCTTCATCATCGATCTCTCGCAGGTGGTCAGCAAATACATCGGAGAGACCGAGAAGAACCTGCGCAAGGTCTTCGACGCCGCGGAACGCGGCGGCGCGCTGCTGCTCTTCGACGAGGCGGACGCGTTGTTCGGCAAGCGCAGCGAGGTGAAGGACAGCCATGACCGGTACGCCAACCTGGAGGTCAGCTATCTGCTGATGCGGATGGAGGCCTACCGGGGCCTGGCCGTCCTCACCACCAACATGAAGAAGGCCCTCGACCCGGCCTTCATGCGCCGCATCCGCTTCGTCGTCGACTTCCCCTTCCCCGGCGAGAGCGAACGCGCCGAGATCTGGCGCAAGGTGCTCCCGGCCCGGGCCCCGATGAAGGACATAGACGCCGAGCGGCTGGCCCAGCTGACCGTGTCGGGCGGCTCGATCCGCAACATCGCCCTGTCCGGCGCCTTCCTCGCGGCCGAGGAGGGCGACCGGCTCCAGATGCGCCACATGCTGGCGGCGGCGCGCACCGAATACCTGAAGCTGGAACGCTCGCTCACGCCCTCGGAGGTCCACGGATGGGTCTGAACGAGGGGTACGGGCAGCAGCCGCAGACCGTGCGCGTGGAGATCGGCGAGCTGGCGCTGTCCGGCTTCGACGCGCGGGTCGACCCGGACCGGGTCTCCGCGGCGTTCCAGGCCGAGCTGTCCCGGCTCGTACGGGAGCGCGGCGTGCCGCTCGCGGCGGACGGCGAACACCGCGCTCTGGACGTCCTGTCGGACCTGCCCGCGCTGCCCGCCACCACCTCCCCCACCCGCCTGGGCGAGGCGCTGGCCCGCGCCGTGCACGCGGGCCTGTCCGGAAGGGGGCGAGAGCGGCCATGAGCACCTCCCATGCCTCGACCCAGGACGACCGCTCGGCCCAGTCCGCGAAGCGCCGCAAGCGCAAGGAGCGCACGGCCAACTCCCGTACGCCCGAGCCCAAGGACATCGTCAGCGGCGCCGGACAGCCACTGGACCCGAGCGTCCGGCGGGAGCTGGAGGAACAGCTCGGCCACGACTTCAGCCGCGTCCGCCTGCACACCGACCGCGACGCGGGGCAGCTGACGGAGCTGCTGGGCGCCGACGCGGTGGCGGTCGGCCAGGACATCTTCTTCCGCGAGAACACCTTCCGGCCCGGTACGGCGGAGGGGCAGCGCCTCCTCGCCCACGAGCTCCTGCACACCGTCCAGAACCCCCACGGCCTCGGCGCGCTGCGCGCGGGCCGCGACGTGGGCGCGGTGTCCGTGCGGCAGGACGCGATCGAGCGCGAGGCGGAGGGGAACGCGGCCGCCCCGGACCGGGCCGCCGAGGTCGAGGAGGGCCGGGCCACGCCGGGCTGGCTGCGGTACACCACCGTGGACGCCGACCGGCACCGGATGGAGCAGATCGACCCGGCGACCCTCGTGGACCGGCTGGCCAACTCGGTCGTGCGCTCGCTGCGCGGCGACCCGGAGGACCGCTCGAAGCGCACCCGTATGCAACTGGCCCGGCTGTCGGACGAGTTGCAGGACGCCGTCCTCGACCGCCTGGAGACCAGGCTGCTCAGCTCCGAGCAGCAGCGGGTGCTCGACCTGGTGGACGAGATCGAGGCCGATGGGGATCCGGAGCGGGAGTCGCTGGACGCCCCGGTCGTCGAACCGGATCCGGTCGAGGAGCTGCTGTTCGAGCGCGATGCGGAGCGGCGGACGGCGGAGGAGGAACGCGCGGAGGAGCGGCGGCCCGCACCGGCACCGGGCCCGGAGACGGACCAGCCCGCCGAGGAGGGCGCCCCCGGCAGTACGCCGCAGAACGGCGGTGCCGCGGAGAAGGAGGGCCGCGGCGGGGGCCAGGAGCAGAAGTCGGGCGCGGGTGCGGGGCGAGAGGGCGGAGGCTCCGCGTCCGGCGGACAATCCGGCGGCCAGGCCCCAGCCGCACCGGCCGCGGCACCCCAGTCCCAGCAGCAGTCGGCCTCGTCCTCGTCCTCCGGCGGGAAGTCCGGGGGCGGGCAACAGGGCGGCGGCGAGAAGGGCAAGGAAGAACAGAAGCAGCAGGAACAACAGGATCAGCAGGGCGTACCGACCCCGAGCAAGGAGGAGTCGGCGGCCAAGAACCGCCCGGGCGCGGTCGATTCGCTCGTGGCGGGTCAGCAGCTGAAGCAGGAGGACAAGCGCGGGGCCGAAAGGCCTACGGGTTCGCCGACGACGTCCGGCAAGGACACCCAGCAGCCCGGCGCGTTCTCCACGCTCGACGGCATGCGCAATCAGGACATCGATGGCCCGGAGGAGAAGGCCGACGAGGACCCGTTCGGCTCGGCCAGCGAGTCGGAGGTGGATGTCGGGGGCGGGGAGCAGAGCGCCTGGGACGTCAAGCTCCAGCCGGAGGACTTCCTGCCGGCCCAGGACCTCGATGTGTCCGGCGTACCGACCGCGGACGGGCTGGACCCGTCCTCGTCCGCCACCCCGCCGGTCCCGTCCTTCCCCGCTCCCCCGGTCACCAAGGCCGACAAGGTGCAGGCCGAGCGGGACGCGGAGGACGTCGAGGACGAGGCGGCGGAGGCCGAGCCCGAGGAGGACGGCGCCGAAGCCGTTGCCGATACGGAGCCGTCGGCCAAGGAGGACGAGGGCGGTCCTGGGGGCGGGACGCTCGGCGTCCTCGCCTTGGAGCAGGCTGCCGAAACACGGCCGGGAGCGGGCGCGGCATCGCGGGATCCGAAGAGCGGCGCCGATCCGAAGGCCGGGCCCGTCGACGCCCAGGTGACGGTGCAGCAGGCGGCGGGCAAGTCCGAGGGGGGCGGCGAGGCCAAGGAACAGGCCGCGAAGGAGGAGAAGGGCACCCCCGCGGCGGGCGACAAGTCCGGCGGTGCGCCGGAGAAGGCGTCCCAGCAGGCGGCGGGCGGTCAGGCGGCGGCCCAGGAGCCCGCGGCCAAGGAGGAACAGAAGAAGACGGATGCGGCCCCGGCGGGCAAGAGCGAGCCGACGGCCGACGCGCAATCCCCTTCACCCGCACGGGACACCCAGGTCTCCGGCGGGTCCAACGCGGATACGCCAGGTGGGGCGAGCAGCGGGGCACAGAGCGAGCAGAGTCCCCCTGCGGAGCGTACGGAAGCCCCGGCCGAGGCCCCGGCAGCGGCTCCGGCGGCGAAGTCGGCACCCTCCGCCGCGGAACCCAAGAAGGCCGCCGAGCCCGAAACCCCTGCCTCGGCGTCGGCCACGAAGGGCGCGAAGCCCAAGTCGGCTCCCGCCGCCAAGGCACCGGGCGGTGGCGGCGGAGGCGGAGGGGGTGGAGGAGGTGGGGGCGGCGGTGGCAAGGCCTCCGCCCCGGCGAAGGGCAAGAAGAAGAGCGCAGGCCCGGCCCCGAACCTCTCCCAGGTGTCCCCGGAAGCGGGTCTGTCCACCGCCTCGAAGCTCAAGCCCCACGTGGCGCTCGAGGCCATGACCGGCGTGGGCGGCTCGGTGGACCGAACCGTAGGCGATGAACACAAGGCGCTCGCCGCCGCGCCGCCGTCGATGCAGCGCCCGGCGGGCGCTCCGCAGACCCTCCAGGGCAAGCCCAAGGCCGACGCGCCGGCCCAGTACTCGCAGGATCCGGCCCAGAAGTCCGAAGCACCCGAGCAGGAAGAGGCCGAGGTCACGGGCGCCAAGGAGCCCGAGGGCCAGATCGAGGCGGAGAAGGCCGAGGAGCCGGGCGGCTGGGACACCTTCAA
Organism: Streptomyces sp. NPDC097640; assembly: GCF_040302705.1. Classification (NCBI taxonomy): domain Bacteria; kingdom Bacillati; phylum Actinomycetota; class Actinomycetes; order Kitasatosporales; family Streptomycetaceae; genus Streptomyces; species Streptomyces sp. NPDC097640. The sequence continues at coordinate 371,886 of NZ_JBEOSB010000006.1, forward strand.
GATGGCCCTGGGCTTCGGTGTCGGCAAACTTCTCAACGCGTTCGGCGTCGACAGCGTGGACCCGCAGGAACTGGCCGCCAAGTTCGCCGGGTTGCCGACCAAGGACGAGGCGCTCAAGCAGGCCCAGGCGGGCAACGCGCCGGGCGTGCAGATGCAGGGCGCCGCCGACCAGACGGCCGGCGAGCAGGGCTCCGCCGTCGACACCAAGGGCCAGGAGACCGTCAACACGGGCCGCGACGACGCCGCCCGCCCCATGGGCGAGGACCAGGTCTACCCCGACGCTCCCAAGGAGGAGATGGCGGCCAAGGTCCCCGGCCGGCAGGGCGGCGGGGGCGGCGGGCCCGGGGGTGGCGCGTCGACGGGAGCCGTACCGCCCGAGGCCGCCTCGGAGGTGGCGGAGCACGAGCGCGGGCCGCAGTTCCAGGCCGCGTTCTCCGACGGCCGGAAGAGCATGTCCGAGGGGCGGCAGACCAAGGACCGCGACTTCCGGAACGGTCAGCAGAAGCACAGGCAACAGGTCGACGCCGAGATCGACACCAACACGAAGAGCCAGGCGAGCGAGCGCGAGAAGGCGATGACGGAGGTCACCGCCAAGCGTGAGGACTGGCGCTCGGAGCAGGACAAGGAGCTCCAGTCCCTCGGCGACAAGAAGACCGACCGGCACGAGAAGATCCGCAAGGACGTCAAGGACAAGGAAGAGCAGACCGACAAGGACGTCGGTAAGGAGAAGGACGACAGCGACAAAAAGATCCAGGACAAGAGCGACCAGGCCGAACGGGATGCCGAGAAGAAGCGCGACGCCAGCGTCAACGACTCGGGCAACTGGGTCAGCAAGGCCTTCAACTGGATCAAAGACAAGGTCATCGAGATCAAGAACGCGATCGTCCGCGTTATCAGGGAGGCGCGCGACGCGGTCGTCAACTTCATCAAGAACTTCAAGGAGACGGTCGAGCGCTGGATCAACGATGCCCGCAAGGCCATCGTCGACGCGATCAAGAGCTTCATCGACGACCTGATCGAGTTCGCCAAGGCGATGGTGCGGGCCATCGTCGATCTCGCCAAGCGCATCCGGAACTTCATCACGGGGCTGATCAACGCCGCGATCGCCCTCGTCAACAAGCTCGCCAACATGCTCAAGCAGGTCATCACCGATCTGCTGAACGCCCTCGGCAAGCTGCTGAGCAGCATCCTCGACATCCTCAAGAAGGCCCTTCAGGCCGCGGTCGACGCGGTCGTCAGCGCGGTCAAGGCGGTCCTCGACTTCGCCTCCCAGCTGCTGAACGCGCTCGGCGCGTGGATGCTCATCGCCGTCGACTTCCTCATGGACCCGGGCGGCTGGCTGAGCGGAGCGAAGAACTCGGCGGTGGACGGCGCGAAGAACCACCTCTTCCGCGAGGTCTCGTCGGCCGTCAAGCAGTGGTTCCAGGAGAAGATCCAGGAGATCATCGGCGTCCCCAAGGCGATCCTGGACAAGCTGATCAACGGCGGCTACAGCCTCGACCAGATCGTCAAGGAGGCGTGGGACGCGGTCGTTCCCCAGCTTCCCCTGATCATCGGTGAACTCGTCATCACAAAGGTCGTCGCCAAACTGATTCCGGGTGCGGGGTGGGCGATGGCGGTCATCGACGCCATCCGCACGGCCTGGGGTGCGCTGAGCGCGATCCTGCGGGCGCTGGGGATGGTTCTGGACTGGCTGAAGGCCGTCCGCATGGGCGGGGCGGGGGTGCTCTTCGCGAAGGCGGTCGCGGCGGGTGTGGTCGCGCTGCTGGAGACCTTGTACCAGTGGCTGCTGAGCGGCATCGGCAAGTACGTCTCGAAGGTGGGCAAGCGGCTCAAGGGAGTCGCGGCGAGGCTCGGCAAGGGCAAGGGCGACAAGGGCGGGGCCGGCGGCGGGAAGGGAGCGGGCGCGGAGGGCTCGGACCAGCGGGGCGGCAAGCCCGGGAACCAGAAGACGCAGCAGCCGGACCCGAACGCACGGAACGCCCCCGCGCCCGCCCACCCGACGACCACCACCACGACCAAACCAAGGCCCGCCACAAAACCGGACCCCGCGAAGCCCGCGACGCAGCCATCAGGCAAGCCGACGAAGGCCGACGCCAAGACCCCAGCCCCCACGACCAAGGACAAGAACGGCAAGCCCAAGCCCGCCGACGACCGCCCAGACACCCGCCCAACCCCGGCCGCCAAACCCAAGCCAAATCCGGAGCCTCCCGCGAGACCCAAGTCCGAACCGGAGCCGAAGCCCAAGCCGAAGGAGGACACCACCCCGGGCAACAAGCCCAAGGACGACCGGGGCGATACCCGGGGCAAGCCGCAGGAAGACGGCAAAGACCCGAACAAGCCCAAGACAGACGGAAAGGACACGCCGGATAAGCCGAAGCCGAACAAGGAGCCGGACGACAAGAAGCCGAAGCCAGACAAGGACACACCAGACAAATCCAAGCCCCGCCCCGACAAGGACGGACCGGACCGGACCAAGTCCAGGCCGAATAAGAAGAGCCCGCACAAGCCCAAGCCCCGTCCCGAAAAGAGTGGCCCGGGAAGGCCCAAGTCCAAACCAGAAAAGGATGGGCGGAAGAAGGAAGAGGAGCAGTCCAAGGACGAGCGGCTGGGCGACGCTGTCAAGCGCATCCGCCGCATCCTGAGGAAGCGCCTTAAGCCCGGAATACCGCAGACGGCTCATCTGCAACTACTCGGCGCCCTTCGCCAGTACTACCGACTCACGAGCCTGTTCAAGGAAGGAAGTCCCAAGTTCAACATCAGGGCGACCCTTAACCCCGAAGAGGACGTACTCAACGGGTTCTCGGAGGAAATGAATGATTACCTGAACCAACACAGCCTGCCGGACCCTGAAATCATTCCTCAGCCGCGGATGGGCCGACGCCCTGGTCAGGAAACCGAGGCAACATTTGTGAACGCAAAATGGGCCGGCAGGAACGGACAGGCACCCAGCGGGCAGTACACCGAGGGCTGGACATACGTGGACGACCATGGCCTCAACAGCCCTGGAAAGCCTCAGTGGGACCGAATGCACCTCATCCCCAGGCAGCTTGGCGGGCCCGCCAAGACATCGAACTTTGTGCCAGCACTCAACTCGATCAATGGCCCCTTCTACGATAGCTTCGAGAAGTTTGCAGCCATGACATTCGGGTCAATAAATAAAAACCCGGAGAATGTGGGCTGGTATAAGGTCGAATTGACGCGCTGGGAAGGAGGTTCCCCGTACAAATATCCGGGGCGGATGATCGACCCGGAAAAATACGCTGCGGGAGACTATCCACCCGGGTTCCCCAAGACATTCACGGCATCATGGGGACTCTACGGCAGGAAGCCGGAAGCAAATGGAAGAAGCCGTTTGGACTGGGATAAGTTCGACCCGATCACCAGCGCCACTCTACCCATTCCCGCACCACCCATACCCGGCAGCAGGCCGGCTCCAGTCAACATAAACACCGCGAGCAAGAATGAACTCAATGCTGCCCTGCGGGAGACACCCAACTTCATTACAGCCGTCCAGGAAGTGAGGGACGCGGAATACGCCAAGGGACTCCCGAACCGCTCGCAACCCTTTATCGACATTGCAGATATGCGCAATAAACTAGATACATGGAAATCATCCAAGGGCATGCCCCTATACACGCTCGACGAGGCGATGAAACGGGTCGAAGAGCGCCACAGGGCAGGGCACTTTACATTCTCTTAGAACGGCAAGGCGCGGAGGAAATCAATGTCGTCGCTTACACGGAACGAGCAGCTACATCTGGACTCCATCAAAGAGATCGAAATGTGCCATCTTTTGGAATATCAGTGCAGCGGCACAGATCTGGAAAGGCCACTCTCCAGCATCTTTCCGGAAGAATACGATGAATCATGGGAGGGGGTGCGTTTCAGCGAGAACATGCTCGACTGTTATCTTCGGTTCTATGAGCTCGGCACCGCATGGAGAACCGTCAAGGATCTACCGGATGTCAGGGGCGAGTTCAACCTCATCAATTTTCACGACGCCCTCCAGGTCAGCGACCCCGGGACAGGGAGAGGGAAAACAGACTTTCATCGTGAATTCTTGTCGCAGCTATGCCCAATCGATCGAACACCCAAATCGGGTGCAGGAATTCAGACCTACATTCGCATGCAGGCGAACGTGGAGGAACTTGAACTCTGGTACAGCGACATCGCAGACATCGAGCAGCCGCCCCATCCACCAGGGTTCATTAAGCTTGAAATCGGCTACTGCGAATATCTCGAAACGCTGCTCCTTACCAAGGGGGCGTACGGCTGGCAGTATCTATTCGCAGACATCTCGCTGAGCAGGCAAGATTTCTCGGAGAACGCAAACAACCTCAAGAACATGCTCTTGATATTTCCAGAACTCTTTCCGGACCGCGACTACTCTTCCCTTCGCACCCGTCTCGAGGCCCGCCTGTGACCCGCTACGCAGACATACCCAAGCCCATCCGATCCGGCATCGTCATCGTCGACCCCGAGCGCGGCACGCCCCAGCGCATCATCGTGCTTCAGTTCAACCCCGACACCCTGGAACGCTCACTCTCCCCCCAATCCGCCGGAGACCAGGCAGACGGCGGCGGAGGCGGTAGCGGAGGCGGGGACAGGAACGAGGCCCTGCGGCTCAAGGGCCCCGCCCAGGAGACATGGAAGTTCACGGCCGAAATCGACGCGACCGATCAGTTCGACGTCGCGGCCCCCGACGGCATCCATCCCCAACTCGCCGTCCTCGAGATGCTCGTGCAGCCGACCACCGCCCAACTCCGCGCCGCCTCCAACCTCTCCAAGAAGGGCACCATCGAGATCAGCCCCATCGAAATGCCGCTGACCCTCTTCACCTGGGGCAGCAAACGCGTCATGCCCGTCCGCATCACCGAGCTCTCGATCAACGAATCGGCGTTCGACGTGAACCTCAACCCCATCCGCGCATCCCTCAGCATCGGGATGAAGGTGCTGACCGTCAGCGACCTCCCCGCCGGCCACCGAGGCGCCGAGCTCTACCTCGCGCATCTCGCGCAGAAGGAGCGCCTGGCCAAGGCCGCGCGCAGCGGAAGTCTCAGCTCACTGGGGCTCAACAGCGGTGACATCTGATCGGGGAGGGCACAGCAGACATGGCCGGCATTGAGCCTTACGAGAGCGCGCTGGACGAGATTCCGGGATCGCACCCCTATCCCCGGTCCAGCCGCTACCACGACGCCGAGATCGGCGTGCACATGCAACCGGACGGCACCCCCGTCCGCTACGCCAAGCGCAGGCTTCTCCCCCCACTCCCGGACCCCGGCGAGGACACCACTCACGAGGACACCGCTCCCCACACCGTCAGCAGCGGCGAACGCCCCGACCATCTGGGCCGGCGCTACTTCGGCGACCCCGCCCAGTGGTGGCGGATCGCGGACGCCAACCCGGTGCTCGACCCCCGGGAGCTGACCGCCGAGCCCGGTGAGGAGATCGACATCCCGGGCGGGTTCCCAGGAGGTGGTCATGGCCGATGAGCCCGTCGGGCAGGGGCCGATCCACCTCGAGATGCGCATGGGGCCCAAGCTCACCCGCCCCGTGCCGCCCGAGGTCACCGAGGCGCTGCTGTCCGCGCAGATCACCATGACCGCGGGCGAGCGCAGCGGCTTTCAGATGGCGTTCGATCTGACCAAAAAGGGCGCGATCATCGAGCGGTTGCTGCCCGAGGGGTTCTTCGACCCGCGCACGAGGGTGGTCGTCACGGCGTTCATCAAGGGAACGCCCGTCGTTCTCCTCGATGGGCTGATCGTGCGCCACGAGGTGGGTGCCAGCAATCAGCCGGGCCAGACGACCCTCACCGTCACCGGCGAGGACCTGACCCTCCTCATGGACCTCGAGGAGCGGACCGACCGCTACCCCAACCTCGCCCCCTACCAGCGCGTCACCCGCATTCTCGCCAAGTACACGGACTACGGAATCGACGCCCACGTCGTCAAGGAGCAGATCCTCCAGCCGCCTAATGAGCGATACCGCGTCGACTACCAGACCGGCACCGACCTCCAGTACGTCAACGACCTGGCCCGGGCCAACGGTTACACCTTCTATCTCGTCCCCGGGCCCACGGCCGGCCACTCCACCGCCTATTGGGGCCCGGAGAAAAGGCTCGGTGAGCGGCAGCACGCCCTCAACGTCAATATGGACGTCAACTCGACCGTCGATCAGCTGACTTTCGCCTACGACGGCACCGCCCGCGAGGAACCCCAGGCCCGGGTGCAGGATCCACGGACCCGTACGTCCACGCTCCTCGCGCAGCCCGATATCAGCCCCCTCCGCCCGCCCCTCGGCAAACGGGCCACCCCCGCCCTCAAGCGCAAGACGCTCTCCGGCACCGCCAAGAAGGACCGGCCACAGGCCGAGGCCGAAGCCCTGGCAAGGGCGGCCACCTCCGCCGACGCGATTTCCGGTTCCGGTTCGCTCGACGTCAATCGGCACGGGTATGTCCTCCAGCCGCGCGAGTTGGTGGGGGTCCGGGGCGCGGGGGTCACCTACGACGGCGACTACTACGTCAAATCGGTCACCCACAACATCCGGCCCGGCTCGTTCCAGCAGAACTTCACCATCTCGCGCGAAGGGCTGATCGCCCGGAGCGGCACCGTTCGTCCGTAAAGGATCAGGAGCGCCCATGGCGGCAACCCCCAACAACCGATTCCTCGGCAAGTTCCGGGGCCGGGTGCGGGACAACCAGGACCCGCTCGGAATAGGCCGGATCACCGTCGAGGTGCCCGATGTGCTCGGTGGTGAGGTGTCGACCTGGGCCATGCCCTGCTTTCCCTTCACGGGGGATCAGCAGCGGCCCGCCGGGCAGTACGTCGTGCCGTCCGTCGGGGCGGGGGTGTGGGTGGAGTTCGAGCAGGGGGATCCGAGCTTCCCGATCTGGACGGGGTGCTGGTTCGGGGCGAACGACCAGCTGCCGGAGGACGCGCGGAGCGATCCGGCGACGGCGCATCCCGTCGTGATCCAGACGCCGGGCAAGCACAAGATCGTGATGTCCGACGTCCCGGCCGACGGAATTCTGCTCCAGGCGCCCGGCGGGGCCTACGTGAAGATCGACGCGAGCGGGGTGCACATCAACAACGGCCAGGGAGCGTCGATTTCGCTGGTCGGAAATCAGGTCGACATCAACGAGGGCCGACTGACCGTGCCCAAGAAGCGTTAGTTCGAAGAACGGGGAGGGACAACAGACGTGTCCGGGAATTCCGGGAATCTCGTCAGCCACACGGAAACCGTGATCAGGTGCCCGCACGGCGGACGCGCGCGGCCGGCCTCCGTTCCGTCGTCCGGCGTGCGGCTCGACGGGCAGCCCGTGCCGACCGCCGATGACGTCTTCATGGTGACCGGCTGCCCGCACACCGTCGATGGTGTCCCGCTGCCGTGCACCACCGTCCGGTGGACTCCGGACCACGACTCGGTGCTGATCGACGGCGTGCCCGTACTGCTCGACACCTCCACGGCACAGTGCTTCAGCGCGGGGCTCGTGCCGCAGGGGGCGCCCGTCGTCGACGCCGCGCGGCAAGGAGTGAGGTGCGGATGAGGGCCCGGACGGTACGGACCGATATCGCGTTTCCCTTTCGTGTCGACCGGCGCGGGCGCACCGCGCATGCCGACTACGACGACCATGTGCGCGACCTGATCGAACAGCTGCTGTTCACGAGCCCCGGTGAGCGCGTGATGCGGCCCGACTTCGGGTGTGGGCTGCTGGATCTCGTCTTCACCCCCAACAGCCCGGAGCTGGCCTCCGCCGTGGAGCTGTCCGTGCAGGCCTCGCTCCAGCGCTGGCTCGGCGAGCTGATCGAGGTGGAGTCCCTGGACGTGGTGAGCGAGGAGAACGTGGTGCGGGTCCATCTGCGGTACGTGGTGCGCTCCACGGCCAGCCGCCGCGACGAGGTGTTCGAGGGGAGGGGGGCCTCATGAGCGCCACACGTCGGCATCTCATCCGAGCCGCCCACCTCAACGGGATCGACGCCGTCGAGGCCGGCGATGACGGGCTCACCCTCACCGTGACCTTTCTCGGCAAGGCCCCGCACGGCCTGTGCCCGGAGAACGTACGCGTCGACGGCGGCCGCCGGATCACCGGCATCGAGGTCGTCGAGATCTCCGTCGAGCGCGAGGAGGACCCCGAGCTCGACGACAAGCTGTACGTCACGGTCGACCGGGCCGGGGACACGTCCGTCTACCGGCTGTCCGTCGTCGAGACCGATCCGTACGGGCAGCCGGGCACCGAGCCCTTCCCGGGGTTCGACCAGCGGTACCACCAGGCCGAGTTCACCTTTCGGCCCGACTGTCCCACCCCCTTCGACTGCAAGGACGAAGGAGCGGACCGCCCGCCCACCTTCCGTCCCGCCCCGGTCATCGACTACACGGCCCGCGACTACGACACCCTCCGCCAGGTCGTCCTGGACCGGCTCCGCCTCACCACCCCCGACTGGGTCGAGCGCAACGCCGCCGACCTCGGCACCACCCTGGTCGATCTGCTGGCCTATACCGCCGACCAGATCAGCTACCACCAGGACGCGGTGGCCACCGAGGCGTACCTCGACACCGCCCGCCGCCGGGTGTCCGTACGCCGCCATGTCCGGCTCATCGACTACCCGATGCACGACGGCTGCAACGCCCGCGCGTTCGTCGCCGTCGAGACGGTCGAGCCGCTGACGCTGCGCCCCGGGGAGTTCCGCTTCGCCGCCGTCGACGTCCGTACGCTCGGCCCGCTGGACCGCCCCGATCTCGGCACCGTGCTCGACGACCGCGAGCTGGCCGTGCTGGACGAGCGCGGCTCGGTCCAGGTGTTCGAGCCGGTCGCGGCCGACAGGCCCGCCCGGCTGCTGCCCGCCCACAACACCATCCGCCTGTGGACCTGGGGCGGCGATGTCTGCTCGCTGCCCGTCGGCGCCACCTCCGCGACGCTGCGCGACGAGTGGGCGGACGAGAAGTGCGAGGCCCGGAGGCTGGACCTGAAACCCGGCGATCTGCTGCTGTTCGAGGAGGTGCTGGGGCCGCGTTCCGGGACGCCAGGCGACGCCGACCCGGCGCATCGGCAGGCGGTGCGCCTGGCCTCCGTCACCCCGGCCGTCGACCGGCTGGCCGGGCAGCCGGTCCTGGAGGTCACCTGGGCGCGGGAGGACGCGCTCGCCTTCCCTCTCTGCCTGTCAGGCACTGCGGGCACGCGAGGCGGCACGGACTGCGCGCCGATCGACGACGTGAGCGTGGCGCGGGGCAATGTGGTGCTCGTCGACCACGGCCGGTCGCTGACGTTCTGCTGCGGCACCCCGGAGACCTTCACCGTGCCGCCCGTCCCCGCCGTCCTCGGCTCCTGCTGCCCGCCCGCCTTCGGCTGCTTCGACAAGGACGCGGGGAACGCGCCCGCGCGCCTCATCGACTCGCTCCTCGACAAGACCGGGCACGGGCGGCTGCTGACCGGCGAGGACGTACGGGAGCTGTTCACCACCGTCGGCGAGGAGGCGACCGGCCGGGCCGGGATCGGCCTTGAGCCGGCCGGACAGCGGCGCGAGAAGGTGGTGCCCGGCACGGCGTACGCGCAGGCCGAGGCGCTACGGACGCTCCTCGCCCAGTCCGTCTACCCGGGCATCGCCACCCGTTTCCGCCCCGTGCTGCACCGCTCGCCCGTGGCCCAGGCCGTGCCCTTCCCCGACCCGCGCCATATCGCGGCCGGGCAGGCCGGGCACCTGGCCGCCGTCCCGGGCCGTGTCCGGAGCCGCCTCACCGGGCTGTGGCGCAGCGCCCGCGACCGCGACGGGCTCTCGGACGCGGAAGTCGCCGAGCTCACCGTCCTGTTCGGGCTGCGGGTGCTGGAGCGGATCGACCTGGCCCGCCAACCCGTCCGGGCGCTGCGCGAGCTGCTGCACCGCTCCGACCGGCTGCTCGACCCCAAGCTGCGGCGCCTCGACGTACTGACGGCGAGGGCGCGGGCGGGCACGGTCCTGGACGGGCGCATCGCCTGGGAGATCGCGCAGAGTTGGGGCCGCGTGTACGCGGCCGGGCTGCACCCGGAGGACCCGGTGCTGCACGGTCCGGCCGCCGGGCTCGTCCAGGATCCCCGGGCCGCGCTCCCGGCCGTACGCGTGGACGAGGACGGCGCGACCTGGACGCCGCGCCGGGATCTGCTGGGCTCCCGCCCCCGCGACCGGCACTTCGTCGGCGAGCTGGAGGACGACGGCCGGCTCGCGCTGCGCTTCGGCGACGGCAGGCACGGCGCCCGGCCGAAGCCCGGGGCGCACTTCGCGGTCCACTACCGGCTCGGCGGCGGAAAGGCGGGCAACGTGGGCGCCGAGGCGATCAACCATCTGGTGCTGTGCCGAGACGCGGACGCGGCCGACACCGGGCGGCCCATGCCCGTGGCCGGGGTGCGCAATCCGCTGCCCGCCGTCGGGGGCACCGAGCCCGAGCCGGTCGAGCAGGTGCGCCAGCTGGCCCCGCTGGACCTCAGGCGCACCCGGCACCGGGCCGTCACCGCCGAGGACTACGCGGCGCTCGCGTCCGGGCTGCCCGGGGTGCAGCGGGCGGCGGCGGAGATCCGCTGGACCGGCAGTGTGCAGGAGGCGCACATCGCCGTCGACGCGTACGGGACGGGGGCGCCCTCCTCCGCGCTGCTTGACTCGGTGGCGCACGCACTGGAGGGCTACCGCCGGATCGGGCACGACCTGGTGGTCGGCCCGGCCCGACCCGTGCCGCTGGACATCGCGGTCGAGGTGTGCGCGGCGCCCGGGCATCAGCACGGGCAGATCCTCGCCGAGCTGTACCGGGTGCTGGGCGGCCGCCGGCTGTCCGGCGGGCGGCTCGGCTTCTTCCACCCCGACGCGCTGACGTTCGGCGAGCCGGTGCGGCTGAGCCGCCTGGTGGCCGTGGCGGCGGCGGTGCCGGGGGTGCTGAGCCTCGAGGTGGTCCGGCTGCGGCGGCTGTGGCACGAGGGGCTCGAGGGGCCGAAGGAGCCCGACGACGGCACGTCGTACGAGACGTCGGGCGGCGAGGCGCTGGACGAAGGCGTGCTGCGGATCGGCCCCCTGGAGATCGCCCAATGCGACAACGACCCCGACCGGCCCGAGAACGGCCGCCTGGCCATCGAGTTGAAGGGGGCCTGATGAGCGACCACCCGAACACCTGCGGATGTGGCTGCGGCGGCCACGACGAGCGCCACGCGCCCGGCGCCCCGCACAACCCGCCCGGCCGGGCGGCCCTGGACTACCGGGTCGGCGAGTACGGCTCCTTCCTGGCCGCCATGCTCGACCGGCTCGCCTCGCCCGCCTACCCGGCGCTGCGCGGCCTGACCGTACGCACCCCGGACGACCCGTCGATCGGGCTGCTGGACGCCTGGGCGGTCCTGGGCGATCTGCTGACCTTCCACTCCGAGCGGATCGCCGACGAGGGCTATCTGCGCACCGCCGACGACTACCGCTCGCTCACCCTCCTGGGGCGGCTGGTCGGGCATGTGCCGCGGCCGGGCGTGGCGGCCGACACCCACCTCGCGTACACGCTGGACCGGGATCCGCGCGCCGAGGACGTGGTGGTGACGATTCCGCGCGGGGCCATCAGCCACAGCGTGCCCGCGGCCTCGGGCGAGGAGTCGCAGACCTTCGAGACCAGCGAGGACCTGACGGCCCGCTGGGCCTGGAACGAGCTGGCGGTGAGGCGCCGCCGCCCGGCCCTGCTCGGCCCCGACGACCTGCGGCGGCGGTCGCGGCTCCTGCTGGCCGGGACCTCGCTGGCGCTCGCCGTCGGCGACCGGCTGCTGTTCGTCTTCGGCGGGACGCCGGAGTCCGGGAGCGGCACGAGGCTGCTGCTGCCGGTGGCGGCAGTGAGCGTCGACCGGGAGGAGGACGTGACGGCGATCGGGCTGCCGCGGTCCGCCCCGCCGTCCCTCAAGGAGCTGGTGGACGAGGTACGCCGGTGGATCACCGACCCGGAGGCGGCCGAGGACCCGGACGACCGGGGGGACGCCGAGCCCACCCCCGACCACCCCGATCCGCGCCCGGTCAGCCGGCTGATCGAGGACTTCGACGCACAGGTGCTGGCGCCGCTGCGGGCCGACCTGGAGGGGATCACCACGCCGGGCCAGCTCGCCCGGCGGCTGGCCGAGCCGCACGACCGGCTGGCCGAGGCGCAGGTGCTGGCCGCCCCGTACGAGGAGGTCGCCGCCTGGTTCGAGCGGCTGGAGGCGGTGATCGGCGAACTGCGGGAGCGGGCCGGGGAGTCGGAGGCCGCGCGGTCCGACACGGTCCGGCCGCGGTCGCAGCTCGCCGCGGACCGGCCCCTTGGCACAGCGGCCGAGGCCGCCGCGCCGCACGGCTCCGCCGCCGTACGCGCGCTCGGCGCCGTACTGCCCGCCCTGCGCACCCGCGTCGTACGGCCTCCGTCCGGCGCCGGGTCCCGGGCGGCGCATGACCCGGAGCGGCTGTTCGCGCCGGGCTCGGACCTGGCCGCCGGGCTGCTGTCCGCGCTGGACCCGCGGGTGGCCGACGGGATGTACGCGGCGTGGCGCCGGGCCGCCCCGCCCAGAACCGCCCCAGCCGCTCCCGCCGCTCCCGCCGTCCCCGTGCTGCGCGAGCTGCTGGCGATGCGGGTGACGGCCGCGCCCTTCGGCGCGACGGCGCCGCTCAGGCCCGTCCAGGACGACCGGGGCCGGGTGATCCGGCAGGCCGACTGGCCGCTGACCGGCGGCGAGTTGACCAGCGTGCGGGTCGTGTTCGACCCGGCGGGCAAGGTGCCGGCGAAGGCGGAGTTCCAGCACATCGAGACCGGCACCTCGTGGCAGGTCAGCGAGAATCTGCCCAGGGACACGGAGTTCGACCTGGGCCCCGGCAAGGTCCGGCTGTCCACGCGCGTCGGCCAGGACCACGACCTGGGCTGGCTCAGGAGCCGCCCCGCCGACTCCCAGGAGCCCGGGGTCACGGCGGTGCTGCTGCCGGGCCTGCCGGCGCTCACGCTGTTCGTCTCCCGGCCCGCCGAGGACGGCCGGGTGCAGGTCGTCGTGGCCAACGGCGATCCGCAGCAGTGGACGCTGACGCGCGGCCAGGCTCCGGTCCACATCACCTACGGCCGGTACGAGCTGACCGTCCGGTACACCCCGGGCAGCGAGCCGCCGGCCGTCGAGATCGGCATCGCGACCGTGCCGGAGCCCGCCAACCGCTATGTCCTGCCGCTGGACTCGGTGCAGAGCTCCATCGCGGTCGGCAGCTGGGTGGCCATCGAGCGCCCGCGCAAGGGCTCCACGGAGCCGGACGGCATCCCGGGCGACAAGAAGCTCGCGTTCGTCACCACGCGCGTGACGGCCGTGCGCACCGCCGCGTACACCAACTACGGCATCACCGGGCGCGGCACCGAGCTGACGCTCGCCGACCCCTGGCTCGACGAGCACGACGTCGTGCTCTCCGCGATCCGCGACACCACCGTGCACGCGGGCGGCGAGGCGCTGCGCCCGGCGGACGAGCCGCTGGGCGAGGACGTGCACGGCGACGAGATCGAGCTGGCCGAGCTGTACGACGGGCTGCGGCCCGGCCGCCGGATCGTCGTCTCCGGCGAGCGCACCGACATCCCGGGGCCGACCCCCGGATCAACGGGGGTGCGCGGCACGGAGCTGGCGGTGATCGCCGCCGTCGACCAGCGCGTCGACCCCGAACTGCCCGGCGACCATGTGCACACCACCCTCACCCTCACCGCCGGCCTGGCCTACCGCTACCGCCGCGACACGGTCCGCGTCCAGGGCAATGTGGTGCCCGCCACGCACGGCGAGAGCCGCGACGAGGCGATCGGCAGCGGCGACCCCGCCCTCGCCAACCAGACGTTCGCGCTGTGGCAGTCCCCGCTGACCTGGCTCCCGGCCAACAACCCGCTGGGGGCCGTCCCCGCGCTGGACGTACGCGTCGACGGGCTGCTCTGGCACCGGGTGGACAGCCTGGCCGGGCGCGGCCCGCGCGAGCGGGTGTACGTCACGGGGACCGCCGCGGACGGGCGGACGACAGTGACCTTCGGCGACGGGGTGCACGGCGCGCGGCTGTCCAGCGGCCACGAGAACGTACGGGCCCGCTACCGCTTCGGCACCGGCCGGGCCGCCAACGTGGCGGCGGACCGCGTCACCCAGGCCCTGACCCGGCCGCTTGGGGTCACCGCCGTCACCAACCCGCAGCCCGCCACCGGCGGCGCGGACGGCGACGGCCCGGGGCTGACCCGCCGCACCGTCCCGCTCGCGGTGTCCGCGCTCGACCGGCTGGTGTCCCTCCAGGACTACGAGGACTTCGCCCGCTCGCGCGCGGGCATCGGCCGGGCCACCGCCCGCGAGCTGTTCGACGGGCGGCGCAAGGTGCTGCATGTGACGGTCGCCGGGGTGGACGACGTACCGATCGGCGAGGACTCGCGGGTGCTGCGCGCGCTGCGCTCCTCGCTGGCCGCCTACGGGGACACCCGGCTGCCGGTGCGCGTGGACGTGCGCGAGCTGGTGCTGCTTCTGCTGGTGGCGCGGGTGAAGGTGGCGCCGGACCACTCCTGGGAGCTCGTCGAGCCCCGGCTGCGCGCGGCACTCCTGCGCAACCTGGGCTATCTGGGGCGGGAGTTGGGGCAGCCTGCGCTGCTGTCCGAGGTGCTGGCCACCGCCCACGCGGTGCCGGGCGTCGACTATGTGGACGTGGACGCCTTCACCGGTGTCCCGGCCTCCAGCACCCCGCGAGAGCTGGCCGAGCTGGCCGCCCGGCTCACCGAGCCGAGCGCCGCGGTCCCCGCCCGGTGTGCCGAGTACACCGAGGAGACGTACCGCGTGAGCGCGGCGGACGGCGAGACACTCACCGGCGTCGCCGGGCGCCACGGCATCCCGCTCGCCGAACTGCTGCGCCTCAACCCCGACATCACCGACACCCGCCGGCTGCCCCGCGGCCGCTCGGTGTCCGTCTTCCGCGGCATCCGCCCGGCCCAGCTCGCGCTGTTCTCGCCGGAGGTCCCGGACACGCTGATTCTCACGGAGGTCACGTCATGAGCGAGGTCATGAGCGAGGTCACGTCATGAGCAGGGAGCCGGACGGGCTCGCGGAGCTGCTCCCGCAGTGGCATCGCCTCAGGGACGCGGAGGCGGGCGAACCCCTGCGCGCCCTGCTCGCCGTGATCGCCGAACAGGTCGATCTGGTACGCGACGGGGTCGAGCGCCAATACGACGACTGGTTCGTGGAGACCGCCACCGCGTGGGTGCTGCCCTACCTGGGCGACCTGGTGGGCTACCGCCCGCTGCCCGGCTATGAGCGGGTCCTGGCCACCGGGCTGCGGGACGGCGGGCCCACGCACGCCTCCCGGCTGAGGCTGGCCGAGGCGCTCGCGCCGCGCCGGGACGTGGCGGCCACCGTCGCGAACCGGCGGCGCAAGGGCACGCTCGCGCTGCTGGAGGAGCTGTCCGTATCGGTGGCCGGATGGCCCGCGCGGGCCGTGGAGCTGTCCCGGCTCACCGCACACCACCAGCCGGTCAAGCTGTACGGCGGAACGGGTGGCGCGGCGGCGGACACCCGCCGCCTGGAGCGCGGCCGGCTCGCCGATCTGCGGGACGGGTCGGCGCTGGACCTCGCGGGCGGGCCGTTCGGGACGGTGGCGCGGTCGGTGGATGTCCGGCGCGCGGGCTCCCGGCGCGGGCAGGGCGGCTACACCCCGGCCGGGGTGGGGCTGTTCGTGTGGCGGCTGAAGCCGTACCACGTCACCAACGCGCCCGCGTACTGCATCGACCGGGCCCGCGACCTCTACACCTTCTCTATCCTCGGCAACGACACCCCGCTCGTCACCCGCCCCGAACCCGAGCCGTCCGCCTCTCACATCGCGGCCATCGACAACGTGCCCGCGTACATCCGCCGCAGGCAGCTCGCGGACCGGCTCGCCGACTACTACGGGCCGGGCAAGAGCTTCACGATCTGGCGGGACGGCCAGGACGAGCCGGTGCCGCTCTCGGACATCGTGGTGGCCGATCTGACGGACTGGCGCTACCGGGCCAAGCGCGGCCAGGTGGTGGTCGACCCGGAGCTGGGACGCATCGCGTTCGGCTCGCGCTCGGCGCCGCGCCACGGGGTCTGGGTCACGTACCACCACGCGTATCCGGACGACATGGGCGGTGGCGAGTACGAGCGGGACGACCGCGAGACCTCCCCCGCCGCCGAGGTCTACCGGGTCGGCCCGGGGTGTGCGCACCAGCGGATCATGGACGCGTACCGGCAGTGGCAGCACGACCGGCGGGGCGGGCGGTGCGGCCCCGAGGGCGTCATCGAGATCACGCACAGCGGCGCCTACCAGGAGCAGCTGGACTTCGACCTGGACCCGGGCGACCGCCTCGAACTGCGCGCCGCCGAGGGGACACGGCCGGTGATCCGGCTGCTGGACTGGTACAGCAACCGCCCCGACGCGCTCAACATCCGGGCGCGGGAAGACCATGACGGCGGCGGCGAGGCGCCGCGCATCGTGTTGGACGGGCTGCTGATCGCGGGGCGCGGCCTCAATGTCACCGGGCCGGTGGGCGCCGTGGTGCTGCGCCACTGCACGCTCGTCCCCGGCTGGTCCCTGGAGCCGGAGTGCGAGCCGCGCTCGCCCGACGAGCCCAGCCTGGTGCTGGAGCGCACCACCGCGTGTGTGCAGATCGAGCGCAGTGTCCTGGGCACCATCGAGGTCATCGGCGAGGAGGTGCACACCGACCCGCTGGCGATCCACATCCGCGACAGCATCCTGGACGCCACCGGCCACGACCGCCCGGCCCTGTCCGCCCCGGACTGCCGCCACGCGCACGCCGTGCTGTACGCCCACCGCACGACCGTCATCGGCGAGGTGCACACGCACGCGGTCGAGATCGGCGAGAACAGCGTGTTCACGGGGCGGATGCACGTGGCCAGGCGCGGTGTCGGATGTCTGCGGTTCAGCTATGTGCCGCCGGGCTCGCGCACCCCGCGCCGCCACCGCTGCCAGCCGGACCTGGTGGGGGCCGGGGAGGCGTGGCGGGTGCGGCCGCGGTTCAGCGGCGAGCGGTACGGCACCCCGGTGTACGGCCAGTTGGCCGCCGGGTGTGCGGAGGAGATCCGCCGGGGCGCCGAGGACGGGGCCGAGATGGGCGCCTTCCACGACCTGTACCAGCCCCAGCGCGAGGACAGCCTGCGGGCGCGGCTCGCGGAGTACACCCCGGCGGGCACGGACGCGGGAGTCATCGCCGTGACATGACCACGAGCCCCTGACGCACGCACCCACAGTCGCCGCCCAGACTTCCGAAAAACCTCCGAGGGGGACCTCTTCCATGCACGCCGATCTCTCGCGTCTCACCTTTCGGCCCGACCGCCACTACTCGGCGGTGGTCGCCCAGCAGGGCCGCGTACAGCTGGACGCCGACGCCAACGAGCAGGCCGCGATCCAGCTCCACCAGGCCCGTACGATCGCCGCCGACCTGATCGGGCAGCACGGCGGCCCGGTCGGGGACACCGGCTTCCACATCAAGTTCAAGGCCGGCAGCCGCGAGCTGGACGACCTGCTCATCGGCGGCGGCCGCTACTACGTCGACGGCATCCTGTGCGACGCGACCCGGCCGCTGCCCGGGGTGGCCGTCCAGGACGAAGAACCCGCGGCGGGTGAGGCGGACGACGAGCCGGTCGCGCCGCCCGCCACCTGGTCGTACTGGGACCAGCCCGACGCCTACCGGGACCCGGAGCGGCCGGGCGACCGGCTGCCGGACCGCCCGTTCCTGGCCTGTCTGAAGGTGTGGGAGCGGTCGGTCACCGCGGCCGAGGACCCGGCGCTGCGCGAGGTGGCCCTCGGCTCGGCGATGCCGGACACGGCGGCGCGGGTCAAGGTGGTGTGGCAGGTGCTGCCGCTGGCGGGCTCGGCCCTGGAGCTGGAAGACCTGGAGAACGGGGCCGGCGCGACCAAGGACCAGGTCCGCAAGGCGTTCGGGGACTGGGTGGCGAAGTCCGGGGCGGCCACGTCCCGGCTGGCGGCGCGCAGCGAGCGGCCGGAACACGCGGACGAGGACCCGTGTCTGATCCGGCCGGACGCCCGCTACCGGGGGCCGGAGAACCAGCTGTACCGGGTGGAGATCCACGAGGGCGGCACGGCGAAGGAGGCGACCTTCAAGTGGTCGCGGGAGAACGGCTCGGTGGTCTTCCCGGTCGATGAACTCGACGGCACGTGGGTCGAGTTGGCCACCCTCGGCAGTGACGACAAGCTGGATCTGAACGTCGGGGACCGGGTCGAGTTCGTGGACACGGCGTACACCAGCCGTGGCGAGCCGCTGCCGCTGCTGCGGGTGGAGGAGGTCGACCTGCCGGGGCGGCGGGTGCGGCTGTCCGGCGAGCCGGAGCCGGGCGTCGGGCGCCGCCCGGAGCTGCGGCCGTTCCTGCGCCGCTGGGACCACCGCGAGGGTTCGCGGCGGGCGCGCAAGGGGACGGCGGGGCGGCTCAGGCACGGCGCGGTCCGGGTCGAGGAGGGCCGCTGGCTGCCGCTGGAGGACGGCGTCGAGGTGTACTTCGCGCCCGACGCCACCTACCGCTCCGGCGACCACTGGCTGATCCCGGCCCGTACGGCCACGGGCGCCGTCGAGTGGCCGGTGAACGCGGCCCGCAAGCCGCTGCTCCAGGCCCCGGCCGGGATCCGGGTGCACTACGCGCCGCTCGCGTGGGTGGCGGCCGAGGAGGCGGAGGTGGATCTGCGGATGGCGTTCGGTCCGCTGGCCGCGCCGGTCCCGGCGGCGGACGCGGCGGCGCTCGCGGCGGAGGCGGAAGCGGAGGCCGAAGCGGAGGCCGAGGCCAAGGCCCGGGCGGAGGAGGAACCGCAGGAGTAGGCCGGGCGCGGGGTGGATTGAGCCCCGGGCCGACGAGATCCGTACCCACACCACGTACCCGCTTCGAAGGAGCACCACGATGGCCACTCCCCTGACCGCCGACCGCCTGCTGAAGGCGCTGCGCGACGAGGGACTGGAAGTCCACGAAGTCCGCAGCTGGCGCACCCACAACCGCAACTCCAAGGGCCCGTGGGGCCCGGTGAACGGCGTGATGATCCACCACACCGTCACCAAGGGCACGGCCTCCTCAGTGGCACTGTGCTACGACGGCCACTCGGCCCTGCCGGGGCCGCTGTGCCACGGCGTCATCGACAAGTCGGGCGCGGTCCACCTGGTCGGCAACGGCCGCGCCAACCACGCGGGCCTCGGCGACCGCGACGTGCTCAACGCCGTCATCGACGAGAGAGCGCTGCCCCGCGACAACGAGGCCGACACCGATGGCAACCGCCACTTCTACGGCTTCGAGTGCATCAACCTCGGCGATGGCGACGACCCCTGGCCGGAGGCGCAGAAGCTGGCCATCGAGAAGGTGTCCGCGGCCATCTGCCGGGCCCACGGCTGGACCCAGCGCTCGGTGATCGGCCATCTGGAGTGGCAGCCGGGCAAGGTGGACCCGCGCGGCTTCTCGATGGACACCATGCGCTCCCGCATCGCCAAACGCCTGGGCGCCAAGCCGGACGGCCCCGCCCCGCAGCAGCCCAAGCCGCCCGCGACGTACGAGCCGTTCCCCGGCTCGGCGTTCTTCCAGAACGGCCGCGAGAGCAGGATCATCACGGCGATGGGCAAGCGCCTGGTCGCCGAGGGCTGCGGGCGCTACGAGGAGGGGCCGGGTCCGGAGTGGACCGAGGCGGACCGCAAGTCGTACGCGGCGTGGCAGCGCAAGCTGGGGTACTCCGGGGACGACGCGGACGGCATCCCGGGCCGCAAGAGCTGGGACAAGCTGAAGGTCCCGAACGTGTAGCCGCCATGTGTGGTGAGTATGCACGGGTAAGTTTGCCTTGCCTCAGCCCCCTACGTCAGTAGGGGCCTGGTCTCTCCACAAGCCCGCCATACTTGCCCGGCCGCCGCGTTCGCC